>CAIPXZ010000272.1 GCA_903869075.1 uncultured Myxococcales bacterium | reverse complement strand
GTCATGCTCGCCAAGGGCAACCGGTCCAAAGCGGTCACGGACGCTTGCAAGGCGCACGGCGGCTTCTACCTCGGCTCGATCGGCGGCCCCGCGGCGCGGCTGGCCAAAGACTGCATCCGCAAGGTGGAAGTGCTTGAATATGCAGAGCTTGGCATGGAGGCCGTGTGGAAAATCGAGGTCGCGGACTTCCCGGCGTTCATCGTCGTCGATGACAAGGGCAACGATTTCTTCGCTCACATCGCCACAAGCACGCTGTCGATCGGCAAGAAATAGCCGATTTGACAAGAGAAACCGAGTGAAAACAGTGGCTTGAAATGAGTCGACGGCGCGGTTGCGCGGTGCTAGTCTGTGGACAGTCCATTGGACGGGAGGTCCATGGCTAGCAACGTGCCCCAGGCGACGATTCTGATTGTTGATGACGCGCCGGAAAACCTCACGGTGCTCGCTGGCGTTTTGGGCGGCCAACACCACATCAAAGTCGCGACGTCCGGCGCCAAGGCGCTGCGCATCTGCGAAGCGGACCCGCTGCCGGATCTGGTGCTGCTGGACGTGATGATGCCGGTGATGGATGGCATCGAAGTCTGCCGCCGCCTCAAGGACGACCCGCGAACCCGCGATATTCCTGTGATTTTTGTGACGGCAATGTCGGAATCGCAGGACGAGGCGCACGGCTTGCAGGTCGGGGCGGTGGACTACATCACCAAGCCGATCAGCCCCGCCGTCGTGCAGCAGCGCGTGCGCCTGCACCTGGAGCTCAAGCGCGCGCGGCAGTCGCTGGAGCGCCTCGGTCGCCATTACCAGTCGTACATTTCCGAACAAGTCGTCAGCGGCATCCGCCGCGGCGACGTCACAAACGCGATCGCCAGCCGCCGGCGGCCGATCAGCGTGCTGTTTTCCGACATCGTCGGCTTCACCGAGCAGACGGAGCGGATGCAGCCCGGCGCGATGACCGAGCTGCTCAACGGCTATTTTGACGCCATGAGCGAGGTCGTCGCCCGCCACCAGGGCACGTTGGACAAGTTCATCGGCGACGCGTGCATGGTGTTTTTTGGCGATCCGCAGTCGCATGGCGTGGAGAACGACGCCGTGGCGTGTGTGCAGACAGCGCTGGAAATGCACAAGCGAATCGAGGAGTTGCAAGATGGCTGGCGTGCCATGAGCGGCGGCGTGCCGTTGCAGGTGCGCATCGGCATCGCCTCAGGGCCGTGTACCGTCGGCAATTTTGGCAGCGCGCGGCAACTGACCTACACGGTGCTGGGCACGACAGTGAACCTGGCGTCGCGGCTAGAGGGCAGGGCGGAGCCGGACACCGTGCTGATCGCCGAGGAGACCTGGCAGCTCGTCCATCGCCACTTCACCTGCGAGCCGCAGCCGCCGGCGTGGGTCAAAGGCATCGCGCGGCCGCTGACGACTTTTCGCGTCATCGCGCAGTTGCCGTCGCCGGGGCCGGCGTGAGCAGCCGCTTCGGGCGCAAGCCCACTCCGCCGGGCCAGACGATCTTGATCGTCGATGACACGCCGGAAAACCTGTCGATTCTCGGGGACTTGCTCTCGCCCTACTACCATGTGCGCGTCGCCAACTCTGGCGTCCGCGCGCTCGCCGCAGCGCAGCGCGTGCCGCTGCCGTCGCTGATTCTGCTGGACATCGTGATGCCGGATCTCGACGGCTTTGCGGTGCTGGAGCGGCTGGCGGAGAACCCGCTGACGCAGCCGATCCCAGTGATTTTCGTGACGTCCATGGAGAGCTCGGCCAGCGAGGAGCACGGCCTGCAGCTGGGCGCGGTGGACTACATCACCCGGCCGATCCAGCCGCAGATCGTGCTGGCGCGCGTTCGCACGCACCTGGAGCTCAAGCACGCGCGCGACCTGCTGCAGGACCAAACGCGGCTGCTGGAGGCCGAGGTGGCGCGGCGGATGGCCGACAACCTTGTGATTCAGGACGTGAGCATCCGCGCGCTGGCCAGTCTGGCGGAAGTGCGCGATCCGGAGACGGGCAACCACCTGCTGCGCACGCAGGCGTACGTGCGCGCGCTCGCGGAGCAGCTGCGCGACCACCCGGAATTTGCCGGGACGCTGACGAGCCAGTACATCGATTCGCTGGTCAAGTCCGCGCCGCTGCACGACATTGGCAAGGTTGGCATTCCGGACAGCATCCTGCTGAAACAAGGGCCGCTGACGCCGCAGGAGTGGGACATCATGCGCCTGCATCCGCGCATGGGCCGCGACGCGATCGAGC
This sequence comes from uncultured Myxococcales bacterium, assembly GCA_903869075.1. Classification (GTDB taxonomy): domain Bacteria; phylum Myxococcota_A; class UBA9042; order UBA9042; family UBA9042; genus CAIYBN01. The sequence continues at coordinate 2,105 of CAIPXZ010000272.1, read as the reverse complement.
ACGCGGAGGCCGGTATGGAGCGGCGGGTGGCGTTTTTTGACCTCGCCAAGGAGATCGCCAACTGGCACCACGAAAAGTGGGACGGCAGCGGCTATCCCGATGGCCTCGCGGGCGGGGCGATCCCGATCAGCGCGCGGCTGATGGCGGTGGCGGACGTGTTCGACGCGCTGATCACCCGCCGCGTGTACAAGCCGGCGCTGCCGGCGGATGCGGCGGTGGCGGCGATCCTCGCCGGTGCCGGCACGCAGTTTGACCCCGACGTCGTGCTGGCCTTCGCCCGCGCCCACGACGAATTCCTGGCGATCGCCGCGCGCTATCTGGACACCGACGACGCGCTGCACCGCAAGTCCGCGAGCATGCGGCCAGTTCACCTGACGGGCGAGGTCTAGCCGCCGATGGCTGCGCCGACTTTGCACAGCCTCCGCGGGCGCCTGGCGCTGTTCCTCGCAGCGCTGGGGCTGCTGCTGGCCGTCGCGCTGGGGCTGCGGATGCTGGATGACGGCGTGCGGCCGGTCGACGTCGCGCTGTTGGCGCTGCTGCTCTTGGCGGGCCTGTTGTTGTGGCGCGTCGCCGATCGTTCGGTGCTGCAGCCGCTGGCGCACGCGACGGCGACCTTAGAACGGCTGGCGGGCGAGCCGGAGGTGGCGGCCAAGCCGAGCGCGGGGCTGGGCGAGCTGGCGGCGCTGGAGGTGGCGGTCGACCGCGCGTCGGTGGCGCTGGCGGCGTGGCAGCAGCACGGCATGGGCGCCGCGGAGGAGTCGATGCTGGCGCGCGCCGAGGCGATCGGCCATGCCGGATCGTGGCGCGTGGACTTCGCGACCCAGCGAGTCGAGGTATCCCGCGAGCTTTTGCGCATCGGCGAGCGGACCGCGGCGGACTTTGACGGCCGGCTGGGCACGCTGCTGCGCCACGTCCACGCTGAGGACCGCGGCTGGGTGCGGCGCGTCTTTCTCGACAGCCTCGGCACGGGCGCGGAGGTCGATATCCAGCACCGCATCTGCACGTCCACCGGGCACGTGCGGCATGTGCGGACCCGCGCGCTGGTGCTGCCGGCGCAGGGCGACACGGCGGCGCAGGCCGTCGGGCTGGTGCGGGATATCTCGGATGACGTCGAGATGCGCACGGCGCTGCGCCAGCGCGTCAAAGAAATGCGGTGTCTGCACCGGGTGTTCCGCGAGACCGAGCGCGGTGAGGTGCCGCTGGCGCAGGTGCTGCAGAACGTCGTCGTCAGTCTGCCGGAAGGCTGGACCCACGAGACCGACGCGCGGGCGCGCATTCGCATGGGCGATGCGGTCTTTGCCGCGCCCGATTTTGCCGAGACGCCGTGGCTGCACACGGTCAGCTTTGCCGCGCCAGGCACCACGGGCGATGTGACGATCGCCTACCTGCACCCGCACGCGGCGGAGGCCGAGGGCACGTTCCTCGTCGAGGAATGCGATTTGCTGGCGGCCGTGGCCAGCCGCGTGGCGGACATGCTGGCGGCGCGCGCGGCGGAGGCATCGCTGCGGCGCGTCAGCCGTGACCAGCAGATGCTGGCCAGCGCCAACCGCGCGATTTTGTACGGGACGGACGAACTGGAGCTGATGCGCGCGGTCTGCGACATCCTTGTGCACGCCCGCGGTTTTCGCCTGGCGCTGCTGTCCGAGCCGCAGCGGGACGCTGAAAAGTCGGTGAAGGTTCTCGTCTATGCTGGCGAAGCGACTGAATACGTGGAGGAATTGCGGCTGACCTGGGCGGAGACCGAGCGCGGCCGCGGGCCAACGGGCACGGCGATCCGCGAGCGGCGGCAGACAGTGGTGCGGCACCTGGACACCGATCCGTCGCTGGCGCCGTGGCGTGAGTCGGCGTTGCGTCACGGATTTTGGTCGGTGATGGCGATCCCCTTGCTGGACGCGCAAGGCGTGGCGTTTTGCTGCCTGACGGTCTACGCGCCGGAGCCGGACGCGTTTGGCGACGAGGAGATCGCGCTGCTGCTGAACCTGACGGACAGCCTGGCGTTTGGCCTGCGTTCGCTGCGCGATCGCCAGGCGCGCAACGCCGCGGAACTGCAGAACCGCAAGCTGACGCGCGCCGTGGAGCAGAGCCCGGCGAGCATCGCGATTACC
>CAIPXZ010000271.1 GCA_903869075.1 uncultured Myxococcales bacterium | reverse complement strand
TCGACCTGCCGCACAAGAAAGAGCCGCGCCGTGGCCGCACGTCCAGCCAGAACATCGTGCCGACCGGCACGGGCGCGGCCAAGGCGATCGGGCTTGTGGTGCCGGCGCTGTCGGGCAAGCTGCACGGCGTCGCGCTGCGCGTGCCGGTTCCGGACGTGTCGCTCGTCGACCTCGTCGTGACGGTTGAAAAAGCCACGACGACGCAGGAAGTCAACGACACGCTGCGGGCGGCTGCGGCCAAGTACCCGGCGGGCACGTTCCGCGTCGAGGACGACCTTGTCGTGTCGAGCGATCTGATCGGCGAGGCCACCGGCTCGGTGTTCGATCCGAGCCTGACGCACGTGCAGGGCGGCAACCTCGTCAAGGTCGTGGCCTGGTACGACAACGAGTGGGGTTACACCAACCGCTTGTATGCGCTGGCGAATCACATTCTGACCGCGCTGTAATCGCGCCGCTGCCGGCCCGTGCTGCTGCGCGCGGCGCGGGGTGCGGGCCGGCCGGCGGGTGCGCGCATTGGACTCAGGCTGTTTGGCAGCCCGAGCGGAGGCCCTCATGGATACGACGAAAAACGCCGCGGAGCCCGGGGTCATGCTCCGCAATCTGGGCATCCTGTCGATTCGCGACTTGAACCGCGACCCGGGCGGCGGCCGCGAACAGGGCCGCGACCAGCCGCCGCGCGATGGCCTGCTGGCGCAAAAGCGCGTGCTGATCCGCTGCGATTTCAACGTGCCGCTGGACGGCGACGTGATCACCGACGACTCGCGCATCCGCGGCGCGATCCCGACCATCGAGTTTGCCCGCAAGGCTGACGCGCGCGTCATCCTCTGCTCGCACCTCGGCCGGCCCAAGGGCAAGAAGAACCCGAAGTACTCGCTGGAGCCTGTCGCGCGCAAGCTCGCGGAATTGCTGGCTTGTGACGTGTTGCTGCCGGACGACTGCATCGGCGACGCGGCGATCCACCTGATTGCCAACCAGCGGCCGGGACAGATCGTGCTGCTGGAAAACCTGCGGTTTCACCCGGAGGAAGAGGAAAACAGCGAGGATTTTGCCCGTAAGCTCGCGGACTTGTGCGACGTGTACGTCGACGACGCGTTTGGCTGCGTGCACCGCGCCCATGCGAGTGTCTCGGCGCTGCCGCGGCTGATGCCGGCGCGCGCCGCGGGGCTGCTGCTGGAGCGCGAGATTGAGTACCTGTCCAAGCTGACGCAGAGCCCGGAGTCGCCGTACGTGGCGATCTTGGGCGGCGCCAAAGTCAGCGATAAGATTGAAGTCATCGAGTCGCTTGTGCAGATCGTCGACGTGTTGGTGATCGGCGGCGCGATGGCCTACACGTTCCTGACGGCGCAGGGCCACGACATGGGCAAGAGCCTGGTCGAGCGCGACCACGTGCAGCTGGCCAAGCACCTGCTGCAGCGCTGCGAAGAGCGCGGCGTGACGGTGCTGCTGCCGCAGGACCACGTCGTCGTCAAGGAAGTGAAGGCGGACGCGCCGTCGCGCATCGTCGACAACGGCCATTTTGCCGAGGACGACATCGCGGTGGACATCGGCCCGGCGACCATCCAGGCGTTCTGTGACCTGCTGGCCGGCAATCACCCCAAAGGCGCGCCGCGGACGATTCTGTGGAATGGGCCGATGGGCATTTTTGAGATGGACGCGTTTGCCGCGGGCACGATGGCCATCGCCAAAGCGGTGGCACAGACAGCGGCGATCTCGGTGGTCGGCGGCGGCGACTCCGTGGCGGCGGTGAAAAAAGCTGGCGTGACGCCGCTGATTTCGCACGTCTCGACCGGCGGCGGCGCTTCGCTCGAATTCATCAGCGGCAAGCCGATGCCCGGCATCGCGGCCTTGCGCGGCGGGCGGAGGTAGACGATGGCGCGGACCCCAGTCACCGGCGGCAATTGGAAGATGCACACGACGCTGTCCGAGGCGATCGCCTTGGCGCAGGAGGTCCGCCATCGCCTCGGTTCGCAGCGGCTGGGCGATGTGCTGTTGTTTCCGCCATTCCCGTTCCTCGCGGCGGTGGCGGACAAGGTCGCCGGCAGCCACGTCGGCGTCGGCGCGCAGGACCTGCACTTCGAGGCCAAGGGCGCTTTCACCGGCGCGGTCTCGGCGGCGATGATCGCCTCCACCGGCGCGACGCACGTGCTGGTTGGCCACTCGGAGCGGCGCAACGTCTTTGGCGATACCGATGAAATCGTTGCCAAAAAGCTGCGGGCGGCGCTGGCGGCGGGCTTGAAGCCGGTGCTGTGCATCGGCGAGCAGCTGGCGGAGCGGCAAAATGGCACGACGTTCGCGGTTGTCGATCGCCAGCTGACGGTCGCGCTGGACGGCCTGCTGGCCGACGCGCTGGCGACCTTGATCATCGCCTACGAGCCGGTGTGGGCGATCGGCACCGGGCTGACCGCCTCGCCCGAGCAGGCGCAGGAGGTGCACGCGCACATCCGCGCGTGGCTGGCGACGCGGTTTTCCGCGGATTTTGCCGCCCAGTGCCGCATCCAATACGGCGGCAGCGTCAAGGGGTCTAACGCCGCGGGATTGTTCGCACAATCCGATATTGATGGCATGCTGGTCGGTGGAGCGAGCTTGACGGCAGACGAATTTGCCGCGATCGTCCGCGCCGGCCGCGCCCCATCCTGACCTGGCGTTTTGCGCCGCAGTTCGAGAATCTTGAGGAGTTTCCGTGCTTTATTATCTCGCAGTGACCATCTACATCATCGTCTGCCTGTTCCTCATCGTCGTGGTGCTGATCCAGCCCGGCCAGCTGGGCCGCGGCGGCTCGGGTCTGGGCGGTGGTGGCGGAACGGGCACGGCTGGTCGCGGCGCGTCCAGCGTGTTCAAGCGCGTGACGACGGGCGCCGCGGTGCTGTTCATGGTGCTGTCGATCGTGCTGTCGCGCCACAATGCCGATCACTCGGCGGTGGAAGATGTGGCGCCGATCGTGCCGCCGAGCGCGCCGGCCACGCAGGCCAAGCCGGAGACGGACGACAAGGCCCCGCCGGCCCAGCCGGGTCAGGCTGCTGCCCCCGCTGCTGCGCCCGCCGCGCCGTCGGCCGCGCCTTCGCCAGCTGCGCCGTAAGTCATGCAATTTGCTGAACTTGTCTCTGCTGCCTACGCCGATCGCGCCCTGTTGACGGAGCGGCGCTACGCCGAGGCCGTGCTCGACACGATCGCCGCGCTCGACCGCGGTGAGCTGCGCGTTGCCGAGCCGACCGCCGACGGCTGGGTCGTCCACGCGTGGGTCAAGGAAGCGATCCTGCTGTATTTCAGCCTGGCGTCCATGTCGGTCATCGAGATCGGCCCGTTTGAGTTTCACGACAAGATCCCGCTCAAGCACAACCTCGCCGGGCAAAAAGTCCGCGTGGTGCCGCCCGGCGTGGCGCGCTACGGCAGCTTCCTCGAGCCCGGCGCGATCATGATGCCCAGCTACGTCAACATCGGCGCGCGCGTCGGCAGCGGCACGATGGTCGACACATGGGCCACCGTCGGTTCCTGCGCGCAGATCGGCCGCGACGTGCACCTGGCCGGCGGCGTCGGCATCGGCGGCGTCCTGGAGCCGCCCAGCGCGCGTCCGGTCATCATCGAAGACGGCTGCTTCATCGGCTCGCGCGCGATTGTCGTCGAGGGTGTGCACATCGAAAAAGAGGCGGTCATCGGCGCCGGCGTGGTCCTGACCAGCTCGACCGTGATCATCGACGTCACCGGCGCGACGCCGGTTGAGCTGCGCGGCCGCGTCCCGGCGCGCTCCGTCGTCATCCCCGGCACGCGCATCAAGTCCTTCCCGGCCGGCGAATTCGGCGTGCCGTGCGCGCTGATCATCGGCGAGCGCAAAGAATCGACCGACAAAAAGACGAGCTTGAACGCGGCGTTGCGGGATTTTGCCGTCGCGGTCTGATGATCGCTGAAATCCACAACGACCGCGCTTTGCGCTATCTGGGCGCGCTGTTGGCGCTGGCCCACGGCTTGGCGGCGCTGCACTGGGCGGTGTCACAGCCGCTGGCGGCGATCCTCGCGCCGGAGAACTGGCCGGCGATTTGCTGGCCGTTTTTTCCAACCTGCGCCGAGTTCCACGTCTTCACGCCGGCCGTGGTGCAGGCGGTGCTCGCGGCCTTCGGCGTATTTTCCCTTGTCACGGCGGGGCTTTTCCTCGCCGCGCGCACAACGCTCGCCTGGCTGTCGCTGGCGGCCTTGGCGATCGTCAAGTTGTCGATCGTAGCGCTGGATTTCCGCCTGCGGCTGAATCAGCACTCGATGACGGCGTGGCTCGTCGCCGCGTTCCTGCTCGTGCCGCACAAACGGCGGGTGATCCCGTGGCTGCTGGTGGCGATCTACTTCTGGGCGGGCGTGCTCAAGCTGACGCCGGAATGGCTGAACGGCAGCGCGCTCTACGGCCGACTGCCGCTGCCGTCGGCGCTGCTGGCTCCAGCGTGCGCGTACGTGGTGGTGCTGGAGCTCGTGCTGATCTTTGGCCTGCTGGCGCGCAACCGCTGGCTGTTCGGCGTGACCCTGGCGCAGCTGCTGCTGTTCCACGCGATCTCGGTGCCGGTCGTGCACTTTTTCTACCCGGCGCTGATGGTGCTGTTGCTGGCGTTCCTGCCGCTGGCGCGCGCGATCCCGCCGCCGCCGCTTGTGGCGCCGCGCTGGCCGGCGGTGCTGACGGTGACGGTGTTTTCGGGCCTGCAGCTCGTGCCGCTGCTGTTGCCGGGCGACGTGCTGCTGACCGGCGAGGGCCGGCTGTGGGCGCTGCACATGTTCGACGCGCCGCTGGAGTGCCAGGCGTGGCTGACGCCGCACGCGGCGGATGGCCAGCCGGGTCCGGCGCTGCCGCTGCGCGTCGCGTTCCTGAGCAACCGGATCCAGTGCGATCCGCTCGTGTACGCCAGCGCGGCGCGCGGCATCTGCGCGCACAACCCCGGGCGCTTGCGCCCGCTGGACCTGCACCTGCAGACGCGGCGCGCGGGCGAGGCCGAATTTCACCCGGTCATCCACGCGGTGGATGTGTGTGCGCAGCCGCTGGCGTACAGCCTCGTCGGCCACAACCCGTGGATCCTGGATGGCCGCGCCAGCGTGCCGCCGCAGCCCGGGGTTCCGGCGCTGCGGGGCAGGTGACGTCGCTTGGGCGTTCAAGGAGCTGCGCAGCGTCAGGTCTTGGCTGGCATCCGCCGCCGGCGGAAGCGGCAACTTGCTGGATTGTCGGGTCAGATGGCCACGCGGCCGCTGTTGCGCGCGATTTTGCTGCCGTCGAGGGTCGGCGCGGATTGGTGACTTGAGAAGCCACGGCCTTACCGATAAGCTCAAGGCGGAGCGTTGCCACCCAACCGGTGACATCGCGGGGCAAAAAGTGGGGACGCGATGCGGGTGAGCACACACAACCGAGTCATGCTGCGGTGGACTTGTCGCCTCGCGGTGGCCTTTGGCGCAGTGAGCTGCGGCTCCGCGGCAGGCGGCAGCGACGCGTCCAACGTGGTGATTGACGACACCGGAGAGGATACCGGCAAGCCGATCAAGGACGTGGTCGTCGACAGCGGCGCCGACGGCGGCGGGGACAGCGGCCCGGATATTCTCGCCAGCTTTGAAGTCGACGTTGCCGACGTCCCCGACGTGCCAGCGCCCGACGTGCAGATCGACCCGAACATGTGCACGCCCAAGGCCGTCGGCTACCAGCCGGGCGACTGCGGCTCGCCGTGCAGCAGCGATTCCTCTTGCAATTTCCCGTTTTGCGTTGCGACGCCGGACAGCTCGGTCTGCACCAAAAACTGCGGCGGCGAGGACGCGACGTGCCCGGCGGGCTGGAAATGCCGCCAGGTCGCGTCCAGCCCCGACTCGTTGTTTGGCTGCGTGCCAGCGTCGCCGAACCTCGGCAAGCCCTGCACCGGCGACAACGACTGCCGCACCGACGTCGGACTCGCCACCGGCGGCGGCGGCGACTACTGCGTCAGCTACGGCGATCTCGGCGCGTTCTGCGGCGGCGCCTGCGACGGCGGCGGCAGCTGCCCGACCAACTTCACGTGCCAGCCGATCAAGCGGCTTTCCGACGGCAAGCTCGTCAACCAGTGCGTGACCGGCAAGGACAAGCTGGACCTGAACTGCACCAAGCGCTACGAGGCCGAGGGCGACGAGACCGTCTGCGCCAGCACCGTCGGCAAGGACAGCTGCAAGGGCAAGCGCCACTGCGACGCCGGCCAGCTGACGCTATGCGATGCGCAGACGCCGGCGCCGGAGACGTGCAACAACATTGACGACAACTGCAACGGTTTGACGGACGAGCCCACGGCCGGCGCGACGTGCTTTGTGCTCAGCAACAACGGCCAGCTGAAGTGCCCGGGCAAGCCTTTTTGCGCAGGCGGCATCGAGACCTGCGTGGGCCAGGCGCCGCAGCCGGAGTCCTGCGACGGCTTGGACAACGACTGCAACGGCAAGACCGACGAAGGCTGCGACGACGACGGCGACGGCTACTGCGACGCGGCGATGGGCTACGACCCCGGCACGATCACCTGCAAGAAAGGCGGCAACGATTGCGACGACACGAACCCGGCGATCCATCCCAAGGCGCCCGAGATCTGCGACGGATTGGACAATGATTGCAATGGCTTTGCCGACGCGCTCGACCCTGGCTTGCCGCTGACCGACCCGCAGTCCTGCGCCAACCAGCTGGGCGTGTGCGGCGGCTCGATGAAGGCGATTTCGCTGTGCTCCGGCGGTGTGTGGCAGGAATGCAGCCCGACCGACTACAAGAAATACGACAGCAACTACAGCAGCACGGAAATTTGCGACGACAAGGACAACAACTGCAACGGCATCATCGACGAGGGCTGTGACGACGACAAGGACGGCTATTGCGACTCGAACTTCTCGACGCTCGGTTTCCCGCTGTCCTGCCCCAAGGGCGGCGGCGACTGTGACGACAACAACAGCAAGACGCGCCCCGGCGCGCCGGAGCTGTGCGACGACCTGGACGAGAACTGCAACGGCGTCATCGACGAAGGCTGCGACAAGGACAAGGACGGCTATTGCGACGCCAGCATGACCACGTTCGGTGGCCCCAAGGTCTGCCCGGCCGGCGGCGACGACTGCAACGACAACGACCTGAACATCCACCCGTACGCCAACGAAAAGTGCAACGGCATCGACGACGACTGCAACGGCGCGACCGACGAAATGTGGCCGGATCTCGGCCTTGTCTGCGCCGGCGGCAAAGGCCAGTGCGCCGTCAAGGGCACCAAGGTGTGCAAGGCCGACGGCTCGAGCAGCACCTGCAGCATCCAGCCCGGACCGCCGCAGGCCGAGATCTGCGACAACCTGGACAACGACTGCAACGGCGCCACCGATGAGGGCTGCGACGACGACGGCGACGGCTTTTGCGACGCCAACATGGGCGCCATCGGCCACCCGTACGCGTGCGGCATGGGTCCCGGCGACTGCGATGACACGAACCCGGACGTGCACCCCGGCGCCAAGGAGCTGTGCGACAACGTCGACAACGACTGCGACGGCAAGACCGACGCCGATGACGGCGACATCATCAACGACGACCCGCAGCCCTGCGAGAGCCAAAAGGGCGTCTGCGCTGGCTCCAAGAAGTTCGCAGCGATGTGCAAGGCCGGGGTCTGGGCCACGTGCACAACGCAGCAGTACCAAGGCTGGAACGTCTTCTACAGCGCCGCTGAATGGTGCGACAACATGGACAACAACTGCGACGGCGCCACCGACGAGGCCTGCGACAAGGACGGCGACGGCTTCTGCGCCAAGAACGTGCAGGTCTTCGGCGCCCCCAAAGTCTGCTCGACCCTGGACCCGATCACCGGCCAGACGATCACGCACGTCAACGACTGCGACGACACCAACGCCGCCAACTTTCCCGGCAACGCCGAGTGGTGCGACAACCAGGACAACAACTGCAACTCCAAGATCGACGAAGGCTGCGACGGCGACAACGACGGCTACTGCAACGCCGCGATGATCGTCATCGGCAAACCCACCGTCTGCCCGTCCGGCGGCAACGACTGCAACGACGACGCCAAATCCGGTGGCGCGCTGATCAACCCCGGCACGCCGGAAGTCTGCTTTGACGCCATCGACAACAACTGCAACGGCAACACCGACGAGAACTGCAACTGGTACTTCCCCAATGTCTCCGCGACCGGCCAGATTGGTCCCGACTACTCGGCTGAGGGCTGGTTCCAGTGCGCCGGCTATGAAGACCTGCCGTACGTCAACGACATCCCCGACAGCGGCTGGGGCAGCTACTGCGCCGACAAGCAGTGGAAGCATGTCCGCATCGCCTGCGGCCAGAAGCCCAATGCCGGCGCCCTCGGTGCGCCATGGCCGGTGCTGCGGTCCATCGACCTGTCCAGCAACGTGTTTTTGCCTGGGTCGTTGCAATACGGCGTCAAGTACGGCGCCATCATGAACACAAACAACTTTGCGCCCGCAGACTCGGCGAGCATCCTGCAATCGAACTTGCTCACCGTCTTTACCGCGCCGGGCGACACCAACAGCTACGCGCTCGACTACACGTACTCGTGGATCGGCGAAAAGTACGGCTTTGACGAGACCAATTGGTCCCTGATCGTCAACAACCCGGGATCGCCCTGGGAGGCGGCGAATTGCTTTGGTTTGGCGCTGTGGGACAACAGTTCTCCGCCCAACAACACGTACCACCGCGCCCTGCTTGTCTACGTCTCGCGCTGACCTCGTGACCCAATCGTCACCTGTTCACCTTGACGGGATCGCCCCCGGTCGCTTAGCCTTTGCGCCCGGGCTCTGATTGGCGCTCGCCGCACCTGCCTACATGACAGCGACAGGTGCGCGCGCGCTCGACTCGGAACTTCCCAGAAAAGTCAAGCAATCTCGCACTGTTCAGGCGCTTTTTGTCTGTAGCTGGCGGGCAAGGGGATCGTCATGGCCGTCCAGCCCAAACCCACCAAGTTCATCTTCATCACCGGCGGCGTCGTGTCGTCCATCGGCAAGGGCCTGACCGCCGCCAGCCTCGGCGCGCTGCTGGAGAGCCGCGGTTTGAAGGTCACCAACGTCAAGCTGGACCCGTACATCAACGTCGACCCGGGCACGATGAGCCCGTACCAGCACGGCGAGGTCTTCGTCACCGACGACGGCGCCGAGACCGACCTCGACCTCGGGCACTACGAGCGCTTCACCAGCGCGACGATGAAAAAGGCCAATAATTTCACGACAGGCCAAGTCTACGACAACGTCATCCAGCGCGAGCGGCGCGGCGAGTACCTCGGCGGCACCGTCCAGGTCATCCCGCACATCACCGACGAGATCAAGCGCAAGATCAAGATCGCCGCGGAAGGCGTCGACGTCGCGATCATCGAGATCGGCGGCACGGTCGGCGACATCGAGTCGCTGCCGTTTTTGGAGGCCATCCGCCAGATGCGGCTCGAGGTCGGCGCGCGCAACGCCGCGAATATCCACGTGACTTTGGTGCCGTACATCAAGGCCGCCGGCGAGGTCAAGACCAAGCCGACGCAGCACTCGGTCAAGGAGCTGCGCGAGATCGGCATCCAACCGGACATGATTGTCTGCCGCAGCGATCACGAGCTGGACGACGCGCTGAAAGCGAAGATCTCGTTGTTCTGCAATGTTGTGCGCGACGCCGTCATCCTCGCGCCGGACGTGGCGTCGATTTACGATCTGCCGCTCAAGCTCAACCAGCAGGGTTTTGACGCGCAAGTATGCGAAATGCTGGGGATTTGGACGCGTGACCCGGACCTGTCGTCGTGGCAAAAGTTCGGCGAGACGGCGCGCTCCGCCAGCCACGTCGCGAAGATCGGCATCGTCGGCAAGTACGTGGAATTGCAGGAGAGCTACAAGTCGCTGAACGAGGCGCTGATGCACGGCGGCGTGGCCAACGACGCGAAAGTGCAGCTGACCTACATCGACGCGGAAGATCTTGAAACTGCTGATGATTTGTCGACGATTTTGGGCGACGTCGACGGCATCCTCGTGCCTGGCGGCTTTGGCCGGCGCGGCGTCGAGGGCAAGATCCGCGCCGCCGAGTACGCGCGCACGCACAAGGTGCCGTATTTTGGCATCTGCCTCGGCATGCAGATCGCCGTCATCGAATTCGCCCGCCACGTCGTGGGCTTGACCGGCGCGCACTCGACCGAGTTCGACAAGGACGGCCCGCACCCGGTCGTCGACTTGATGGCGCACCAGCGCGAAATCACCAACAAAGGCGCGACCATGCGGCTGGGCGCGTACCCGTGCAAGCTGGCCAAGGGCTCGCTGGCGGAGCGCGTGTATGGCACCACGACGATCAGCGAGCGGCACCGCCATCGCTTTGAGGTGAACAACGCCTATCGCGACCGGCTGGCTGAAAAAGGCCTTTCGTTGTCAGGGCTTTCGCCCGACGGCTCGCTCGTCGAGATGTGCGAAATCCCCGATCACCCGTGGTTCCTCGCATGCCAATTCCACCCCGAATACAAGAGCCGGCCGCTGGCGCCGCACCCGTTGTTCCGCGGCTTCGTCGGCGCCGTGCTGCTACACGCCCAGGACAAGGCCTAACCGGTGGCGCTGCAACCGGCGACCTTGTACGTCGTCGCGACGCCCATCGGCAATTTGGCGGACCTCACGCCGCGCGCCGCGGAAGTGCTCGCCGACGTTGAGCTTTTGCTGTGCGAGGACACGCGTCACACCGGACATTTGCTGGCGACGCTTGGCCTGAAGAAAGAGACATGGTCGCTGCACGCCCACAATGAGCTGGGCAAAATCCCTTCCATTCTCGCGCGGTTGCATGCCGGTGCGACGGTGGCGCTGGTCTCGGACGCCGGCACGCCGGCGCTGTCGGACCCGGGCCAGCTGCTGGTTGACGCGGTGCACGCCGCCGGTCTGGCGGTGCGGACGCTGCCGGGACCGTTCGCGGTGGCCGCGGCGCTGGCGGCCTCGGGCTTGACGCCGATTCCCTTGGCATTTTGGGGCTTTTTGCCCAAAAAGACCGGCGAGCGCCAGCAGCTCCTGGCGCGCGTGCTGCACGCGGCGCCCGACGGCCAGCCGATGACCCACGCGTTCTACGTGCCCGGCCGCGACCTGG
>CAIPXZ010000270.1 GCA_903869075.1 uncultured Myxococcales bacterium | reverse complement strand
TACCCGGCTGAAGTGCGGCTGGCGTTCCTGCTGCCGCCGACGTGGCAGGTGCTCGTCGATCGCCTGTTGGCGCGGGGCACGGACACGCCGGAGATCGTGCGCCGACGGCTGCGGACGGCGCGGCTGGAGCTGCACGCGGTGTGCGCGTCGCCCGCGCCGTGGCACATCGTTGTGAATGACAAGCTCGACGCTGCGGCGGACCACCTGGAGGCGCTGCTGACCGTGCCGCCGCCGCCCGCTGAAGATCCCGGCAGCCATCCGGCCGTGCAGGCGTTTTTGCGCGCTGCCGACGCCGATCCGCGCGCCGCTTAACCTCCTACGCCCCGGACACCGGGGCCGCCAGGCGATGACATGCCGATTCCCGTGACCAAGCACCCCGTTCGCGTCCGCGTTGCGCCGAGCCCGACCGGCGATCCGCACGTTGGCACCGCGTACATTGGCCTTTTCAACCTGGCGTTTGCGCGATCGCACGGCGGCCAGTTCGTGCTGCGCATCGAGGACACCGACCAAAAGCGCTCGACGCGGCAGAGCGAGGAAGCGATCTACAAATCCCTGCGCTGGGCTGGCCTGCAGTGGGATGAAGGTCCGGACATCGGCGGGCCGCGCGGGCCTTACCGCCAGAGCGAGCGCAGCGACATCTATCGCCAGCACACGCAGTTGCTGCTGGACAGCGGTGACGCGTACCGCTGCTTTTGCACCGCCGAGCGCATGGACAAGGTCCGCGAGGAACAGCGCGCGCGCAAGGAAACCGCGCGCTACGACGGCTTTTGCCGGCACCTGAGCCCGGAGGAGTCGGACGCGCGGGCGGTGGCTGAGCCGCACGTGATTCGCCTGAAGTTTCCGCAAGGTGGCGAGACGGTTGTGCCGGACGCGCTGCGCGGCGCCGTCGTGTACGACAACAGCCAGATCGACGACCAGGTGCTGATGAAGTCGGACGGGCTGCCGACCTACCACCTCGCGAACGTCGTCGACGACCACCTGATGGCGATCACCCACGTCATCCGCGCGGAAGAGTGGCTGAATTCGACGCCCAAGCACTTGGCGCTGTACGCCGCGTTTGGCTGGGAGCCGCCGGTGTTCGCGCACATGCCGCTGCTGCGCAACGCCGACAAGTCCAAGATTTCCAAGCGCAAAAACCCGACGAGTCTGGAGTACTACCAGCGCGCCGGCGTGCTGCCGGAGGCGTTGCTGAACTTCCTCGGGCTGATGGGCTATTCGCGCAAGGACGCGGCGGGTCAGGACGTCGAGAAATTTACGCTGGACGAGTTCATCGCCGACCTCGATCTGGCGCGGATCTCGCTGGGCGGGCCGGTTTTTGACCTGCAAAAGCTGGATTGGTTGAACGGCCTGTACCTGCGCGCGATGACGCCGGAACAGCTGGCGGATCGCGTGACGGCGTTCCACCGCGAGGACGATCGCCACGCCGCCGCGGGCCACCTCGTGCAAGAGCGCGTCACGTCGCTGGGCGACTATTTTGACCACGCTGGCACGTTTTTTCGCGGCGCCGTCGAGTACGGCCTGACCGCCCGCTACTTTTTGGTCGGCGCTTCCAGCCGCAAAAAGACCGCCGTGCGCCTGGATCGCCCGCAATCGCTGCGGTTTTTTGAGCGCGCCATCGCCGTGCTGGAAGAACAAGCGGCGTGGACGCCGGAATTCATCGAGACGCGGCTGCGCGACATCTGCACGGAGGCGAACGTCGCTGTCGGCGACGGCTTCATGGCCGTGCGCGTGGCGTGTCTGGGTCGACCGACGTCGCCGCCGCTGTTCGAGAGCCTGCAAGTCCTCGGCCGGGCGCTGACGCTGTCGCGGCTGCGTCACGTCGCCGGGCTGCTGGCGGACGCCCAATTCCTGCAGCGTGCGCTGGCAGATGTCGAAGCTGAAGTCGCGGCCGCTCGTGCGGCGCTGCAACCACCCACACCCACACCGGAGGCTTCCCATGCCTGACTCGAAGCCCACCCAGACCGCGCGCGGCTGGCTACAAACGGGGCAAGCGCCCAAGGATCGCGTGACGGAAGTTGCGCGCGCTTCGGCGCTGCTCAGCGGTCAAATTCCGCCGATCGCCGCGGCGTTGGCGCCGGCGCTGCAACCGGACGTCGAGATGGCGCTGCTCGTCGAAGCCGACGCCCGCGGCATGCTCGGGCTCGTCGACCTGCTGGCGGAACACGCCGCCGGCAAGGCTGTGACCAAGCACGCGCGCAAGCTGCTGTTTCGCGCCAAGCAGCGTGGGCTGTCGGTGCCGGAGCGCGTGCAGGCGCGGGCGCCCGTGAGCCTGGCGGCGCGACCGGAGCCGCTGCCGTCCTACGCCTCGACTTTTGACGCCGATGGCAACCAACTGCTGATGCTCGGCGGCTGGGCGGCGGCGGAGGGTTCGTGGTGCCTCGCGGGCTTTGTCCACGACACGGACGGCCTGCACTCGGTGTACTTCATGCCGCATCTCTCGCGGACGGCGCACCGCGAGATCGTCGACAAGATGCGCGGCAGCTTCCACGGTGAAGTACTTGATGTACCAAACGATTTTGCTGCAAGCCGGCTGCGCTGGGGCACCGATCGCCGCGACACGCGGCAGATGGGCTGGGAAGGCGACCAGGCCGATGCGCGGCGGATCCTCGCGGAGGTCGAGCCGCTGGGCGAGATCGAGTTCAACCTGCACGCCGACGACGAGGCGTTGCTGACGGCGCACCTCGAGTCCACCACGGCGATCTGCCCGGTGACTGCGGATTTGCTGGACGCGCGGGCGCTGCGCAAGGCGGCGATCGGCGCGCTGGCGGCTGAGCTGCGGGCGGCGCGCGAGGATGCGGCGCAGGCGGACGCGCTCGCGGCGGCGCTGGAGCGCTGGCTAGGCACCTGGTTTGACGCCGAGCGGCGCGCCAACTACGCGGGACGCTTGGAGATCGAGGCTTGGTTGCGGCACCAAATGAACCAACAGCCGGAGATGCTGCGGGCGCTGGCGCTGGCGCGGCTGATGCGCGATCTGGCGCGGCCGGTGCTCGACGCGCCGGTTTTCGCGCACACCGTGCGGCAACGGCTGCGGCCAGACGTGCTGGTGACGTGGCAAGGCAGCGCGGAGACGGGGAGTACGCCATGAGCCAAGCGGTTTTTGTCGTCGATGCGGCGCGCACGGCCGTGGGCAAGTTTGGCGGTGGCCTGGCGACGGTGCGGCCAGACGACCTGGCCGGCCACATCTTGCGGGCGCTCGTGGCGCGCAACCGCGTGCCGGAAGAGGCGATTGACGAGGTGGTGCTGGGCTGTGCCAACCAAGCGGGCGAGGACAACCGCAACGTCGCGCGCATGGCCGTGCTGGCGGCCGGGCTGCCATACGAAGTGCCGGCGCTGACGATCAACCGGCTTTGCGCGTCGGGTCTGGACGCTGTGCACGCGGCGGCGCGGATGATCGCGCTCGGCGAGGCCAATATCGTGCTGGCGGGCGGGGTGGAGAGCATGTCGCGGGCGCCGTGGTCGGTGCCCAAGCCGTACACGGAGCCGCCGCGCGGCAACAACACGATGTACGACACCGCGCTGGGCTGGCGGTATCCGAATCCGCGGCTGGAGGCGCGTTTTCCGCTGGAGCCGATGGGCGAGACGGCGGAGAACGTCGCCGAAAAGTTCGCCGTCAGTCGCGAAGCGCAGGATCGTTTTGCCGTGGCCAGCCATGAGAAAGCTGTAAGCGCCCGAGCAAACGGCTATTTTGCCGATGAATTGGTCGCGGTGCAGGCCAGCGCCGGCAAAGCGATGGTCAGCATCGACGCCGATGAAGGCCCGCGGCCGGACTCGACGATCGCCGGCCTCGCCAAGCTGCGGCCGGCTTTTCGCGCCGGCGGCACGGTCACGGCGGGCAACAGTTCGACCTTGAACGACGGCGCCGCGGGGCTGCTGCTCTGCTCGGAAGCGGCGCTGAAACGCCATGGATTTCAAGCCATTGCCCGCTGGACGGGTGGTGCGGCGGCGGGCGTCGATCCGCGGTACATGGGCATCGGCCCGGTGCCGGCGGTGGCCAAGCTGTTGGCGCGACTGGGCTGGCAGTGGTCGGACGTCGGGCTTGTCGAGCTCAATGAGGCGTTTGCAGCGCAGGCGCTTGGCGTGCTGCACCATTGGCCGGTGGATCAGGCGCGCGTGAACGTGAACGGCGGGGCGATCGCGCTCGGCCATCCGCTCGGCTGCTCGGGCGCGCGCATCGCCGGCACGCTGATTCACGCGATGCGGCGGACCGGCACCCGGCGCGGGATCGCGACGCTGTGCGTCGGCGTCGGCCAAGGCGTGGCGTCGGCGTTCGAGCTGGTCTAGTTCGCTCAGTCGATGCGAATGGGTTGACCCGACAGCGCGCAGCAGCTCGAGCCGAGCCGCGAGTGCGCCCAAGGGCCCCGCGCCTCCGTCGGACCCGATGCGTCCAGCAACCGCATCGGAGCGGGACCGGCCGAGGGAACGTACTCGGGTACGTGACCGAGGTCGCAGAGGACGTAAGCCGCGGATCGGCCGAGTTGCGAAGCGCGGCTAGTTCGCTTCGACGAGCGCCGCCAGCCGCTCCTCAAACAGCAGCTCCAGCTCCTCGATCTCCGAACCTTCAATCAAATCCCGTTCCAGATTGCGCAGATACACCGCGACCGTGCCGTGGTCCAGCAGGTCCAGCGAACGGCTGAGCATGCGCCCGCCGTCGGCCTTTTTGGGGATCTCCTCGAACACCGCCGTCAGCTTCAGCCCTTCCTTGGCGATCTGCCGCAGGACGCGCTGGATGGCCTGCCGCGCCGCAGCCCGCTCGTAGCGCGCCGGCGCCGGCATCGACGGGTCGACGTCAGCCGCCGCCGCATAGCGCTCGTCCGCCTCGGGAAAACGGCCTTGCAGCTCCAGCGACAGCGCCTCGGCCCGCAGCAGCCGCGCGTCCTCGCTGTCGATCGCCCGCGCCACTTCCAGCTCCACGCGGCTGGCGTCAAAGCGGCCCAGATCGGCCAGCAGTTCAGCGCGCCACGTGTAGGCTTCTAGCCAATCCGGGTCCAACTGCACGTACTTCGCCAAGGCTTTCAGGGCCTCATCGTACGCGCCCGCGGCGACGTGCGCGTCGGCGAGCCAGGCCCAGAGGTCGGGATCGCCCGCCATCTCGGCGCTTAGCCGCAGGCAAAAAGCCACGGCTTCCGCGGGGTTCTCGTCCAACAGGAACTCGATCTCTTCAATATCGCTGCGTCGCATGGGGCCTCCGGTCGTTCTGGCGGCGCATCACAGCACTATGCCTCGGGCGGCGTCAACGGCGCGTGCCATGCTTGTGTCGGTTGTGCAGCATCCTTTTTGGACTACTTGACCCCACTTCCTCCGGATGTTATCTAGCCCGCGGTCAGCACGTCCTTTGGGCGGGCAGGCTGCTGTGTTCTCGCGTCTCCGCCGAGCGGTGAAGATGCGCAACACAGGAGCACGGTTTCACCGCCGTGCGAGCGGCAACAGGCTCAAGTGAGTGCAGGGCTCATCTGTTGCGCATCAACCGGGGTCATTGACCCCTCTGGCATCAGCCCGGAATGACCCGGTCGGCCAGGGACACAAGGAGCAGAAAACCGATGTTTCATACGATTGCCGAAATCTTCGAGAAGGGCGGCTGGGGCATGTGGCCGATTCTTGGCCACCTCGTCTTCATCATCGCCATCATGTTTGAGCGCATCTTCGTGCTCTACATCCGCTCGAGCGTGAAGAAAGAAGAGTTCATCAAGCTGCTGCAGGTTCCGATCCTCAAGGGCGATCTGAACCGCGTGCTCAAGGTCTGCGCGACCTACCAGTACCCGCTCGCGCGCATCGTGCACGCCGGCGTGCTCAAGGTGAAGCGCTCGGACGAAGAGGTCCAGGCGGCGATGGACGAGGCCTACCTGCGCGAGATCCCGGCGATCGAAAAGCGCATCGACTACCTGAATCTGCTCGGCAACACGGCGACGCTCGCTGGTCTGCTCGGCACGATTTCCGGTCTGATCGCGACGTTCGGCGCCATCGGTAAGCCGGATGTGGACGCTTCGCAGCGCTCCACCCTGCTCGCCAACGGTATTGCGGAAGCGATGAACTGCACGGCGTTCGGTCTGCTCACGGGCATCATCGGCGTGCTTTCGTTCGCCGTGCTGACGTCCAAGGCCAAGGAAATCAAGTCGGACATCGACGAGGGCACGGTTCGCGTGCTGAACCTGATCGTCGCCAATCGCAACAAGATGGGCGAGATCAAGGACGAAGCGGCGGCGTAAGCCCCGTTTCGCGGCAGCCCGCCACGGCGGTGGCTGCCAACGCGTCCGGTGCGTCCGGGCACGTTCCACGGTACTGGAAATCGGTTTTCTGCACTGGCTTCTCCTGGAGCGCGGCATGAGCAACCCTGCCGTGCCGCGCTCCGGGGCTGCCTGACCGCTGGCACCGCCGCAAGGCAGCTGTCACCGGCCACTGGGCGAAAACCTTGTATTGGCTCAAGTTTTTGACCTTCTCAGACGGAACGAGGACACAATGGGTGGTGGAGCATCAGGAAAGGGCGGCGTTGCCGATGCATCTTTGAACGTGGTTCCGTTCATCGATCTGCTGGCTTGCACAATCTGCTTCCTGCTCGTTTCGGCGGTCTGGACGCAAATGTCCAAGATCGACGTGGATCAGGCCCTCCCGAAGGCGTCGAAGACGCCGCCGAAGGAACCGCCCAAACCGGAACCCAAGATCAACCTGGCGATTACGCCCACCGGTTACCTCGTGAACCTGTGGAACGCCGACAAAATGACGACGCCGAAGCCGGACTTGGTCCAGCCCAAGCGCATCCCGACCAATGGCGAGTTCAAGATGTGCCGCGGCAAGGGCACCGTCTCGGACTGCAAGGGCAACATCGAGACCTTCAAGAAATACGACCGCGCCAAGCTCAAGGAGACCCTCGAGGGCTTCATGAAGGACGCTGGTTTGGGCGACAAGGTCAAGATCATGGTCGCCGCGACCGACAAGGTGCAGTACGTGCACTTGATCGGCACGCTGGACACGATCCTGAACGCCTGCGACCCGGCGTCGCCCAAGACGTGCCTGAAGGGCCCCAGCGTCGGCGACATCAACTTGCTGCGTGCCGAAGGCTTCACCACCTTCGAATAGTTCAACGACGTCCGCGCTTTCAACGACTGACTTCACTCTCGCTTACTGAGGACCGAACATGGCCATCCACCACCCCGGATCACGCGCAGGCACCGGCGTCGCGCTCAAGGCGATCCGCGAAGCGGTTATGCACGGCAGCGGCAAGGGCATCTTCGCCACGCTGAACGTCGTGCCCATGATCGACTTGTTCACGATGCTCGTGATCTTCCTGATTCAGCAGTACAGCGCGTCGGGCGAATTGACCCTGGTCAATCCCAACGTGGCGCTGCCGAAAGCCGGCGCTTCCGCCGAGCTGCTGCGCGCGCCGATGATCGGTCTGACCCGCGCCGACTCGACCTCGCAGGGCGACTTGCTGTTCGAGAACCAGCGCATCATGAGTCTGGCGGACATCAACGAAGTGAAGTTCCCGTCGTGGGACATCAAGCCGCTGGCGGACGTGCTCAAGCGCACGTGGGCTGTGCAGCAGACCGCGCCGAACAAGAAAGACAAGGAAAACCGCAAGGTTATCATTCAGGCCGACCGCACGGTGCCGTTTCAGGTCATCAAGATGGTCATGGCCACCTGCGGCCGCAATGAATACCGTGAGCCCAACTTCGCCATCATGGTCGATTCCAAGGGCGACGAAGGCTCTGCGGCCAAGTGATGTGTAGCCAGGCGTCGCCGCTGCTGTTTTCGTCGTCGCTCCGGCACCCCTACTCCGCCCTTCGGTCTACGTTCTGCGCCCTGCTCGTCGTGTCGAGCCTGCTGGTTGCGTCGGTTTGCTTCGCCAAGCCGGAGACAATCGTCTTTCTCAACGGCCAGAAGTCCAAAGTCTTCTTCAACGACGGCGACAGCTTCACCGTTTTGGACGGCGCGTACACCGGCATGCACACGCGGCTGGACGGCTTCAACACGCTGGAAAGTTTCGGTCCGGCGCACCGCTGGGGCAGCTGGGCGCCGAGCGAGCTGTACGTCGTCGCCAAGGAAGCGACGCTGAACGCGCGGCGCGGCACGTGGCACTGCACAAGCGACCTGGCCAAGGACGGCTACGGCCGCACGCTGTGGCATTGCGAAGACCTGATCCAGGACGACATTCGCAAGGGCTTGGCGCACGCGTACTCGGTCGACGAGAAGCCTGCCGACGCGAACTTGCTCGCGCTGCAGAAGCAGGCGCAGACGGAGAAGGTCGGGATGTGGACCAAGGGCGTGCCGCCATTCGTGCTGACGTCCCTGCATTCGGCGGACGAGGGCGCCGGCGCCGACACCTACAATCGGCTGATCTCGACGACCGATGGCCACACCGAAAAGTGGAAGCATCAGGACAACTACAAGGAATGTCAGTGGGTTTGCCATCCGGCCGACTCGACGGACGCTGCCCGCGCCTGCATGCTCTACGTCGGCTACCAGCACCGCTACGGCCCGGCTCAAGCCGAGTGCTTGAAGCACTAGCCAACGCAGAACCCAGCGCGGCCGGCGCAAAAGCGGCTGACGACAGATCCCAACGGGGCGGACAGGTGCGGTATGCGGCGTTTGTGGCTTTTGAGCGTGATTCTCGTCAGTTGTTACACGCCCACTGGCGGTCCGGTGCTCGGCTATGAGACCGGCGACGACCTCTGCAACAACGGCCTCGACGACGACCACGACGGCCTCGTCGACTGCGCCGACAAAGACTGCCTCTACACGTCCGGCTGGTGCGGCCAGGTCATCCCGAACGTCGACCCGCAGCGCCCGCTGATCGAGAACACGCCGCAGCTCTGCCACGACGGCATCGACAATGACAGCGACGGCAACTTCGACTGCAGCGACAAGGACTGCCAAGGCGTCGCCGAAGCCTGCTGCAGCACCGAGAACACCGACGCCAAGTGCAAGGACGGCATCGACAACGACGGCAACGGCTTCATCGACTGCCTCGACTTCGGCTGCAGCCACGGCATGTTCGTCACCGTCTGCGTCGAGAACACCGACGCGCTGTGCAGCGACGGCCTGGACAACGACGGCAACAAAAAGGTCGACTGCCTGGACAGCGGCTGCAAGGCGACGAGCGTCTGCTTGCCCAAGCCCGGCACCGGCACCGCCGGCCCGGAGAACACGCTGGTAGCCTGCAGCGACAACTTCGACAACGACGCCAACGGCTACAAGGACTGCGCCGACTTTTCGTGCTCCAAATCCACCGATCCGGCGATCCTCGCGTACTGCGCGCAGCACACCGAGACCACCAAGGCGACGTGCTCGGACGGCATCGACAACGACGGCAACGGCTACATCGACTGCGCCGACCACAGCTGCACGCAAAAAGGCGACGCCGACGCCATCGCCTACTGCGCCTCCATCGCCGAAGCGACGTTCGAGCGCTGCAGCGACGGCATCGACAACGACGGCAACGGCTACATCGACTGCGCCGACTACAGTTGCTCGCAGTCGACCGAGGTCTGGAACACGACCGACGCCAACGGCCAGCCGGTCGCCAAGACCGTCACCGATTACTGCGCTTCGATATCGGAGTCGACGTTCGCCAAGTGCAGCGACCACATCGACAACGACGGCAACGGCCACACGGACTGCCAGGACTATTCGTGCAGCAAAGCCACGGACCTGACGGTGCGCCAAGCGTGCCAGGAAAGCCTCGTCACGGACGCGCGGTCCGCCGACCAAAAGTGCAGCGACGGCCAGGACAACGACGCGGACGGCTTTGTCGACTGCGACGATTGGGATTGCTCCAACAACCCGCTGGTGACCGTTTGCCACGACAAGCCCAAAGTTTGCGGCCCCTAAGGAGATAGCATGTTCCGGATTCTGACGCTCGCGGCCTGTCTGTGCTGGCTCGCCACGCCCGCTTTCGCCGACGAGGGCAAAAAAGAGACCGACTGCACGAACCACGTCGACGACGACGGCGACGGCATGACCGACTGCGCCGACGCCGACTGCCACGACAACGCGGCGTGCAAGGCCGGCCAGGGCGCGGAAAACACCGACGCGCGCTGCAGCGACTGGCTGGACAACGACGGCGACGGGCTTGTCGACTGCGACGATCCGGACTGCGAAGGCGTCGGCATCCGCGTGTGCAAAGGCTCGGCGCAGACCGAGGCCACGGCCAACAAGGCAGCGGCCAATGGGACGCCCGCGACCTCGGTCGCCAACGGCATGACCGACGACGGCATCCCGCTGGAAGCGCTACAGGCGATGGGCGAAAGCACGGACTTCTTCGAGCTCATCGGCAAGTTCGGCGACAAGGACGGCGAGCGCAACGACCAGGTCTGCTCCGACGGCATCGACAACGACGGCGACGGCAAGACGGACTGCAACGACTTCGGCTGCCGCTTCGACCCCGACGTCAGCGTCTGCCGCGGCAGCTCCGGCGTCCGCCTCGGCATCATCTCGATGGTTCAGGGCGGCAAGCTCTCCAGCACCGCCACGCCGCAGGGCGGCACCGGCGTGACGACGGACACGTACTCGACGCAGTTTTCGCGCCTCGAGGCCAACCTCCTCGGGCCGATCTCGCTGATCCAGAACTCGTTCTTCCTGCTGAGCACGCGCCTCGAGCGCACGCCGCGCCTGACGTTCGCGATGTTCCAGATGCCGATCGGCAACAAGGGCCACTTCCTGAACCTGAACTCCGGCGGCGGCGGCCTGGCCGCGGGTCTCATCACCACCGGCGCCAAAAACATGTTCGTCGAGCCCGCCGCGTACATGTACCGCGCCTTCGAGCAAGCCAACGGCGCCGCGCTGGAAGCCTACGGCCCGCTGACCACCGGCTCGACCCTGACCTACCGCGCGTTCGCCGCCGGTGGCTCCGGCCAGACAACGGGCAGCGTCGGCGGCACGTACATCAAGAACAACGACACGAGCTACACGTACGGCGCCGGCGTCCAGCTGGGCATCAACGTGATCGGCATCTACAACCGCTTCGACACGGAGTTCCTCTACTCGGCAGCGCCGACCCAGCTGGCTTTCCTGCTCGGCGTGAAGTTCGACCAGCGCTCGGCCGAGCGCTATCCCGCGGCCAACCTGCTCGCAGTGTACAAGTGGAACCGCTTGTATTTCAAGGGAGAAGCCTACGCCAAGCGCGACATCGACTATTCGTCCAACTCGTACGCCTACAACGCGCGGCTGGGCGTGCTGGCGATCCCGAAGTGGCTGTACCTCGGCGCGGACTTCGGCGCGTTCCTCAGCGATCCGTTCCAGAACGTCCCGGCAAGCGCCGCAGCGAACCTGACCAAGCAGCTGGACGAGCAGCAGTGGCGCGTCGGCGCGCACGTCTATTTCTGGCGCAATATCGGCATCATGTCGCTGATTTACCGCGATCGCCGCGTGGGTGGCACGGACACCGTCGCCGCGATTCACGAGCAGGAAATCTTCGGCAACGTGACTTTCCGCTTCTAATCCCACTTTTCGCCGCGGCAAAAACCGCCAACGCACGAATACCACTTGCCGGGCCCGCTGCCCGCGGAGTGGTCCATGCATTGGCAAGGTCGGATTTGGCTGCCCGCGCTCGGGGCGCTGTGGCTGGGCGCGCTCGCAGGTTACCTGCTGCCGCTGCATGGCCCGCTGGCGCTGGCGGCGCTGGTCCTGACGCTGCTGACGGCGGCGGGGCTGCGGCGGCGCGGTCCGACGCTGGCGGGGCCGGTGCTGGCAACGCTGGCGATCCTGCTGGCCGGGGCGCTGCGGGCGCAGAGCGCGCTGCCGCACGCGGAGCCGCTCGACCTGCCACTGCCGCACACGATGCCGCCGATTCAACGCCTCGACGTGCTGACGGAGCCAGAGTGGACGCCGCACGGCCAGCGCTTCCTGGCGCAGTGGCTGGCGCGCTGCAGACCGGCGGAGGCGCACCTGCAGTGCCAGCAGCGCAGCGGCATCTTGCGCGTGGACGTGCGCGGTGAAGGCTGGCGCGAGGCGGACGTGCGCGTGCACGCGGGCGATCGGCTGCGCGTGCCGGCGTTTGTCAGCCCGCCGCCGCATTACGGCAATCCCGGGGCGATGGACCTGCGCGCAACCTGGCAGCGCCGTGGCTGGCAAGGCGCGGTGCACGTTGCCGACGCGCGGCAATTCGCCGTGGAGCAGGCTCGCGATCGCTGGCAGGCGCCGTGGCGCGCGCTGCTGCGGGTTGTCGGCACCGCACGGCGGCACTTGGTGGCGGCGCTGCGGACGACGGTGCCGGGCCATACCGGTGGCGTGCTGGCAGCGCTGGCGCTGGGCGACGCGAGCGACGACGATCCGCACTTCGACGACTGGCTGCGGGCGACCGGCACAGCGCACGCCATCGCCGTGTCGGGCAGCCATTTGGCGATCGTGCTGCTGCTCAGCCACGGCTTGCTCGGCTGGCTGGCGACGTGGCTGCTGCCTGGGCTGCTGCGGCGCTGGCCGCGCGACAGGCTGCTGTTGCTGCCGAGCCTGGCGGTCGTGTGGAGCTACGTGCTCATCACCGGCAGCGCGGCGGCGACCCTGCGCGCGGCGTGGATGGCGAGCGTGCTGCTTGTGGCGCGCGCTCAAGGTCGTCAGGTCGACCTGCTCGAATCGCTTGCATTTTCCGGCGTCGTGCTGATCGCCGTGGCGCCCGCGACGGCGCTCGACGCCGGCTTCGCGCTGTCCGTCGCCGGCGTGCTGGGCCTGATGGCGGCGGGCGCGGTGCCGGTGCCGGTCGGGACCCGGCCGCTGCGGCGGCGCTGGCTGGCGCTGTGGCGCGGCTGTCTGGGACCGTTCGTGCTGACGGCGCCGGTCACGGTGCTGGCGTTTGGCAGCCTGGCGTGGACTGCGCCGCTCGCCAACCTGCTCGTGGTGCCCATGGTCGCGGTGCTGCTGCCGTTCGCGCTGGCGAGCGCGCTGGCGGCGTACTGGCTGCAGCCGCCGTGGCTGGCGCCGCTGGCGGAGGTGCTGCTGTGGCCGCTGCAGCAGCTGGCGCGCACCCCGCTGGCGTGGTTGCCGCAGTGGCACGGCCCGCCGGTGACCGGGCTGGCGCTGGCTCTGGCGTTGTTGGCGGCGCTGCGCTGGGCGTGGCTAGGCGGTCGGCACGCGGCGCGCGCGTGCGGGCTGGCGCTGGCGCTGGTTGTCGTCTGCACGGTGTGGCAGCAGGCGCGCGACCGCGTGCAACCCGGGACGCTGCGGCTGACGTGGCTGGACGTCGGCCATGGCGACGCGGCGCTGCTGGAGTGCGATGACGGCTCGCGGACGCTGATCGATGGCGGCGGCGAGGTCGGTGACGATGGCCGCGTCGGCAAGCTGGCGGTGCTGCCGTGGCTGCAAGCGCGCGGCATCGTGCGGCTCGACCGCGTCGTGCTGACGCACGGCCACCCGGACCATGAGAACGGTCTGCTGGCGGTGGCGCGGCGGCTGGAGATCGGCGAGTTCTGGTGGAATGGCCAGCCGACCGGCGGCGCCGAGCACCCGGCGCTGCTGACGCTGTTGCGGGCGCACGGCGTGCCGTGGCGCAACTTTGCCAACCACCTGCACGGCCCACGTCAATTCCGTTGTGGCAGCGCGCAGTTGCGGCTGCTGTGGCCGAGTCCACGGCGCGCGCCCTACCCGGCTGGCCTCGGGCTGAACGACGGTTCGCTGGTTCTGGAGGTCGCGCTCGGCGCCAACCGCGTGCTGCTGACCGGCGATATCGAAGCGCGCGCCGAGGCGGCGCTGGTGGCGTCCGGGGTTCTGGCGCCGGCGGCGGTGCTGAAGACGCCGCACCACGGCAGCAAGACGTCGAGCACGCCGCCGTTCCTCGACGCCGTCCAGCCGCTGCTGACCATCGCGCCGTCGCGACCGTGGGGTCAGCTGGCGTTTCCGCACGCGGTGGTGCGTGACCGGTATGCAGCGCGCGGCACGGCGCTGTGGCCGACCGCTGACGGCGCGGTCACGCTGATCATGACGGCCGAGCGCAGCGAACTGTCGCAAGCCGGCCGCGTGGCTGTGGTGACGCTAGCTGGCGGAGCCGAGGCCAAACAGGTCCAAGCCCGGTCGCTGCCAGGCGCGGAACACCGGGCACTGGCGCGCCCAGCGGCAGTTGGTCTGGCAGACTTCGGTCGCGACCATCGCACGATTTTTGCGCTTGGGACACGGCAAATAGCTGCCGCCCTGCAGCGCGATGGACTTGAGGACTTTGTCGGATTCCCGGCGGGCCATGGCTGCCGTATACGTGGCGCGATCGCGACTGTCAAAGGCCTTTTTGCCGACGCCGACCGACGATCCACAGCGCGATCGCCGCGAGCCACGCCACCGCCGAGAGGGTCGCGCCGAGCTGCACGCCGGGCGCGGCGAACTGCCAGACGACCTGGTGCTGGCCCGCCGGCACCGCCAGCGCGCGGAACAGCCCGTCGGCGCGCACCAGCGGCTGCGGCTGGCCGTCGATCTGCGCGCTCCACCCCGGTGCCAGCGCGTCGCGCAGCACGAGCACCGCCGGCGCCGTCGTCGTGACCTGGGCGACAATCCGCTGCGGCGCATCGCTGACGAGCTGCAGCGCGCCACCCGCGCCCGGCGTGTGCGGCAACGACTCGGCGAGCACGGTTGTCTCCGGTGGCGTCTGCGCCAGCCGCGCGATGACCGCCTTGGTATCGGCATCGACGACGACCGCTTGCGCCCACGCCAACCGCGGCAGCGCCTTGGGATTGGTGCGCAGCTGCCGCCCCGAGCTCAGCGTCTGCGCCACCGGCCAGATGCTAAAGCCGCGCTGCACCGCCGGATCGCGTGGATCGATCAGCACGTGCGACACCGCCAGCCGGTCCAGCCACGGCGACGGCCCGCGGATCTGAAAGTTGACCGAGTAGCCGTCCTCCGGCCGGCCGGCCAGCAAGTTGCCGTACCAATTGGCTTCGCGGGTGATGGTCGGCTCGTACCCGCCGGCAATGCGCACGCCGGCACGACCGCCGAAATCGGCGTGGCGGAGCGCCGCGGACGTCGCCAGCCGGTGCTGCGAATCGATGGTCTGGACCAGCGCGGCGGTCTCGTCGGCTGACCACGCGACCGCCGCCTCCGGCCGCTGGAACGCCGCGCCGACGTGCAGGCCGCCAAACCACAGCGCCTCCGCCGCAGCGACACACGCCAGCACGGGCGCGAGGCGTGCGTGCCACGCCGCATCGCGCAACATCCAGCCGGCGACGGCAAGCGCCAGCGCCACGGCGAAGAGCTCCGCGCTGACGACGCCCGCCAGCGGCGCGGCTTCCTGCGCCTTGGCCTGGACGATTTCGCCCCACCAACCTTTATCCACGCGGACTTGCAGTGCCAGCAGCGCCGGCACCACGGCCAGCACCCACAGCAGCCACGGACCGACGCGCGGCGGCGGCGCGGTCGGCGGCACGGGCGGCGGCGCGGTCCCCTTGGCCTTGGCAGTCGGCTTCACCGCCACCGCAGCCGGCAGGTCGGCGCGCGCCAACGCATCCGCCGCCAGCAGCGCCACAAGCGCCACCGCCGGCAACAGCCAGCGACTCGGCACGCGGAACGCGCCAAAGCCGGGAATCAGGTCCACAAGCGTCGGCAGCAGCGGCGAGTCCTTGCCCAGCGACAGCAGCACGAACACGCCGGCGAACGCCAGCAGCAGCCCGCCGCGCCGCCCGGAACGCGCCGCGCCGAGCAAGCCCAGCGCCAGCCCGACGGCGCCGACCCAGGCGAGCGATTCGTGATAGCTGACGTCCGCCAAGCTGTGCCCCGGACCGCCCCAGACGTGCGGCGCCAGGGCGGTCATCAGGCTGCGCGCCGGCGCGGCAAAGGCCATCGCCAGTTCCTGCGGCGTGGACAGCGAGCGGTTCAGCTGGTCGGCCATCGCCGCCGTCGGCAACAGCTGCGCCGCCGCCAGCAGCCCGCCGCCCAGCCCGGTCACTGCCAGCACAAGCAGCGCCGCCAGCGCGCCCGGCCAGCGCTGCAGCCCGGTCGCATGCGGCGGCGGCTCCGGCTGGGTCACAACGTGCGCCAGCAGCAGCGCCACGAGGCCGACGCCGCACAGGAAAGTCGCCTGCGGGTGGCCGGACAGCACCTGCAGCGCCGTCATCACCGCCGCCAGCGTCACTGCCGGCAGCGTCCGGACTTGCCACGCCCGCAGCACCGCCGCCCACAGCCACGGCCACAGCGCCCACGCCTCGACAAGGCTGACGTGCCCTGCCCACAGGTGGCCCCAGGTCACGCCCGAGCCCAGCCACACCGCCGCCGACGCCAGCAGCGGCCACGGCGACCGGCCCGCGCCCGCGCCCAAGTGGACGTGCGCCAGCACCGCGCCGCCCGCGCCCAGCAACAGCAGGTGCAGCAGGTACAGCAGTAAAATCGACGCCTTACCGGTCAACAGCGCGACCGCGACGTTCAGCGGATACAGCAGCCCCAGCTGCATCCCGGCGTGCGCCGCCACGCCGCCCAGCAGCCACGGATTCCACGCAAACAGCTCACCGCGCCGCACCGCCGCGGCGACGGCATCGCGCATCGGCAGTTGATAGCTGAACAAATCGGCGCCATCGCCGACGAACACGCCGGGCAACGTCATCGCCCACAGCACGGGGAGCGCCATGGCGAGGATGCCAACGGCGAGGATCGCTCGGGTGCGGTGTGCCATCGCTCAGCCTCCGATTGTGCCGCGCTCAGCCGTCCAGCAGCGCTTCGGTCATGCGAAACAGCCCGGCCAGGGAATCCGGCTCGTCCGGCGCCCGCGGCACCGGCAGCACCTGCAGGTCGCGCGCCAGGCTGTGCACGGTCGCCACCACGCGCGCGTCCGCCAGGGCCAGCGTGCCCAGCCGCCGCGCCGCTTCCGCCAGCAGCTTGGCCGTCCGCGGCGCTTGCCGTTCATCGCCGCCAATCGCCTCGGGACCGAGCGCCACAAGCAGCGCTTCCAGCTGCGTCTCCAGCTCCGGTCCGGCCAGCGCCGGTGCGGTCGGGAACGGCGCGACGCGGTTGACGATCCACGTCCCGGCGAACATTTCCTGCTTCTGCAGCTCCTGCCGCAAATACCGCGCCTCTTCGGTCGAGGTCGCATCGCACGCCGACACAAGCACAAACGCCGTCTCCGGCCCGCGCAGCAGCGCCTGGGTCCGCCGCGCGCCCTCGACAAAACCCTCGAACGTGTCCGACAGGTGCGAGAAAAACTGCAGCAGCTCGCTGAACATCTCCACCGACGTGAACCGCGACAGCCCGCGCATCACCACGCTGCCGGCGCGAAACGGCCCGGTCCGCAGCTTTTGCGTCGGCTTGAGCAGCAGCTGGAACGCGCGCGAGTCGAAAAGCCCGACAAGGCGATCCGGCGCGTCCAAAAAGTCCAGCGCGTGCGCCGACGGCGGCGTGTCCAGCACGATCAGGTCCCACTGGCCGGACGTCGCGGACTCGTAAAGCCGCTCCATCGCCATGTATTCCTGGGTGCCGGCCAGCGTCGTCGAGGCCTGGCGGTAGAACGGGTGGTTGAGGATCGCGTCGCGCGACTCCGGCGTCTTGGCGTAACGGCCGACGACGCGGTCAAAAGTGCGCTTGACGTCCAGCATCGCCGCGTCCAGCGGCGCCGACACCACGCAGTGCTGCGCGGCAAAGTCGGCGACCGGGATGCGCTGCACGTTCTCGTCAAACTGCTCCAGCCCCAACGCCGACGCCAGCCGCCGCGCCGGGTCCACCGTCAGCACCAGCGTCCGCCGGCCCAGCCGCGCCGCCGCCACGCCGATCGCCGCCGACAGCGTGGTTTTGCCCACGCCGCCCGCGCCCACCACGACAATGACCCGCTTTTCCGCGATGATTTGCGCCAACGACAACGGCACGCGCTTCCCCAACGCCGGCGACCGGCGCAGACTCGATACACGCTGCCGCCGCAGACGTCAAAGGGCCAGATGCAAACAGCGCCGCAGGTTGAGCCGGAATCGACGCAGGAAGCGCCGTATTTTTACGCGGTTGGCACGCAAAAATTCGTCACGCTGTGGCTCGGCTCGCTGGGTTTTTACGGCCTTTACTGGTTCCACAAGCATTGGCAGGTGATCCGCGACCGCGAGCAAGCCGCGTTCAAGCCGTGGCACCGGATGCTCGGTGCGGGATCGTGGTGCGAGCCGCTGCTGCTGCAGTTCCAGCAAGCGGCGGATGGCGCCAAGCCGTACCGGCCACGGCTGCGCGCGGTGCTGTGGCTGGCGCTGACGGCGACGCTGTTGCTGGGGCCGCCGCTGAGCCTGCTGTGCCCGCTGGCGTTTTTGCCGCTGATCGCCGGCCAGCGGCTGGCCAACCAGGTCACTGCGGCGCGGACGCCGCGCGCCGACGCGAACACGCGGATGCAGGGTGCCGAGTGGCTCACGCTGCTGCCGCTGCTCGCCGGGCTGGCGGTCGGCGCGGCGGTGCTGGCCGGGAAGCTTCCGAAACCATAACACTTTCAACCGCCACAACGAGGTCCGCATGTCCACGCCCCGCTCTGACTGGAAAGGCCGCATCGAGGGCTTCATCGCCCGCCGCATCCTGCGCATGCCGCCGGGCTTCATCGCCTGGCTGCTGGGCACGCGGCGGCGCATCGTCCACGGCGTGGCGCTGGACCCGACGGTGCAGCTGTCGCTGGATCTGTTCAAGCTGACGGGGCGGCCGACGATGGACCAGCTGGGACCGCAGGCGGCGCGCGCTGAATTCGCCAAGCTCGTGCCGATTGCCGACTTGGCGCCGCGGCCGCTGCTGGAGGTGCTGGACCGCACGCTGCCGGGTCCGGGCGGCGCCATCCCGATTCGCGTCTACCGCGCCGAGCCGGGCGTGCGACCGGCGCTGGTGTTCGTGCACGGCGGCGGCTTTGTCGTCGGCGGCTTGGATACGCACGACCCGCCGTGCCGCGAGCTGGCGCACCAAAGCGGCTGCGTCGTGATCGCCGTGGACTACCGGCTGGCGCCGGAGCACCCGTTCCCGGCAGCGCTGGACGACGCGCTGGCGGCGCTGCGCTGGGTGCGAGAGAACGCAACACTGCTGGCGATTGACCCAGCGCGCATCGCCATGGGCGGTGACAGCGCGGGCGGCAACCTTACCGCTGCGGTTTGTCACGCGCTCCACGCCCGCGGCGAGCCGCTGCCAGCGGCGCAGGTGTTGATTTATCCCGCAACAGACATGGCGAATTTGGCGCCGTCGCGCGAAACCTACGCAACGGGTTTTTTCCTCGATCGCGGCTTGATCGACATGTTCGTGCGTGCCTACGCGCCCTTGCCGGGCCAGACGGCGGATCCGGGCGTCTCACCGCTTTTGTCCAATGATTTCAGTGGTCAGCCGCCGGCGCTGCTGCTGACGGCGGGATTTGATCCGCTGCAGGACGAGGGCCTGGCCTACGGCCGCAAGTTGGAAGCCGCGGGCACGGCGGTGCGCTACGTGCACTTTCCGACCCAGATTCATGGCGTTTTTGGCATGGCCGGCGCGGTAGCCGATGGTCGCGCGGCGATTGCCGCCTGTGCGGGCTTCCTGCGCGAGACGCTCGGCAACTAGGCGATTCGCCGCGGCAACTTGTGTGTCGAATCGTCAAAACGGCCGGTTCGTTGGTGATTTTGCGTTGACGGCGGGCGGCGGCTGCACCACTCTCTCTGGCTCCCGCGCCCGCTGGCGGCGCTGGTTTCTCTTTGTCGGTTGGATTCCCATGCGTAATTTTCGCTCCTTGGCACAGCTCCTCATTCTCCTGTCCTGCGGCGCAACGCTCGCTGCCTGCGGTTCCGATGAGGCGGCCGCGACCACGACCGGCACCGATGACGTCGCCGTCGACAATGACGCCGCGATGCTGGATGCCGCCGACGCGACGGGCGACGCGACTGACGGCGCCTCCGATGACGCTGTAGCCGACTCCGCCGCGCCGGACGTTGGCCAGGACGCCGGCAAGGACACGGTCGACAGCGACGCGCCGTTTGCGACTGCCAGCCACACGGCGCTGCCGCAGCTGCTCTATGGCGGCGTGGACGTGCTGCACAAGCCGCACATCGTGACGGTGACGTTCGCCAACGACCCGTTTGCCGACCAGGTCGAGCAGTTCGCGGCGCAGATCCAGAACACCCAGTGGTGGGCGGCGTGGTCGGGCGCGTACTGCTCGTCGGCCGGCAGCTGCGTGACCAAGGGCGACGCCGCCAAGGTGCGCCTGACCGCCACCGCAGCCAAGAGCTACACGGACACGACGGTCAAGGGCGGCGCTTCGACCATCCAGGACCTCATCAAGACCAACCTCGACAGCGCGGCGTTGCCCGCGCCCGTCACCGACACCGTTTACGTCATCTACTTTCCGCAGGGCACCCAGATCACGCTGGCCAGCGGCGGCGGCCAACCGGCGGCCAAGAGCTGCCAGTCGTTCGGCGGCTACCACCACTCGATGGCGTACGGCAGCGGCCAAATCGCCTACGCGGTGCTCCCCGAGTGCAAAAACGGCGGCCCGGGCATGAGCCAGCTGGACGAGATTATCCTGTCCGCCAGCCACGAGATTGCCGAAGCCGTGACCGACCCGTATTTCACCCAGACGGCGCAGGGCGAGATGCCCGGCGGCTTCAACATCAACACCCAGGATCTGAACGCGATCCCGTGGGAGCTAGCGCTGGGCGGCGGCGAAGTCGGTGATTTGTGTCCGGATTTGCCGTACGGCGGCTTTGGCCACGCCGTGACCACGGACACCACGCCGAACTACAAGGTCACCCGCGTGTGGAGCAACGCTGCCGCCAAGGCCAACCACAACCCGTGCGTGCCGGCGGATCCGGGGCCGTACTTCAACTGCGCGCCGGAAAAGAACAAAGGCACGCACGTGAACATCGAGCTGGGCCAGAGCAAGACAATCGCGCTGCACGCGTTCTCGGATCAGCCGGTCGCGGCGTGGACGGTGACGGCGATCGACATCGACTCGTTCCAGGGCGGCGGCACGCCGTTGACGTTTGATTTCAACGGCCAGACCTCGGCGACCGTCAACAACGGCGACATCGTCAACATGACGATCACCCGCGATTACAACGCCCAGCCGGCGTCGCCGTATGGCGCCATCGCGATGATCATGTCGACGTCGGCGGACGGCCAGTCGACAAACTACTGGCCGATCTGGTCGTACACCCAAAAAGAGCTGACGGGCCAGTAAGTTCGCCGCCGACTACGGCGCCGCGACTTCGGCTTTCGCGTGCGCCACGGCCGCGTGCATGCGCGTGAGCAGCTCGGTCCGCGTCACGAGCACGTGCACTTCCACGCCGTGGGCCTCAATCGCCTCGCGGCCGCCCTCTTCGCGATCCACAAGAATCAGCGCGTGCTCGACGATGTGGCCGGCCTGACGGATGCGGTCGATGGCCTTGATTGTCGAGCCGCCGGTCGTGATCACGTCGTCGACGACAGCGACGTGCGAATTCGCCGCCAAATCGCCTTCCAGCCACTGCTCAGTGCCGTGTTTTTTCGGCTCCTTGCGCACCACGAACGCGTTCAGCGACTGCTTGCGCGCGTGGCTGTGCATGGCAATCGCGTTGGCGATCGGGTCCGCGCCCAGCGTCAGGCCGCCGACGGCCGCCAAGTGGAACGGCTTGAGCGCCTCATAGCCCAGCGCGCCGATGACGTTGAGGCCTTCCGCCTGCAAAGTCACTGGCTTGCAGTTGACGTAGTACGGCGACGTACCGCCCGAGGCGAGGATGAACGGCGGGTTTTCGCGCACCTGAAAGGAGTGCAGCAGCAGGAGCTCAATCAACCGGTCTTTGCGCAAATCCATGGGGCGTCTCCGGCAAGCGTGAACGGCTCGCAGCTGCGACGTATAGCGGTGTCCGCGCGGCGCGTCGAGGGGCCGGAGGCGCAGAACGCGGTTTTTGCCGCGGAAGCTGCCGGTGGTTTTCGCGGCGTCGACCTGTAGCTGTCGCGGCGGCGTCATGCGGCTGTTACACGCGTCACGCAGGCTTTCGCCGCCCGGACGACCGGGCAGCGGAGCCTGACCATGGCGCTCAAAGCTGGCGACACGCCGCGCATCCAGGTGCAGGACCTGTCGTTTTTCTACGGCAACACTCAGGTATTGCACGACAATTGCTTGGAGATCGCCGACAAGCGCATCACCGCCTTCATCGGCCCTTCCGGCTGCGGCAAGTCCACGCACATCCGCACGTACAACCGCATGTTCGCGCTCTATCCCGGCCAGCGCGCCAGCGGCAACGTCAAGCTCGGCGACGTCAACGTGCTGGACGTCAAGGCCATCGACGACATCGCGCTGCGCAGCCGCGTCGGCATGGTCTTCCAGAAGCCCACGCCGTTTCCGATGTCCATCTCCGACAACGTCGCATTCGGACTCAAGCTTTTGGGCATCAAGGGCGCTGAGCTGGAGGACCGCATCGTCGCGGCGCTGAAGAACGCGGCGCTGTGGGAAGAGGTCAAGGACCGGCTGCACACGTCCGGGCTGCAGCTGTCGGGCGGCCAGCAGCAGCGGCTGTGCATTGCGCGGGCGCTGGCGGTGGAGCCGGACGTGCTGCTGCTGGACGAGCCGGCGTCAGCGCTGGACCCGATCGCCACGGCGCGCATCGAAGAATTGGTGCAGGAGATGCGCGGCCGCTACACTGTCGTCATCGTGACGCACAACCTGCAGCAGGCGGCGCGGGTCAGCGATTACACGACGTTTTTTTACCTGGGAAAAGTCATCGAGCACGGCCCGACCGACCTGATCTTCACGCGGCCGAGCGAGCAGCGCACCGAAGATTACATCACCGGCCGTTTTGGTTAGGAGGCGCCCATGATGCACACGGACCGCACGTACGAGGCGGAGCTGCTGGCGCTGCGGGATCGGCTCGTCGACATGGTCGGCCAGGTCGAGCTGATGGTGACCGAAGCGGTGAAAGCGGTTGTCGAGCGCGATGCCAACCTCGCCCGCGAGACGATTCGCCTCGACCGCCGCGTCAACCGCGCGGAAGTCGAGATCGACGAGGCGTGCATGCTGCTGCTGGCGCGGCGGCAGCCGGTGGCGTCTGACCTGCGGCTTGTGACGACGGCGCTGAAGATGGTGACCGACATTGAGCGCATCGGCGACGTTGCGGTGAACCTGTGCGAGCGCGCGCTGGACCTGGCTGGCGAGCCGCCGATTCCGGTGATTGACGAGTCGTTGCAGGCGCTTGGCACGCTGGCGGCGGCGATGCTGCGCAAGGCGATCGAGTCGTTTGCCGAGCGCGATGCTGAAAAAGCCGAGGCCGTGCTGGACATGGACGACGACGCCGACGAACGCTACCACCAGATCGTCCGCGCGCTGGCGCAGCGGATCCGCGACGATCCGGACAAAGTGGAGCAAAACGTCGCGCTGCAGTCGGCGGCCAAGCAGCTGGAGCGCATTGGCGATCACGCGACGAACCTGGCCGAGCAGGTGATTTTGCTCGTGCGCGGCCAGGATCTGCGCCACCAGGGCAAGCTTGCATGACGGCCAACTGCCGCGAATCGCAAGCAACCTCTGCCGCAGCCGATTGACGTCCGCGCCGCGCCGACCGACCATCGCCGCCAACGGAGCGAGGCGATCATGGCGCGACAGACATTGGCAAGTCGCCGCGCTCAGCTGTTGGCCCTGGGCCGCGAGCTGTTTTCGACCCACGCCTACGATGCGATCTCGACGGACGACATCGCGCAGGCGGCCGGCATCTCCAAGGGCTTGCTTTACCACTACTTTCCCGGCAAGCGCGACTACTACGTGGCGACGGTGCAATCGCTGGCCGATGAGCTGCTGTCCCTGCTGACGTTCGCGCCGGACGACGACGTGCAGGCGACGCTGGCGCGGACGCTGGAGCACTTTCTCGACTTCATCGAGGCCAATGCTGCGATGTATCAGGCACTTTTGCGCGGCGGCATCGGCATGGACGCCGAGGTCAACGCGCTTGTCGAGCGCGTGCGGCGCACGGTGCTGGAGCGCATCCAGGCGCTGTTTGGCCTCGGCGACGACCCGATGATGCAGCTGCGGCTGTACGGTTGGCTGGGCTTTGCCGAGCATACGAGCCTCGAGTGGCTGGCGCACCACCCGGTCGACCGCACGCGGCTGATGCAGCTGTGGCTGGAGCAGTTGGTCGCGCTTTCCGCCTAGCCGCGGCCACCGCCCGTTGCGCCGCCGCCAAAGCCGTCGCATTATCCCGCGACCGCGGCAGTTTACGCCGCGTCCCAAGGCGTGCCGATGAAAGCGATTCTCCTTGCCGCCGGCGTCGGGCGGCGCCTGCGTCCGTACACGGAAGACCGGCCAAAGTGCCTGCTGCCGCTGGGCGGCAAGACGCTGCTGGACCGCCACCTGGACGCGCTGGAAGCGACCGGCGTACACGAGGTCATCATCGTGCTGGGCCACTGCGGCGACCAGATCCGCGCAGCGGTGGCGCAGCGCCCGGACGCGGCGCGCGTGCAGTTCCTGGAGAACACGCGGTACACGGAGGGCTCGATCCTGTCGTTTGCCACCGCGATTGACCACCTGGACGACCACGCCGACGGCGCGATCCTCATGGACGCCGACGTGCTCTACCCGCGCGAGCTGATGCGGCGGCTTGTGCAGACGCCAGGCACGGCGTTCCTCGTCGACGAGACGGCGCTGGAGACCGGCGAGGAGATGACCGTTGGCATCAAGGACGGCTTTGTCCGCACCATCGACCGCTTTGTCGGCGACGGCTGGGACTTGAAGGGCGAGACCGTCGGCTTTACCAAGTTCGCCGCCGAAGACGCGCCGGTGCTGCGCAAGCACATGGCGGAGTGCCTGGCGGAAGGCCTGACCAAGTCCGAGTACGAGGCGGCGATGATCCGTGCGCTCAAGACCCATCCGGGCCGATACGCGCTTGTCGGCGACCTGCCGTGGACGGAGATCGACTTTGACAGCGACGTCGAGGTCGCCAAGGCGATGCTGCCCGAAGTCGAAGCGCTGGACGCCAAACCGTAAGCGGAGGCCGCGATGACCGTCCATTACGTGCTGCACGATCGCTCGATTCTGCTGCCGCACGTGACGCGGTTCATCGTCCAGCCGCTGGAACGCCGCATTCCGCGGACGGTTTCCGCCAACACGCTGACGCTTTCCTCGCTGACGTGCGCCGCGTGCGGCTTTGCCATCGCGCTGCTGACGACGCCGTCGCGGCTGTCGCTGTTCGTGGTTGCACTGCTGTTCACGGGCTACACGCTGCTGGACAACCTGGACGGCCCGCACGCGCGCGCGCTGGGCACGAGCTCGCCGCTCGGCGAATTCCTCGACCACTGGCTGGACAGCCTGAACGGCCTCTTCGTCTTCGTCGGCAGCGTTTACGCGCTCGGCGTCGTGGACTGGCGCACGCTGACCATCGTCGCGCTGATGGTCGCGAGCGTGTCGCTGACGTTCTGGGAACAGCGCGTCACCGGGCGGATGTACATGGGCCGCGTCGGCACGCTGGAAGGCATGGTGATGGTGCTGGCGCTGCTGTTTGTGACCGCGCTGCTCGGCCCCGCGGCGATCCGCAGCGTAACCTGGCACGGCTACGACGGCGTGGACCTCTTCCTCGTGCTGGCGGTGCTGGCGGGCGGCGCGACGATCATCGGGCCGATCTGGCGCACCGGCCGGCGGTTTGGCACCGCGCTGTGGATCCTCGGCGTGCTCGCGAGCTTGGTGGCGTGGGGAATCCGCGGCCATCCGCCGCAGCTGGCGATCTTCGTGCTCGTGGCGCTGACCGGACCGCTGACCGGCGGGCGGATGCTGATGGGCCGCGTGGTCAAGGACGAGTCGATCAAGCCGCCCGGCATCCTGGGCTATGCGATGGGCGTCGCGCTCGTCGGCGCCTTGCACCTGACCAAGCCAGAGCTGGACGTGGCGAACGCGTGGGGCGGCGTCGCGCTGCTGTCCGTGCGGGTGCTGCTGGACTTTCGCCGCGGCGTGCGGCTGCTGGGCCAGTACGTGCAGCCGAATGAGGTGCTGCGCTGGCTGCTGCCTTGACACCGCCTGCGGTTTGGCAGTGAATTCCGCGCGCGCTGGCCGCCGGCGCACCGAGGACCGCCCATGACCGCGCCGCGCACTTTCGCCAAACCGCCGCACTTCGCCCCGTCGTGGCTGCGCGCCATCGCCGCCTCGACCAAGGCGCCCAAGGGCGCGCTGACGCTGCCGCGCCTCGACATGACCTTGCTGCCGCAGCCGCTGGACGCCGCGCGCTTGGAGGCCTACCGCCAGCTGTGCGGCTTTGCCGACGCGCCGACGCTGCCGCCGACCTGGCCGCAAGTGGCCAGCGGCGCGATCCACATGCAGATGCTGACGGACCCGAGCTTTCCGCTGCCGGCGATGGGTATTGTGCATTTGCGCAATCACATCGAGCAGTTGCAGCCGATCGCGGTGGACGCGCCGCTGCAGTACGCCTGCCATCTGGAGCCCGTGCGCGCCACCGACAAGGGCGACGAGATCGACCTGGTGACCGAGGCGACGGTCGACGGCAAGCTCGTGTGGCGGGCGGTCATCACGATGCTGTCGCGGGTGCGCAAGGTCAAACGCGGCACGCCGGCGGCGAAGGTCGCGACGCCGGAGCCGACCGGACCGGTGACGCCGCTGCGCAGCGTGCAGCTGCAGGTGCCGGAGGACCTCGGGCGGCGGTATGCGCGCGTGGCCGGCGACTTCAACCCGATCCACCAGCACGCGCTGCTGGCGCGGCCGTTCGGCTTCAAGCGCGCGATAATCCACGGGATGTGGTCGCTGGCGCGCGCCGTGGCGGAGTGTCAGCAGGACCTGCCGCCGGGGCCGATCGCGATCGACGTGGCGTTTCGCAAGCCGGTGTTCCTGCCGTCGACGGTGCAGCTGAACGTGGCGCGCGGCGCCGGCGGTCTGGAGTTCGTTGTCGTCAGCAAGGACGGCGGCACCGTGCATCTACGCGGAACGATTCGGTCTTTGGCCTAGCCGCGGCGATTTCGGTTGACGGCCCGCGGGGCTCCGTTAGGCTGCATCTCGGACCAACTTGGTCCGCAAACACCGTCGAGGTCGCCTGCCCGTGCTCTCCATCGAACGCAACCTGCAGGCGGCCGAACGCGTAGGCAAGAGCCACAATCGCCCGCGATCCTTGGCCTTTTACGGAAAAGGCGGCGTCGGCAAGTCCAC
>CAIPXZ010000269.1 GCA_903869075.1 uncultured Myxococcales bacterium | reverse complement strand
CCGCCAGCAGCTCCAGCCCCGCGCGCAGGCCCGGGCGCGGCGGCGGCGGATGGCGCGGCGTGAACACCCCCGTCACCGCGGTGGCATTGGCCAGCAGCGTCACGCGGCAGGGCCGATCGGCGACGCAATAGTAGCGCAGGACGTTGGCGGCAAACTGTTTGTTGTCGTGAAAGCGCTCCAGCATCGCGTTCAGCCACGCGCTCGGGTCGGCCAGCGCCAGCACACGGCCGGCGCCAAAATCGGTCTCCGCCAACCATGCCGTCGCCGGGTCGGCAAAATGTCCCCAGGCCACGAACGGCCGCCCCGTCGCATCCGCGTCCTGCCGCAGCGCCGCCGGGTGGTTCAGCACGATGGGCGCGTGGATTTCGTGGCCGAGAAACTCGCCCAGCGACAGCTTGGCGCCGTGCAATTGCCAGCGCGCCGCCAGCCGTTCGGACGCGGCGTCGGGCGCGATCGTCACCATCGGCAGGCCGTCAACGCCGGCGTAGTGCTCCAGCGCGCGCACCGGCTCGTCGCTCAGGCGAATACCAAAGGGCCGCAACCATCCGTCACCTTTGGCAAAATCGTCGACGACGATCAGCCGCCCGCCCGACTCCACAAACCGCTTCAGGCTGTCCAACGCCGCGCCCGTCGGCGCTACCTGCGGCGCCAGCACCAGCAGCACGTCGTGTTCATC
Organism: uncultured Myxococcales bacterium; assembly: GCA_903869075.1. Taxonomy (GTDB): domain Bacteria; phylum Myxococcota_A; class UBA9042; order UBA9042; family UBA9042; genus CAIYBN01. The sequence continues at coordinate 5,612 of CAIPXZ010000269.1, read as the reverse complement.
GGCCAGCGTCCAGTCCAGGGTCGTCTGCGTGCGCACCTGCGCAACCGCCTTATCTGCCACGTCTTTTTGCAGCCGCGTCAGGCCGTTCCACGCGTCCGACTGCGGATCAAAATCCGCCGCCACGGCCGCGACCGACCAGCACAGCAGCCACGCCAGCAGCAGCCACCTCATTGCGCGTCCTCCACCCGGCCCAGCGCGTTGCGCGCGGCATCGGCAACCTCGGCATCGGTGCGGCGGCCGTACAGCGCGCGCTCAACGCGACGCACCGCATCGCGCAAGTCCGCGTGTCCACGGCGGATCACCCCGGTCACCCGCGGTTCAACCTCGCGCGGCGTCTCGCGCGTCCAGTCCACCGGCTTTTGCGTCCACGCCCGCACGCTGGCGCTGAACGAGCCGCGCACAACCGCCCGGCAACTCGGCGGCAACAGCTCGCAGCCGTCGTACAGGCCGTCATGCGGCAGCTCCAGCGGCAGCTCCAGCACCATGTGCTCGTCCGCCGCGACAACCCAGACGTAACGGCCCGGCGGCAGGTCGCGCAGGTCAAACTGGCCATCCGCCGCCACCACGCGCGCCACCGGCTCGGGCTGATCGCGCGCCTGCAGCGTCAGCGTCGCCGGGCACGGCCGCCCGGTCTCGCCGTGCAACACGCGACCGCGCAGCCGGCAGGACGGCTCGCCCGGCGCTGTCGAGCGCACCTGCTCCTCCGGCAAGCCCGCCGAGCTCGCCTCCCGCCACGCCTGCAGCGCCAGCTCCCGCCGCCGGGCGCGCCACCGCTGCACAAGCACAGCCAGCACCAGCGCCAGCAACGGCACGGCGTACAGCCAGCTGGAAAGCTCAGGCGGCGGCGGCACTTCCAGCGACAGCACCGGACTCCAGCCGACCTCATACCACGGCTCCGCCACCTGCGCCTGCGCGACCAGACCCACCGCGCCCGGCGCGAACAGCCGCGCCAGCGCGTCACCGCGCGCGATGGCGAAGAACCGCCCGTCCGCGTCCGTCGTCAACGTCGCCAGCAAGTGCCGTTCCATGTGCAACGCCACCGCGGCGTTGGCCACCGGCTGCCACGCGCCCAGCCGCGCCGCGCGCACACGGCCGTCAATGCACCAATCCTGCGGCGCCAGCTGCCCCCCCGCGGCGACGCACGGGTTCTTCTGCGGCCCGGCGTGCCGCGCCAGCTCCACCTGCACCGCGCCCAGCAAGTCGACTGTCAGCGACGCTTCGGCGCCGTTGACCTGTTCCGTGCCAGCGAGGTGCGCCGACACGACCCGCGGTCCCGGCGCGCCCAGCGCAGTCGCGGGCAACACGGCGTGCGCAATGCCCTCGCCATCGCTGCGCGACATCACCACTGGCTTGCCGTCGACCGCCCATTGCACTTCCAGCGCCGCCAGCGGCAAATCGCCCGACCGCACGTGCGCCGTCAGCTCGAGATCGCCGCCATCGGTGCGCAGGTGCCGCGCCTCCGCCTGCAGCTCGAGCGTCGCGTCCTGTTTTTGCAGGTCGAACAGGGTCTCGGCACTCGCCTCGCCAAGCGTCGGCCCGCCGGCAAAGCGCGCTTCCACGTGCGCCAAGCGTCCGCGCCGAGCCAGGCGCCCAGCGGTACGCGGACGGCAAAATGCCCGTCCGGCAACGTCGTCGCGGTGAATTCCTGGCGGTTGCTGTGCAGCTCGGCGGGCGGCGGACTGCCGGCAATCGCCAGCGCCACCACCGCACCCGGCACCGGCAAGTCGCGGCTATCCTGCAGCGTGCCGCGGACTTCCAACTCACCGCCCGCGGGCACCAGCGCCAGCGTCATGCGCGTGCGCGCGCGCAGCCGCAGGCGCAGCGCGTGGCCCGGCGACGCCAGCAAGACGGCCAGCAGCATCCACCCGATTGGCAACTGTAAGCGTGGCGTGGCACCCACCTGAAGCGCGAGCGAAGCCTCGCCCCGTCGCGCATGATGCCGAGTCCTGCGGAGCCGCGCCAGTCGCGTTTGCGCGCGTTTCTGCCGCGTGTTACGCTCGGCGCGTTTCAACGTGACGGCGGTTGCCCGTCGTCGCAGTCAGGGCCGTCGGCACTTGCAACGAACCCGGGACTTCGACGCTTTGGCGTGAAGATCGGTCTAGACCGCAGCGTGACCGGTGACAAAGGAATGGCGGACGTGGCGCGAATCGTGGGCTTCGTGACAAAATTCGCAAATCGTGGCAAACAGCAGTGCGGGCGAGCTGCCCGTGCAATCTGACCGTGCCGGCCTGCGGGCCAGCGCGACGCGGACCGACCGGACGAGCGAGCGACGGCCCCGCCATGGCGCCGCGAACGCAGCAGGCAACCAGCATTCGGCGTAGAGAGGATTTCATGCAGAATCACGACTTGCAGAAGCAGGTGTTCGCCCCCTCCGCGGCATGGACGCGGCGCGCGCTGGCGGTTCTGGCCGCGGGCGGCGTGCTGCTGGCGACCGGTTGCGCGGAAATTCGCACGGCCAAGCCCGAAGAGGCGGAGGCGCTGGCGGCGCTGCGTGCGGATCGCGAGCAGGACAATGTGCTTGTGGAATACCAAAAAGTCCGCAAGAAAGAAGTGGAAGCCAAGGGCGCCAACCCGGACGACTTGGACAACGCCGCGCCGCTGAAGGAAGAATCGCGGTTCAAGGAGCTATGGGAAAAGCGCAAGAAAGAGGTGTACGACGCCAAATTGGAGCGCTACAAGGAGCTGTCCGCGGACGTGGTGGGCCAGTGCTTGACTAAGGCCAAGGCGGGCGCTTCGGCCGACGATCTGGACCGCTGCGTCACGACGACGCCGGCGGCGACGATTGACCCGCTCAAGGCCGGGCTGCTTGGCCTGGGCGTCATTGGCCTGGCGGTCGTGCTGTTCGCGGTGTTCCGCTCGGCGCGGCGGCGAATCGATCCGGTGGCGCAGGCGGGGCAGAAGTTGAACCTGGCGGTGCAGCAGGGCGACAAGGAGACGATTGTTTCCGGCGATTACAAAGGCTACGTGCTGCGCATCGAGGCGTCCGCGCCGGAAGTGGGCCAGGGCGACGGCTTTTTGCGCGTGCTCGTGATGTCCAAGGTCGAGTCGCACACGCTCGTGCGGTTTGGGCCGCTGGCGCCGCCGACCGGTCTGGATCTGCCGGATCTGCACGCGCCCGAGGTCCACGACCCGCGCGTGCCGGAAGGCTACAAGCTGCGGCTGTCGCCCGGCGCCAATGCCGACGCGATGCTGGCCGGCGATCTGGCGTTCCAGCTGCGCGACTACGATCCGGTGGACGTGCGCGTGCACGACAGCCTGTGCGGCGTGACCTGCTGGCAGGTGCCGCAGACGGCGGATCGGGTCATCGAGTTCATCGAGCTCGCGGTCAACTGCGCCAAGCAGTACCCGCAGGCGTAAAGCCGCAATTTGCAAGCTACTCTCTCGCGTTCGCAGGCCTTTGGCCGCGCCACCCTCGCGCTGCTTGGGCTGTTGCTGACGGCGCTGCTGCTGGGCATCGCCACCGGGCTGGCGGGCCGCGTGCTGACCATCCTCGGCTTTTACGAAGTGCTGGCGGCGCTTGTGCTTTCCGTCGCGGCGGTGGCCTACGCGCACATGCTGCGCTGGCGGCCGCGCGCGGGCGCGCTGGTGCTGGCGCTGGCGGCGTCGGCGACGTGGCTTGTGGCGCACCGGCTGACGGACGCCTGGGGCTTTCGCGCCGAGCAGGCGCAGATGGTGCTGCGCGAATCCCATGAACTGGCCGAGGATTTTCTGGTCTCCGGCGCCGATACGCCGCTGCAGCTTGTCGATTTGGGGCTGAACGCCGAGACGGGTGCCGACGGCGTGCGCGGCGCGCTGCTTGTCGAGTGGGACAGCGGCCAGCTCGTGCTGCGGGCGCTGGGGCTGGAACGGCGCCTGCCGCCGTTGCCGTGGCTGCAGGCGGTGCTGCTGTCGGCGACGCTGGCGTTCTTGACCGTGCTGATCCGCCGCGCGCTGCTGCATTTGGCGGCGGAGCCGACGTGCGCGGTCTGCGGGCGCTACCTGCAGCGGCAGCGGCTGGGGCGGGTGACGCCGGAGGAAGCCGCGCGCGCGACGCAGGCGTGGGCGCACGGTGAGCCGCTGGAGCCGACGGTGAGCGCGACACTGGCGGGACCGGAGCTGCTGCGCGAGACGTGTTCGGCCGGCCACACGGCGCAGCCGGGCCTGGCGCTTGTGCAGTACCGCGGCCACAGCCTGGGCAGCGGCGGCGCGAGCTTGGTGGCGCGGCGGCCAGCGATCAGCGGATAATCTTTGATTTCACTGCGTTTTATCGAGCCAGCGCTGGCGCCGCTCGTCCAGTTCATGCGGCGCGACCCACGGCATCGGCCGGGGCGCCAGGCAAAAACTGATGCGATCGCCAAAGCCGAACGCTTGGCGCAAATGCCCGCCGTCCAAATACACCATGCCGGTGTACATCCTCGAAATCACTTCAAGTTCATCGAGCACGCCGCCTTCCAGCGGCTTGCCCTCGACCGCCCACAGCATCAGCTCGCGGGCGCGGTACTGCAGCTTGCGCGCATCCACGTCCAGCAGCTCACCGCCGGCTGAGCGGATGGCGGCCGTCGAGCCAGCGGCGGTGGCGATCCACAGCCCGGAGGACTTGTGATCCTGCGTCACATCGCCGACCTTGAGCACGTAGCGCGACGTCTCCGCCGGCGATTGGTGCGCCAAAAGCACATCATTCAGCGCCAAATCGCGGATCGGCTTGCCGTTGATCGTGACCTGCAAGCGCCACAGGCCGCGGCTGCGGAGGCTGCCGGCGGCGATCTCGTCGAGTAGCGTGCCGAAGCCTTCGGGGCCAGCGGCGCAGAAATAGCCGGCCGATGAGCCCGCGGCGCTGTTGATGCCGAGCATCGGCGGGCCGTCGCTGTCCGGCGTGGCGTCGATGGCGTGCGAGGCGCGCAAAAACGTGCCGTCGCCGCCAACGGTGACGACGAGGCTGGCGCGCGCGGCGTCGCGGCGGCCAAAATGCGTGACGATCTTGTGATCGATGTGCCGCGCCTGCAGCTCCGCTTCGACCCGCGCCAGCGAAGCGACGTGCTCCGCGTGCGCGCCCAACACCCGCGCCGCCAGCGGATCGCGCCGGCCGATCAGCTGCGCCAAGCGGCGATCCTGGCGTTTTGTCTGCTGTTCCACCGCGGTGGTCTTGCGCACCACGACGACGTGGTCCAGCCGCACGACATCTCCCACCCGATGCACCGGTCGCGGACGTTTCATGCGTGTGGTGCGGCCTGTGGGATCGCGGTGATGCCGGATGCGCCGTTGGGGTCGGTGAGCAAATCGTCGTACGGCCGCGTGGCTTTGCCCGGCGGAACGAGCGGGACGCTCATGCGAAACGTGGTGCCGCCGCCGGCGTTTGACTCAAAAGTCAGCGTGCCGTTGTGGGCTTGGACGATTTGCCGCGAGATATCGAGGCCCAAGCCCAGGCCTTTTTCGCCCTTGGTCGTGAAAAACGGCTCAAAGACCTTGTCGGCAAGCTCGCTGGCGATGCCGCGGCCGTTGTCGGCGACCTCAACGACGACGTTGTCGCCGGCGGTGCGGACGCGGATGTCGATGCGGCCGCCGGAGACCGGCAGCGCGTCGGCAGCGTTGCGGATGAGGTTGATGAGCACCTGGCGGATGCGCTGCGCGTCGAT
>CAIPXZ010000268.1 GCA_903869075.1 uncultured Myxococcales bacterium | reverse complement strand
CAACAGACGGACTTGAACCGTCGACCTGCTGATTACGAATCGCCTCAATAACATGTCGAAAACATTAAGCAATTACGAACGACGCGATCCCACATGCATCAAAGTTGTCCGAAATCATTAGAAATAGGGTGGGCGCGATCCCCGGCCCGGCCACGTCAACGCTCAAAGACCAATAGCTCAGTCGATCGCCAATGTCAGCACTCAGACGTCGCCGTCTGCGGTCGTTGGCGTGGGGTTCCAGGACACCACGAAGCCCGCGAGCGTCAGACCACAGCAAGTCACCACGACGGACCGGGATCAGCGAAACGGATCAGTTGTTGCGCCCCGTGCGGGCCAAAAGTCGAAACCGATCCAAGGACTTCGCAAAATCGATGAGAAGGCAAAGCACCATAGCATGTGTAATGCCCGTCCAGATGCAGGCAAGCGCAGATACCGCTTGGACATAATTCCCATGAAGTTCGTCCAGATTCCCGTAACCAACGGTCGTCGCGGTTTGGACTGCGAACACGACCGAATGGAGCACTCGCACACACTGACCTGCTTCTCGCCAACACTGCGTGTCGTCGATCGCTGCAAACAAATAAAAGAAAACAGCTCCAAGGATGATTGCCGCAAAGTCGAATGCGGCAAACCACCCAAGAAGCTGAGCGTTCTCTGCCAAACTCTCACGAGCCTGACTGATGGCAGTCCTTTCCTCGCCCGCCATCGCGCTACGCCCCTCCGTGTCGGCGATAGTCACTCTCGACCTCGCCCCCCCTCTGCGGGCGAACGGTGAAGAGTGCAATTAGCCCACTCACGACGAACAAAAAGGTAGTGGCGCCTGCGAAGCCAAGAGCAATCGCCCCGTGGCCCTGGGCTGCAAGAACAGCAGTGGTGCCGGCACACAAGAGCATCAAGGAAAACGTACCACCCACGAGGTGGTGACTCGCAAGTCTCCAAATCATGCTATCCTTAGGTGGTGAATTCGCACTCAACTGTGCCCCGTTGTCGCCACCGGCGCCAAATCGCGGAGCACCATTCGGCGGCGGTGAAGACAATGGGGAATTCAGAATGCCGCCAGGAACTACTGGCTGCGGCCAAGTCGGGGCAAGCAATGTGGCGGCGATGCCGTCGTTCGATGAGTCGCGTTGCTTGCCAAACCCTGGGTTATTTGCCGGAAAACTACCAGTGTAGTCTTTGACCTTCTTCGCCACGTTGCGAAAACCAACCTCGTGCGCAGATGGGGCGTCCACAGGAGGAACCGCATCCGAAGTGCTACGCGTCGCGTTTCGAAGTCGTTCCAGCAGTCCACTATCTTTCATGATACAACACTCCTATCCCATGCATCAAGTAAAATATCCACACCTTTGGATGTGGGGGTTTCAAGAGATCCATCTCGAGCGGCAACCCAACGAACGGACTGGAGAATCGGATCGGCTTCGATTTTCTGCTGAGCCGCACGATATTCAAGGCGCGCGCGCTCCACAAACCCTCGATACCAAGGAAGATGGATAGTCGGATCTTGCTCATCAACTGCACTCGAGAGCAAGCGCAGACGAGTTCGCAACTGCTCGTCGAGAGATCGTTCAGCCTGTTCCTCCAGATACTTCAAATACTCCTGAGGGTTTGCAACCAAGGCAGCTGCAACTGCATCCGCACGAATTTCATCCACGAGATCGGAAAATTGTTTGATGTTTAAGTAAATAAACCTACCCATATGGGAGTAAACGCCAAGATCCTGGGAGAATCGATTTTCCAAAGAACTGTCAATCGCCATCAAGAAGCGAGCAGCAAAATAAGTGGAACCGAACATTCTGGCCGCGACATCACAATCGGGCACAGCGTCCCAGTCGCACTCAGCAATCTCGGAGACCATGTCCTTGGCGATGGACTCTGGGTCACCCACTCTTTCGCGAATTGCGACTGGCAGATCGAGTTTCTTAGCAAGCAACTCGACAACGTATCTAAGTAACGAGGCGAAAACGATGGTCTTAATCCAAGCTTGGGAAGCGTGATCGCCCGCGCTCGTAAAATGACAAATGTCATGGAGTACTTCGTGGGATGCCCTTCCAACCACTGCCTCGGCACTCGCCTCGCACAACGCAAGAGTGCGTTTCCCTTTGATGCCCCCGATGCTGATCCCGCGGGCCGTTCCCACTGCCCCGATGGTAAGGGCACGTGACAGAACAACTTGACGATTTGCTTGCGCGGGATCATTCTTGTCTTTATGAAGACAGAAGCCCAGATCAGTCAGCAATTTAGACAAATCCGCACCTCATTGGACGAACGTGGGCGCCGGCATTGGGCCGCCTCGGAAGCGCTGGCGCTCGGCTACGGCGGCATCGCGAAGGTGCACCGAGCCACCGGCATCGTGCCGTCGACGATTGGCAAAGCGATTCGGGAGTTGCGCGCTGAGGAGGACGCGCCGCCGTCAGGTCCGCGCCGCGTTCGCGAGGCTGGCGGGGGGCGCAAGAAGAAGACGGACCAGGATGTGACGCTACTGCCTGATTTGGCTGAGATTATCGACGCAGGCACCCGCGGCGATCCGGAGTCGCCTTTGCGCTGGACGTGCAAGAGCCTGCGGCAACTGGCCAGCGAGCTTGTCGCTCGGCGCCACGACGTCAGCTACCGCACCGTCGGCAGAGTACTGAAACTACAGGGCTTCAGCCTGCAGGCCAATTCCAAGACCGTCGAGGGCCACCAGCATGCTGACCGCGATGCGCAGTTTGAGTACATCAACGCCCGGACCAAAGCGCAGCATGCGGCCGGCAACCCTGTGATTTCAGTGGATACCAAGAAGAAGGAGTTGGTCGGCAACTACAAGAACGGCGGACGCGAGCTGTGTCCCAAGGGCGAGCCGACCAAGGTCGACGTTCATGATTTCATGGGAGAACTCGGGCGGGCGAGCCCATACGGCGTGTACGACGTCGGCGAAAACGCGGGCTGGGTGAGCGTCGGCATCAGCGCGGACACGTCCGAGTTCGCCGTCGAATCGATCCGCCGGTGGTGGAACGCCATGGGATCGCAGCGTTATCTGGAGACGGGCGAACTCCTGATCACCGCCGACTGCGGCGGCAGCAACGGCTACCGCATTCGCCTGTGGAAGCTGGAACTCCAGCAACTCGCCAACGATTTGGGCTTCCCTGTCACGGTTTGCCACCTCCCACCAGGCACGAGCAAGTGGAACAAGATCGAGCATCGGATGTTCTCGTTCATCACCATGAACTGGCGCGGCAAGCCCTTGGTCAACTACCAGACCATCATCAGCCTCATCGCAGCGACCACGACGACCAAAGGCCTGACGGTGCGCTGCGAACTGGACGACGGCACATACGAAAAGGGGCGCAAGGTCGGCGACGCGGAACTGGCCTCGGTCAGCCTGCACCCACACGAGTTTCATGGGGAATGGAACTACACGATTCGGCCCAAGTCGTGATAATTCGGGAAAAACCAAGTCGATCGACTCTTTTTGTCACAGGCCCT
>CAIPXZ010000267.1 GCA_903869075.1 uncultured Myxococcales bacterium | reverse complement strand
TGTTGTACCCTGCGAATCTGGCGACGCGTAAGTGCCGGCGCGCCCAAAGGGATTCGAACCCTTGACTCCCGGCTTAGAAGGCCGGTGCTCTATCCACCTGAGCTATGGGCGCGTCGCCATCAGCATCGCCGTCGCCTGAAGCGGAGTCAACCTGTCGCGGCAAAGTTGCAGAATCACCTTGGCACCTTGGCCGACTTGTGGCACACTAACGCCCCTTTCCGCGCCCACTGGCGCACATCGAGACACATGCAGCGCGTTCGCAATATCGGCATCATCGCCCACGTTGACCATGGCAAGACCACCCTCATCGACCAGATCCTGACCCAGTGCGGCGCGGTTGGCCGCGGCGGTCTGGAGCGCGAACGCGTCATGGATTCCAACGACTTGGAACGCGAGCGCGGCATCACGATCCTCGCCAAGAACACGGCGATCCTCTGGCAGGGCCAGACGGTCAACATCGTCGACACGCCGGGGCACGCCGATTTTGGCGGCGAGGTCGAGCGCATCCTGCGCATGGTCGATTCCGTGCTGCTGCTCGTCGATGCCTGCGAAGGCCCGATGCCGCAAACCCGTTTCGTGCTGCGCAAGTCGCTGGCGCTGGGCCTGCGGCCGATCGTCGTGATCAACAAGGTCGATCGTCCGGATCGGCAGATTGACCGCGTGCTCGACGCCGTGTTCGACCTGTTCGTGGCGCTGGACGCCAAGCCGGAACAGCTTGATTTTCCTGTGATTTACGCCTCGGGTCGCGGCGGTTTTGCCGTCCACGACTACACGGAAGTGACCGACGACGATCCGGTCGTCATGGCGCAAAAGCAGCAGGGCAAGACGCTCGGTCCGCTGATGGACCTGATCCTGCAGCACGTGCCGCCGTGCGAGTTCCCGATCGACAAGCCGCTGCAGCTGCAGGTGGCGACGCTCGATCGCAACGACTTCCTCGGCCGCATCGCGATTGGCCGCATCTACCGCGGCGCGATCCGCAAGGGCGATAACATCGTCCAGGTGCGCTTGGACGGCAGCCAGCAGAAGCTGCGCGTCGTCAAGCTGATGGGCTTCATGGGCACGGATCGGGCGGACATCGACGTCGGCTATGCCGGCGATATCGTTGCGCTTTCCGGCGTTGGCGATGTAACCGTCGGCGAGACGTTGTGCGCTGAAGACTGCATCGAGCCGATGCCGGCCATCCCGGTCGACGAGCCGACGCTGTCGATGGACTTCATCGTCAACAACTCGCCGTTTGCCGGCCGCGAAGGCAAGTTCGTCACCACGCGCAACATCCGGGATCGCTTGGCCAAAGAGCTGGAATCCAACGTGTCGCTGCGCGTCGAGGACACCGAGAAGCCCGAGGTCATCAAGGTCTCCGGCCGCGGCACGCTCAGCCTGTCGATCCTGATTGAGACGATGCGCCGCGAAGGCTTTGAGCTGCAGGTCAGCCAACCGCGCGTGATCACCAAGGAAATCGACGGCAAGAAGATGGAGCCGTATGAAGATGTCGTCGCCGAGTGCGGCGATGGCTACTCCGGCGCCGTCGTCGAGAAGCTCAGCCAGCGCGGCGGCGAGCTGCAGAACATGGAAGTCGCCGATGACGGCACCGTCCGTATGGAATTCCGCGTGCCCAGCCGCGGCCTGATCGGCTACCGCAGCCAGTTCCTGACCGACACGCGCGGCACCGGCGTCGTCTACCACAACTTCGCCGAGTACGGCCCGTGGCGCGGCGAGATCCGCCGCCGCATGAACGGCGTGCTGATCTGCCACGAAGACACGACGACGACGCCGTACGGCATCTTCAACCTGCAGGACCGCGGCGCGTTCTTCGTCGGTCCGACGGTGGACATCTACCAGGGCCAGATCGTCGGTTTGCATAACCGCGACAATGACTTGACGGTTCACCCGGGCAAGGAAAAGAAGCTGACCAACATCCGCTCCGCCGGCGCCGACGAGAAGCTGCTGCTGGTGCCCGCGCGGCGGCTGTCGCTGGAAGAAGCGCTTGAATTCATTGACGATGACGAGCTCGTGGAAGTGACGCCAAAGTCGATTCGCATCCGCAAGAAGTACCTGAACGAGAGCGATCGCAAGCGCTTCAAGAACGCTGCGACCTGAGCGCCGTCAGCCCGCCGCCTTGCGCAGCGCCGCGCCGATCGCCTCGGGCGCCTGACCGCCGTGCAATGTGACGTCGCCCGCCGGACCGTGCAGCTCAAAATGCGGCACGCCCTGCAGGCCCTTGGCCGCCGCCGCATCCGCCAGCCGCCGCACCTGCGCGCGCGCGCCCGCGTCCGCGAGCACCGCCGTCGCCTGCGCCACCGGCAGCCCGACCTCCTGCCACGCTGCCTGCAGCACCGCCGCCGCGCCGATGTCCGCGCCCTGCTCGAAGTACACGCGGTGGATCACGTCCAGCAGGTCCGACTGCAGCGCCGCCGGCGCCGCCAACACGAGCGCGTGGGCGATCGTCGTGTCCGGCGTGCGGCGAATCTTGGCGAAATCAAACTTCACGCCATACCCCGCGCCCACTTGCGTCACCCGCGCGAACATCGCGTCCAGCTGCGTCGCGCCGTAGCGCTCCGCCAGCCGCGCCCGCAGATCGACGCCTTCCGGCGGCACGCTCGGGTCCAGCAGGTACGGATGCAGCCGCACAGTCACCGCCCCGCCCTGCCAATTCCCCAGCGCAGTCCGTAGGTTATGGTGACCGATGCGGCACCACGGGCAGATCACGTCATGCGTCAGGTCAACGACCAGCGCGGCTTGCGGCTTCGGCATCGGCACTCCAAGGGCAGGCGGCTTGGCGGCCAGCGGTTGCGGTTGCGGCACCGCGGGCTTGCACGCCGGCAGCAGCGCCACGGCGGCCGTCAGCTGACTCAATCGCTGCAGCGCTGACCGTCGGGGCATCATCGCCGCCATCATGCCAAGCCGCCGCATCGTTCGCCAGCGCCGCAAGATGGCAACACACTGTTTCCGCAGCGGCACAATCAGCGGCTTGCGCGGCCGGCAACGCCAGCTACCTTGGCTGGGCTCGCGTCTCAACCCCTCGGAGTTCACCATGAAGTTGTTCCTCGCCCCCGGCGCCTGTTCGCTGTCGCCGCACATCGCCCTGCACGAAGCGGGCCTCGATTTCCAAGCCGTAACCGTCGATTTCGCCACCAAGCGCACGTCCGACGGCCGCGATTTCAACGCGATCAACCCCAAAGGCTACGTGCCGGCGCTGGAGCTGGGCGACGGCACGGTGCTCACCGAGGGCCCGGCGATCGTCCAGTACATCGCCGATCAGGCGCCGGCGTCGCACCTTGCGCCGCCGAACGGCACGGTGGCGCGGTACCAGCTGCAGGAATGGCTGGGCTTTATCAATTCCGAGCTGCACAAGCCCTGGGGTCCACTGTGGCGGGCGACGGCGACGGACGAGGCCAAGGCCGCGGCGCGCGAGGCGATTTTGCGGCGGCTGACGTTCATCGCCAAGCACCTGGAGAAGCAGCCGTGGCTGCTGGGTGACACCTTCAGCGTCGCCGACGGCTACCTGTACGTGATGCTGCTGTGGGCCAAGTTCACGGCTGTCGACCTGAGCAGCCTGCCGGTGCTGGAGGCGTACCGCGATCGCATCGCGGCGCGGCCAGCAGTCGCGGCGACGCACGCGTCGGAAAAGGCCCTGCGCAGCCAGAAATAGCCGTTGCGCTCACGGCGACGGCAGGTTCGTCTGGCAATCCGCCAGCTGAACGAGCGCCTCCTCGAACTCGAAAGCCTCGACCGCGCGCTCCAGCGCGTCCACCCGCGCGCCGAACGCCGCCCGCAGCAGCGGCGCGACGTCCCGGAACACGCTCAGGGCGCGGACGTCATCATCCGCCAACAGCGCCTGGAGCGTGCTCGTCGCACGCGCCACGGCCTCCCATTCTACAAGCGTTGGCGCGCCGGCCGCGAGCGGCGGCAGTGCCACGCAGAGGTCACGCACCAGCCGATCGTGGACCTCCGCCAGCCGTTGCAGCGGCTCGCGCAGCGTCTCGGCATCGCGCGCGCCGTGCGCCAGCGCCAGCTCGACCGCCGCCGCCCCCGCCCGCACGTCCAGCGCCCCCAGCGTCGCCGCCACGCCCTTCAACGTATGCGCCATCCGTTGCGCCTCCGGCCAGCGCCCTGCCACCGCGTGCGCCTGCAACAGCGCGACGTCATCGGCCCGCTCCGAGCAGTACTTGCGCAGCAACCGCTCAAAATTCGGCCACTTGTCCTGCACCACGTGCAGCCCCAGCTGCGTGTTCAGCCCCGGAATCGCCGCCACCCGCGCGTAGCCGCTCTCGGTCACCGCCGAGCGGCTGTCGGGCGACAGCAGTCGCCGCGGGTCCAGCTGCGCGCCGGTCCAGGTACACAGCGCCGCAAAAAACGCCTCCGGATGGATGGGCTTGCCCAGCACGTCGTCCATCCCGGCCGCCAGGCACGCGGCCTTGTCCTCGGCAAAAGCGCTCGCCGTCATGGCGAGAATCGGCGTCGTCGCGTGCAGCGGCATTTCGCGCAGCCGCATCGTCGCCGTCAGGCCATCCATCACCGGCATCTGCACGTCCATCAACACCGCGTCGTACGGCGTGGCGGCGGCCATCTGCAGGGCGATCGCGCCGTTTTCCGCCACCTCCACGCCAAAGCCGTGGCTACGCATCAGCTCTGACGCGACTTCCTGGTTGATCGGGTCGTCCTCCACAAGCAGCACGCGCACTTGCGCCGCGGGCCGCGCCGGACGCAACGGCCGCAGCGCTTCAGCAAAGCCCGACGGCTGGCGCGTCGGCCCGTCCGGCAGCGCATACGGCAGCGTGAACCAGAACGTGCTCCCCTGCCCTGGCTCGCTCTGCACGCCGATGGTCCCGCCGAGCAGGTCGACGAGGCGCCGGCAAATCGCCAGCCCCAGGCCCGTGCCGCCAAACTTGCGGGTCGTCGACACATCCGCCTGCTCAAACGGCTGGAACAACCGCGCCACCTGCTCGGGCGACATGCCCATGCCGGTATCGACGACGCTGAACCGCAGCGTGTGGCCCACGGCGGCCGGCTCCAGCGCCACGTGCAGCGCCACCGAGCCCTCCGTCGTGAACTTGACTGCGTTGGTGCCCAGGTTCAGCAGGATCTGCGTCAGCCGCAGCGGGTCCGTCTTCAGCGCCGCAGGGGTCTCCGGCGCCACGTGAAACGTCAGCTGCAGGCCTTTTTCCTGCGCCCGCTCCGCCAGGCTGTCGTGGACGCGCGCCAGCACGTCGGCCAGCTGGAAGTCCAGGTGCTCCAGCCGCAGCTTACCCGCCTCGACCTTGGACAAGTCAAGGATATCATTGATAATCGCCAGCAAGTGCCGCGCCGATCCGTCGATCTTGCGCAGCCGCTCCGCGTGCTCGACCGCCAGGTCGCTCGCCGCCAGCAGGTGCGTCAGGCCGATAATCGCGTTCAGCGGCGTGCGAATCTCATGGCTCATGTTGGCCAAAAAGGCCGACTTTGCCAGGTTCGCCGTCTCCGCGCGTTCCTGCGCCTCGCGCAGCTGCGCCGTGCGCGTGCCGACGAGCTCCTCCAGGTGGTGCCGATGCCGCTCCAGCTCCTGGTTCATGCGCTTGCGTTCCGTGATGTCGTCCTTGATCGCCACATAATGCGTCACGTCGCCGTCGTCGTTGCGGATCGGCGCCAGCGTCGCCCATTCGGCGTACTCCGAGCCATCCTTGCGCCGGTTCACGAACTCGCCCTGCCAAATTTCGCCGCGCCGCAGCGCCGCCCACATCGCGTCGTACGTCTCGCGCGGCGTCTGCCCGGACTGCAGCACCCGCGGGTTCATGCCCAGCAGCTCCTGCTGCGTGTAGCCCGCGTGCTGGACAAACGCCGGGTTGACGTACTCGATGCGCGCGTCCAGGTGGTGATCGATATGGACGGGTGGGGCCCGCCGCCGCTCAAGGTGGAGAGCTACCGCCGGTATGTCTTTCCTTATCCCGTGGAGTACACGGGCTTCAAGCTCTTTTTCCACAACGACACGCGATCG
>CAIPXZ010000266.1 GCA_903869075.1 uncultured Myxococcales bacterium | reverse complement strand
GTTATCGACTGCTAAACGGCGCGGTGGTGGATCTGCGCAGTTCGTCCCTGCAAGCGCGGCTGTTCCTGCTGGACGTCGCTGCGCGGCTGGCACAAGGTCAAGGTTATCATGAACTTTTGGCGCGGGTGATGCGTCCGGACGTGCCGCTCTACGAAGGCTTGAGCCCGCTCTCCCCCGGCGTCCACGAACTGCCGGCCCTGCGCGCCGCCAACGATCTTGTCTACCGTGCTGGCGTCGCTGAGGGCGTGATCGCGCCCGGTCCGGCGGAAGCGCAGGCGATTCCGCTCCCCGGCGGCTTGCGGCCGCTGCTCGGGCGCACGCCCACCGCGCGGCCGCGCGAGGGCAGCTTGACCACCGAGGCGATCGTCACGGTCGGCGAGGCGATGGACATGCTCGGCATCACGCGCCAGGCGGTGATCAATTCGGTGCGCACCGGTCGCGTGCGCGGGGAACAGCACGGAAAACTATGGATTCTGTCGCGAGAAGACGTGCTGCGCTATCGCATGAACCGCGATGAGCGGCGCCAGTTGCGCGGCGACGCCTAAATCAGCCGTTTCGGCGTTGAGCATTGCCGGCTCAGCCTGCTACATTTGCGCTTCGGCCGCTGCGGCCACGTCAGGATCGCATGAGCTTGCCCCCGAAGATTCCGCCCCGCCCGCGCCGCCTGCGGCTCGCCGTTGCGTTCGGCCTGGCGCTGCCGGCGCTGCTGTCAACGCCGCTGGTGACCCGGCCGGCGTATGCCAAGTCCAAAGGCCAGACCGCGGCGCAGCTGCTGCACCAGGTGATGACGCATCCGCCCGGCAAGGAGCGCGATGAAGCCGTGGACGCGCTGATTGAGCTGGGCGACGCGGCGTGGCCGGAGGTGCGCAGCCATCTGGACGCCGTCGCGGCGCAGAAGGGCGGCGAGGACACGGAGGTCGACCTGCTGCTGGGCTGGGGCCAGCTGAGCTATGACGAAGCGGTGGCGCGGGCGCCCAAGCTCGGCGACGCCGCGGCGCGGCGGCTTGTGCAGCAAGTGCTGCGCTACAAGGAAGACGAGCGGCGGACCAAGATCCTGAGCGCGATGCTGCAGCGCCACGACGACGAGCTGCTGCTGCTTGTGCTGCCGGAGCTGCTGGCGACCGACCCGCCGCCGGTGCTGGCGCGGCTGCTGCAGCTCGTGGACGACCCGCGGCCGAACTTGCGGGCGTACGCGATCGACACGCTCGTGGCGCAAAAGTACACCGAGGCGCTGCAGACGGTTGTGCGGCTGCTGGGCATCGAGCAGCTGAAGCCGAGCGCGGAAAACCTGAATTTGCGGCTGAAGCTGATCGGCGCGGCGGCGCGGCTGGGCGGCGAGTCGGACGCGGCGGTGGACCCGTTGCTGGCGGCGCTGGCGGTGCCGGACCAGCGCGAGGCGGCGCTCGATGGCTTGCTGCACGTCGGCGCGCCGGCGGTGCGCCAGGCGATCTTCTTGCTGCGGACGGCGGATCGCGGGCGGATGGAGACGGCGCTGGCGGTGCTGAACCACCTGAAAGTCCAGGCTGCGCCTCAGCTTTTGCCGCTTGTGGCCTCGCCGGAGGCGCGCACCCGCAACCTCGCGGCGGACGTGCTGGCGCAGCTGGCGGTGCCGGATGTGCGCGAGGACCTGCTGCGGATGGTGCGCGCCAAGAAAGTGCCGGACTTGAAGCAGGCGCTGGTGCTGTGCATGACGCTGTACGACGACAGCGTGCGCAAATTGCTCCTTGAATTGCTCAAGGATTCCGACCTGAACGTGCGCAAGCTGGCGATTGAGCAGCTGTGGCGCGCCGCGGATCCGGAGACTTTTGCGGCGCTGCGGACGGTGGCGACGCGCGACGGCGACATGCGCACGCGGATGCTGGCGACGCAGGCGATGGTCGGCGTCGGCGATCCCAAGGCCATTGAATTGCTGCGCAAAATGGCGATCGTCAACAACCAGGAGGAGCGCTTGGCGGTGCTGACGACGATTGGCCGCGTCGACGACGAGGGCGCGATCCC
>CAIPXZ010000265.1 GCA_903869075.1 uncultured Myxococcales bacterium | reverse complement strand
GCCGACGCCGGACAACGGGTTTCGCCTGGAGCCGCAGTTCCAGATCAGCCCGACCGTGACCTGGGACCGCACGGATAGCCCGCTGAACCCGACGCGCGGCTTTTACCTGGCCGGCTCCGTGCAGTACATCAACGCGTACAAGCAGGTGGTCAGCAGCCCCGATCCCAGCCTGATCGGCCTGTACGAACACGGCAACTACATGAAATATGAGGGAACTGCCAAGGGTTTCATCCCGTTTGGCCAGATCGCCGTGCTGGCGCTGCTGGTGCACGGCGGCGGATCCGCGCAGCTGGGCACGGAGTCGAGCGACCTGCCGGACTGGGCGCGTTACCAGCTGGGCGGCATCCAGGGCTTGCGCGGCTATGCGGATCTTGCGGTCAAGGAGTACCTGGCCGACGGCACAACCAAGTCGTTGACCAAAGGTGGCCTGCCTGTCTCGTCCAGCAGCCCGGACGCGGTGCAGACCAAGCAAGGCGGCAATGTTATCCTCAATGGTTCCGCGGAATTGCGATTTCCCATCTTGCGCGACAGCGGCGTCTGGGGCGCCGGCTTCTGGGACTGGGGCGCCATCGCCGACACGGCGTCCGAGATGTATCCCGCCAGCTTCCGCCACGGCCTCGGCCTCGGCCTGCGCTGGCTGCTCTCGGGGCAAATTCCCATCCGCGTCGACTATGGCTTTGCGGTAGGCCGCCGCGTGCGCGAGATCCAGAACATCACCGGCGTCAAACCAACCGCGACGATCGACGACGTTGGCGCCTTGAGTGTCAGCGTGTTGTACAGCTTCTGACGTCAGTATTCGTACACGTCCACCATCGTCCGCACCAGATCCAGCAGCGACACGCGGAACTGGTACTCGCTGAACAGGTAGTCCGCCTGCAGCGCCCCGAGCGTCTGGTACTTGGCCAGCTCCTTTTGCGCCGCCAGCACGGCCTCATAGCCCGGGTTGATCGACGTCGCGCTGATTTTCGCCGCCACGTACTGCCGGCCCGACAGCGGGTCGGTGAACCGCGCGATGTCCGCGGCGCTGACGTCAGCCGGCAGCGTGATCTGCGCCTGGTTGCCCGCCACGCCGCCCCGCGCCAAATCCAGGTAGGTCCGGTCATAACCCAGCGTCAGGAAAGACATTCCGTAGACCGAACCCAGCAGCGGCATGCGAAATCGCGTCGACGGAAACGTCGGCCGCGGATCCGGATAGACCCGATATTTCAGGCACCCCACCTTGTCCACCAGCGTCGCTGTCGCCGCAAAGTCCGCACAACGCTTGGGTATTGCGACGTTGGCGCCGGCAAACTGCGGCCGCAGCAGCACGTCCGCCGAGCCATCGGCCTGGGCGCCCTGCAGCATCATCCAGCCGTACGCGGCGATGCCCTCGTAGCTGATACCGCCAAAAAGATTGATAAGTTGCCGCGGAAACAGCGTGAAATAGCTGACGAGATAGCGCCGCGTGTCCTCCGTCTCGTTGATGCCGACAAAGAGCGCGAGGGTCGGGTCGGAGAGCATCTGGACCGCCGCCAGCCGATCGTAGATCTGCCCCGCCGTCACCGGCCGGTACAGGTAG
>CAIPXZ010000264.1 GCA_903869075.1 uncultured Myxococcales bacterium | reverse complement strand
TGCTGCGCGACGACTACATCGACGACTGCGTCAACGCGGTGCGGCGCTGGAGCAAGGCGGTCAAGGACGAGGGCGTGGATTTTGAGGTCACGCTGCCGTCCCGCCGCTTCCACCGCCACCAGGGCATTTACGCCGGCGGGACCTTTGATCCGGCGGGAAATCCCATCAGCCAAGCGGACTTTGACGCGCATGCTGTCGAGTGGCTGCCGACGGACGCGGACAAGGCGTACCTGCGCAGCATCATGCACGGCGTGTACGAGCCGGGCAAAGTGGCCAACTGGATCGCGCCGCCGCGGCGGGGCATCAACGGGCAGGAATTCACCTATGAGTATGTGAAGTTGTAGGTCGCTGCCCAGGAGGAAAAGGTCGTGAGTTTGCATGGCATGCACCAGCCGTCGCTTCTGGATGAAGTGCGCGGTAACGTCCTGATTCTCACGCTGAATCGGCCGGACAAGCTCAACGCGCTGGACAGCGGCCTTGTCGACGCGCTGCACGCGGCGCTGGACCTCTACGAGAACCGGCCGGATGTTCACGTGGTGGTGCTGACCGGCGCGGGCGGCAAGGCGTTCGCGGCGGGCGCGGACATCGCCCAGCTGCGGGATCGGCGGGCGGCAGACGCGCTCAAGGGTATCAACAGCGCGCTGTTTGACCGCATCGCGCGGTTCCCAACGCCGGTCATCGCGGCGATCCGTGGGTACGCGCTGGGCGGCGGCTGTGAGCTGGCGCTGGCGTGCGACCTGCGCGTGGCGGGCGAGTCGGCGAAGTTCGGCCAGCCGGAGACGGGGCTGGGCATCATGGCGGCGGCGGGCGCGACGTGGCGCTTGGCGGCGCTCGTTGGCCTCGGGCGCGCGCGCGAGCTGCTTTTCACCGGCCGCATCTTTGAGGCCGACGAAGCGCTCCACATGGGCATGATCAATCAGGTTGTTGCCGATGAGGAGGTGCTGGACGCGGCGCTCAACATCGCGGCGATGATCAGCGGCAACGACCCGTTGGCGACGCGCATGACCAAGCTGGCGCTGGCGCAGTACGAGGGCGACACGGCGGCGATGACGCGCTTTGCCAACGCCACGCAGGCGGCGCTGTTCGAGAACCCCGAGAAATTCCGGCGGATGGACGCGTTCCTGGCGCGCCGCAAGAAGTAGCCGCCCCGGCCGTCACAGCGCCACCTGGTTATCACGGGCAACCGTGACCCGTCACGGGCGCTGGGCAGTCCGGTGCGCTGACCGCCGTCAAGCTTGGCGGTCTTAATCCCTACTATTGAAATAGGAAAACGGATTAGTCGGACCAATTTGGTCCGATTGGCACCGTCCTTGCACTCCTTCAGCCCGCACGTTCGTGCGCCGTCGTTTGGGGCGGCCTCGACCCAAGGAGTGTTCCATGCCGCGTCTGTTCCGATTGCCCTCGTCCCCGCCCGGCGGCGCGCAAGTGCCGCAGCGTCCCTCCTCCCGCGTCCGCGGCGCCCGCGCGTGTCTGCGCAGCTGCCTGGGCGCGCTCGGCTGTTTGGTCGCTTTGGGCGGCACGCCGGCATTCGCCGCCAACCCGACGTGCGCCAGCCTCCCCGGCGTCATCTACGGCACCGGCGGCAGCGCCACGCAGCCGTTCATCGGCAAATACGCCGCGGCGCTCGCCGGACTCAGCACGCCGATCACCGTCGCCTACCAGGCGCCCGGCGCGTGCGTCGCCATGGCGGCGCTCGGCAACCCGTCCGCCAACTTGCTCACGGGCACGGCGACCTACTGGAACACCGCCGGCAAGGCGCTGACCTGCACCTTGCCGTTGACCGGCGTCGCCGCCGACTTCGGCGCCATGGGCGTCTACGCCACGTCCTGCCCGGGCGTCACGCAGCTGCCCACCGGCGTCGGTGACTTCCTCGGCGTGATCAGCTCGTGGAACTTCATCGTCCCGAACAACTCGACGCAGCAGTCCATTTCAGCGGAGGCCGCTTACTTCGTCTTCGGCTACGGCGCCGCGGGCGGCGTGGCGCCCTGGACGACGGAATCGGCGCTGGCGATCCGCAACGCCACCTCCGCCGCGACCGTCGTCATCTCGATCGCCACCGGCATTCCGCCCAACAAATTCAAGGGTGTGGACGCCAAGACCAACCAGGGCTCGGTGAACAACATCATCGCCGTCAGCAACCCGGAGACCGCGCTCGGCTACTGCTCGGGTGAGATCGCCGACGCCAACCGCAACGTCGCCCGCACGCTGGCGTACCAGCATTTTGGCCAGAGCACCGGCTACTGGCCGGACTCCTCGGCGACGGCGTTCGACAAGCGCGGTGTGCGTGAGGGCGAGTATTTCCTGTGGACGTCCACGCACCTCTTCGCCTTCGTCGACGGCAACGGCGTGCCGACCAATCCCAACGTCGCCAAGTTCATCGGCTATTTCGCCGGCACGCTGCCCGCGCCGGCCGGCGTCAACCTGCTGGACCTGACCATCGCCAACGGCAACGTGCCGCAGTGCGCGATGCACGTCTGGCGCGACGGCGACCTGGCGCCGCTCTACAGCTACCAGCCGCCGACGCCGTGCGGCTGCTACTTCGACTTCAAGGCCACCGGCGCGACGAGTTGCACGGACTGCACGAGCAACGGCGACTGCCCGTCCGACAGCCCGGTCTGCCGCCTCGGCTTCTGCGAGGTGCAGTGATGAAGAGCCAAAACCGCGCAAGGACGCACAAGACCATGAAAGTTCGGCCTATTTCCATCGTTCTCTCGGCGCTCCTGCTGTCGGCCTGCGGCACGACGGCGGATGGCGCCAAGACAATCAAGATTGAAGACGACGCGACAATCGGCGACGACGTCGCGGCGGGTGATGCGGCGGATGCCTCGGCCGGGACGGACGCGGGCGCCAATGACGTCAGCAAGCTCGACGTGAAAGCATGGCCGGACGGCATCGCGCCGGACGCGCCGGACGCCAACCTGGGCGAATTGGCGCTGCAGGACGCCGTGATCAGCGATGCGACCGACCAGCCCGACGACGCAGCCGACGGCAGCGCGCTCGACGTCAAGGCGTGGCCGGACGGTATCGCCCCGGACGCCGGACCGGATGCCATCGTCATCGACGTGGTCGTGGACGTGTTCGGCATCGACGTCACGATGGTCGACACGAGCACCGACAGCGGCAGCCTCGACGTCAAGGGCTTGCCCGACACGTTCGGCACCGACGCCGGCCCGGACATCCAGGTCGACATCAGCACGGCCGACAGCGGTCCGGACACCAGCGTCGCCGACGTCCCGGTCAATTGCAGCGGTGCCAACGGCTGCTACGCGTGCCCGCCGACGACGAATGCGCAGTTCCTCAACCAGTGCAACAACTTGAGCACGGCGCCCTTTGACAACAAGGGCCGGCTGCCGCTGCTCAACGCGGACGGCTCGCTGCCGCCCCTGCCGTAAATTGGGAAACTGCTGATGCGCCGTGCTTTTTTGCAGTTCACAGTGTTGCTGGTGGCCGGTCTCGGTCGCGCAGCACACGCCGACGACGTCGCCGGGGTGGCCCCGAGCACCCCTCCCGCCCTCCCTCGGGATGCCACTCCGGCCGTCGTTGACGCATCGCCCTCGCGCCTGCTGCCGCAGGTCCGCGTGTCGGGCTACATCCAGGCGCAGTACCAGTACGACCAATCGTCCGTGGATCAGCTGGCGCCGGGCGGCACGCCGCTCAACCAGAACCACTTCCTCGTGCGCCGCGGCCGCGTGCGCGTGACGGCGGATTGGCCGGGCTGGCAGGCGGTGCTGGAGCTGGACGGCAACACGGTGCGCGGGCCGGCCGTCGGGCTACAGCGCGCTGAGCTGACGTGGCTGGCGCCGGGCGCGGATCGCGCGCTGCCGTGGCTGGCGCTGACGCTGGGCCTGACCGACATCCCGTTTGGCGACGAGCTGACCGTGCCGCAGGACCAGCTGCCGTTTCTGGAGCGCTCGGCCGGCTCGCAGGCGTTCTTCACCGGGCCGCGCGACGCGGGCCTGCGGCTGCACGGCGCGCTGGCGTGGTTCCGCTATGATCTCGCGGCAATGAACGGTGCTCCGCTGGATGAACGCGGCGGCCTGCCGTCGCTCGACCCGGCGCGGGCGCTTGAATTCATCGGCCGCTTGGGCGTCGACGCCGCGCCGACCGACGGCCTGCGCCTCACCGGCGGCATCTCGTACCTCACCGGCCGCGGCTTCTCGCCCGGCACGGACGCCAGCAAAGCCCAGGTCGTCTGGCGCGACTTCAACGGCGACGGCCAGCTGAGCGATGGCGAGCTCGTCGCCGTCCCCGCCACCGCCGCCGTCGCATCGGCGACTTTTGACCGCTGGGCCGTGGGCGTTGACCTCGCCGCGACGTTGCAGAGCCCCATCGGCGTGACAAAGCTCAGCTTGGAAGGTGCGCTGGGCGACAACATTGACCGCGGCCTCTTCGTCGCCGATCCCGTCCTCGCCGGCCGCGACCAGCGCGGCTTGACGGGGCTCGTGGCGCTGACGCACGACCTGCCGTGGTGGGTGTACGTCGGCGTGCGCGC
Organism: uncultured Myxococcales bacterium; assembly: GCA_903869075.1. Classification (GTDB taxonomy): domain Bacteria; phylum Myxococcota_A; class UBA9042; order UBA9042; family UBA9042; genus CAIYBN01. The sequence continues at coordinate 2,961 of CAIPXZ010000264.1, read as the reverse complement.
CTCGCTGTACCGCCCCGACTTGGACCTGACCGACGCGCAGCGCGGCGTGCTCGTGCCGGCCAGCCCGCGCTATGACGTGATCTCGCCGGTCCTTGGCGTGCGCGTCACGGCGTTTGCGCAAATCATCGCCCAAGCCGACTTCATCCGCGACACGCTCGGCCGCAACAGCACAGGCGAGCCGACCGACTTGGCCAACAACCGCTTCACGCTGCGGGCACAGGTGCGGTTTTGAGTATGCAACACGCGATTTTTGCCGTGCTGCTGCTGGCGGCGTGCGGCGGCGAGGCCCTGAATCCGGGGACCGATGAGCCGCTGCTCGTCGACAAGGGCACGCTGCACGTCGGCGAGGTGCCGCCGCCACCCGACGGCGATCCGGGAACGGACAGCGCGGCGACGGACTTGGCGGTGACCGACATTGAGCTACCGGCGAGCGTGGCCGGCGTAGGCGAGTCGCGGACGCTGACCGGGCGCGTGGCGGAGGCGGCGTACGCGATTGCGGTGCAGCTGGCGAGCGAGGCGACGGCGGCGTATGGCAGCGGCTACTGGGTCGTGCCAATCGACGGCGTGGACCCGCAGTATCCCGGCGAGCGCACCTGGACCTTCGCCGCGACGATTGGCCACAAGGCGCCGGTCGGCATGGCGCGCATCCGCATCGCCGGCGTGGCCGCGGACGGCAGCTTGGGCGAGAGCCGCGACGTTGACCTGTGCATTTCCCCCGACTATCCGGACAACCTGAACGCGTGCGATCCGACGCTCAAGCCGCCGGCTTTTGTGGTGCAGCTGCAGTGGGACCGCGACGTCGACCTGGACCTCGAGGTGGCACGGCCGGACGGCAGCGTGCTGTCGAACAAGGGCGGGACGGCGGCGGACGGCAAGACGCTGCTGCCGGGCAAGCTGGACACCGATGGGCTGGCGGGCTGCAAGAGCGATCCGCGGCGGACCGAAAACGCGTACTGGGACGACAAGCCGGCCAAGGGCGTCTACGCCGTGCACGCGCGGCTGTTCTCGGCGTGCAGCCAGACGAGCGTGCGGTTCGTGGCGCGCGCGCTGCTGTGTCAGGCGGGGACGACCGCGGGGAAGTGGCAGCAGGTGGAAGTGGCGCGCTGGACCGGCACGCTGCTGGCGGCACAGGCGGACGGCGGCGAAGGGCCGGCGCTGTTGGTAGGTAATCTCGAATTGCCTTGAGGAAACAAGAAGATGGATATCGTAGCGGCACTCTCATCAGTGGCGAATTTGGGCTCGGCTTGGGTGCTGTGGCTGCTGCTGGCGTTGTCGGCGGCGTCGCTGGCGGTGGCGGCGGAGCGCTGGTGGCTGCTGCGGCGCAACCGGCGGCTGGCGGATGACGCGCAGCCGGTGGTGCTCCGCGCCTTGCGCGGCGGCGATTTGGAAGCGGTGCGGACGGCGCTGTGGCAGGACAAGTCGGTGCAGGGTCGCGTGCTGCTGGCGGCGACCGAGCGCGTCGCCGATGGTGCCGAAGCCGTCGCCGACGCGATTGAGGGCGAATTCGGCCGCGAGCGCGGCAACTTGGAGCGCGGCCTCAACTTTTTGGGCACGGTCGGCAGCAACGCGCCGTTCCTCGGCCTGTTCGGCACCGTCATCGGCGTCATCGAGGCGTTCCACCACCTGTCCGGTGGCAACGAGTCGGCGATGGGCTTGGTCATGCAGGGCATCGCGGAAGCGCTTGTGGCGACTGCGGTTGGCATCTTCGTCGCGCTGCCGGCGGTGGTCGCCTACAACGCGCTCAGCAAGCAGGTGCAGACCGTCGGCGACGACATCGGGTCCTTGGGCAAGCTGCTGACAGCGCTGTTGCACCGCAAGCCGGACACCGCGCGCGTCGTCGCGGTGGCGCCGGGCACGGACGGGCGGCTGCACACGGTCGCGGACAACAAACACCGGGCGTAAGGGGGCAGCGATGGCAGGCGGCACACTCGGCAGCGGCGGCGGCCGTAACGCAGCGATTGTCGGCATCAATATCACGCCCATGGTGGACGTGATGCTGGTGCTGCTTGTGATCCTGATGGTCTCGGCCAACTGGATCGTCAAAAAGCAGATCAAAATCGAGCTGCCCAAGGCGGCGACGGGCGAGTCCAGCGGCGGCAAAAGCCAGGGACCGACGACGATTTTGGTGCACAAGGACGGCGGGCTGTTTGTCGACGACAAGCCGGTGACGGCGGCGGAGCTGAACGCGCGGCTTGTGGCGCTGGCGGCCAAGGACAAGGAGGCGACGGTCATCATCAGCGCCGACAAGGAGGCGAACCACGGCAAGGTCGTGGAAGTGATGGACGCCGCGCGCGGTGCCGGGCTGCGCAAGTTCGCGATTACAGTGGATTCCAAGCGGTAGGGTGGGATGCAGGGACGGAGCCGGACAACCTGGTGGCTGAGCGTCGGGCTGCACGCCGCGGCGCTGCTTGCGTTGCAGCACATGCCCGTGCAGGCGCGCGAGGTGGCGGAGCCGGAGACCATCGAGCTCGTCGCGCCGCCGGAGCCGCCGCCGCCCCCGCCGCCGCCGCCCGAGACGCCCAAGCCGCCGGAGCCCGAGGCCAAGCCGGAGCCTGCGCCGGAGCCGGAGCCGCCCAAGGCCGCGCCGCCGCCGCCCAAGACGGACAAGCCGCCGCCGAAGCTGCGCGCCGCGGTGCCGACAGCTGCCGGGCCAGGCTCGGCGGATGCGCCGACGATTGCAGGCGAATTCTCCAACGAGCCACCGCCACCACCGCCAGCGGCTGCCGCGCCGTCCGCGCCGGCGGCGGCCAAGCCTGTCGAGCCCGCGGAGCCCAAGTGCACCGAGCCGCTTGTCAAAGCCAAGCCGCTGGAGCCGCCGCAGCCCGTGATGACCGAGGCGATGCGCGAGGCAGGGCTGGCGGGCAAGGTGCGCATCGAGCTGAAGATCGACGCCGCGGGCAACGTGACGGCGGCGAAAGTTCTGGAAGGGCTAGGCAGCGGCTTTGACGAGGCGGCGCTGGC
>CAIPXZ010000263.1 GCA_903869075.1 uncultured Myxococcales bacterium | reverse complement strand
GTCCGCTACAGGTGTCCATGAGCCTGCCGCCGCCGATCAAGCCCACGCGCGTTGAAGTAGTTGGAATTCATCCGCAATACGCGCGGCTGCTGATCATTGAAGTCGAGCTGGATCAGCTGCCGCCGCCGCGCTGGGTGACGTTCTTTGGCCAAGTGGGCCGCGAGCTGCCGTGGCTGGATATGCACCCGCCGGTGGTGCAAGGCAGCAAGATCATTCTGAATCCAACCGACGCTGACATCGAGCACGAGGTCGCGCATACCGAAGAGCGCATCATCCTCGCGAACCAGCGCTGGCTCTCGGCGCTCGCCGCGGAACGGCCGGCAGCAGCGACAAGCGAGGTCGGCGCGGATTTCTTCTCGGCCGACGTGCGCGACCGCATCGCCGCCGCCAAATCAAGAACCCGCATGATGTCAGAGGCTTTCACCGCACAGGGCTTCTGGCGCTCCGATGCCTGGGTCACCGAAGACCTGATGTCGCTCGAAGGCGTGACGCGCAATTGACGCCGTGACCGAGCCGTGACGATCAGCCCACCGGCGGCTCGATCGGCGGTTCCGGCAGCGCACTCCCGCTCATCGTCGCTGGCAAATTACGGCGAATCGCCGCGAGCAAGCCCGCGCGGCTCAGCGGCTTCGCCACGTAATCCGAACAGCCTGCCGCCAGGCACTGCTCGCGGTCGCCCGCCATCGCGTGCGCCGTCAGCGCGACAATCGGCTGGTCAAACTCCTGGGCACGCAACTGCCGCGTCGCCGCGTAGCCGTCCATCACCGGCATTTGCATGTCCATGAGTACCAACGCGAACGGCTTGCCTTCCGCCATCGCCCGCTCCATCGCCGCCACCGCCGCGCGGCCATCATCGGCGACCGTCACGTCAATCCCGGCGTGGCGCAAATACGTCGTGATGAGCAGCTGGTTGTCCACGCCGTCTTCCGCCAGCAGCACGCGCACGCGCGTCCGGAAGCCGTCGCTCTTGATGCGCAGCGGCTCGGTCGCGCCGCTGATGAACTGCTCCGGCACGGTCTCCAGCGGCGAATCGTCGATCACGCCGGGATCAATGCGCAGCGTGAAGTTCGAGCCGTGCCCCGCCCGGCTCTCCGCCGTCAGCGCGCCGCCCATCAGCGTCGCCAAGCGCCGCGAAATCGCCAGTCCCAGCCCGGAGCCGCCGAAGCGCCGCGTCGTCGAGGCGTCCGCCTGGGCAAAGGGCTGGAACAGCCGCGCCATCTCCTTGGCTTCGATGCCAATGCCGGTATCCAGCACCGAAATCAGCACTTGCGGCCGCCCGGCGTCGCTGGGCTGCATCGCGACGATGACCGTCACCTCGCCCTGCTCCGTGAACTTGACGGCATTGCCGACCAAATTCAGCAGGATCTGCCGCAGCCGGAGCGGGTCCACCACAATCCAGGTCGGCACCGCCGTCGCCAGCCGCAGCCGCAGCGCCAGGCCCTTGCTCACCGCCCGCGCCTGCATCAGCTCCAGCACGTCCTGCAGCAGCGGCACCAGCGGCGTGCGCTCCACGGCCAGCTGCATCCGGTCCGCCTCAATGCGCGACAGGTCCAGCACATCGTCCAGCAAGCGCAGCAGGTGGTCGCTGTTGCGGCGGATCGTGTTGGCGTACGACCGCCGCTCGACGTCGCCGAGGTCGGGATCTTGCATGAGCTCGGCAAAGCCCTGGATCGCCGTCATGGGCGTGCGAATTTCGTGGCTCATGTTGGCCAAGAACTGGCTCTTGGCGCGGTTGGCGGACTCCGCCGTGTCCTTGGCCTTGGAGAGCAGCTCGTTGGCCTGCGCCAGCTGCTCCGTCCGCTGCTGCACGCGCACTTCCAGCTGGTCACGCGCTGACGCCAGCTCGCGCTCCGCGGCCTTTTGCTGCGTGATATCCAGCACAAACGCCACGCCGTGCACTTGCTCGCGGTTCAGCCGCACACCGGCGATGAGCACCGGCACCGTGCCGCCCGAGCGGCTGACGAGGTTCATCTCCCGCAGCAGGAACCGCCCAGTCTCGTCCATTTCGCGGCGAATCGCCCTCATCGTCCCGGACTTCTCCGCCGCCAGCAGCCAGGACATCCGCAGGTCGGTTGTCTGCATATCGTCGCGGGTGTAGCCGATCATCGTCAGGAAGGCGTCATTGGCGTCCGTCCAGCGGTCGCCGTCCCAGAACACGACGCCGATGATGTTGGCCTGCAGCACCGCGTTCAGGTCCTTTTCCAGCCGCTTCATCTCGCGCAGGTCGAGCACGAAGCTCACGCCGACGTTGGCACCTTCCACCGCCGCGCTGCCACGCAACACCTGAATCCGCGAGCCATCCTTGCGGACGTACTCCTTCTCCGTCGGCGCCGCCACGCCGCGCTGGCGGATCTCCAGCAGCGTCGAGTTCGTCACCGGTCGCCACTCCGGTGGCGTCAGCTTTTCGTGTTTCAGCAAGCCGCCTTCCAGATCGCGGCGGTCGTAGCCCAGCAGCTCCAGGTAGGCGTCGTTGGCGTCCACGACCTGGCCGGTGTGGTCCCAAAAACAGATGCCGATGAGGTTGGAATCGACGACCCGCCGGTACCGCGCCGCCGTCTCGCGCAGCTCCTGGGCAATCGTCTTGCGGCGCTCGGTCTCCAACTCCAGCCGCGCTTCATCCTCCGCCGCGCCCCATTGCTCGCGCCGGTCCCACGCCACGTACATGCCGGTCGCCACCACCGCCGCGAACGTCTGCGCCGCGAACACCGGCCAGGTCACCGGCTGCGGGTTGCCGTACACCGACACGAGCAGGTAGCCCACCGAGTCGTACAGCGCGCCCAGCACCATCGCGGTAATCATCACCGGCGCGTCGTGGTAAAGCGAAAGCAGCGCCAGCGACACGTATTCGTGCACCTGGATCTGCACCGGACCGCCGCCGGCAATCTGGAAGACGCCGTACATCGTGAACTGGCAAACCGCAACGCTGATGCGGGATTGGCGATCGCCCGCGGCATGCGCCGTGATCCAGCCACCTGCCACCGCCACAACGGTGCCGAGAATGCCGACAAGCAGCCACCGGTGCATGCCAAACAGGATCACGTCTTCGGGGCCGGTCGACCACGCCGTCGCCACCGCGACGAGCGCTTGCATCGGCACCAGCCAGGACATCGTCGCGTGGACGCGGATCGCCCGCGCGCGCAAGCGCCGGACGTCCACTTCATGGGCGCGCTCCGCCAAGCGGCGTTCAATCGCTTCGTCCCGGGCGGAATGGTCGTCAGCGGCGCCGTTCACCATGGCGGCGACGATAACAGAATGCACGACGCCACAAAAGAAAATGCCGGGGCTGTGGCGAAAAACTGCAGCCGAAGTCCGCGAATTTGACCGGCAGGCGGCCTAATGCTCGGCAGCAAACTTGACGACCGCGTGGCGGTCAGCGGCGTCCATCTCGACCTGCAGCGCGCGGCCAGCGCCGGCGACGTACTGGTCAAAGTCGGCGACGCGCATCAGCCAGCGCACTTCACAGCCTTCTTCGCAGCTGCCGGGCGTGTCCGCGCCAAAGATCGCCTTGACGAACGCCGCGGGCACGTTGGCGCGCGCCTGCACGACACCGTCGGCGACGTGCAGGCCAACCGCCGTCACCCGACCGCCGTCGGTCGGCACCAGGAACGCCGTCCACTGCCCGCGCTCTGCCGGCACCAGCGCCATCCGCGCGCCCTTGAACGACCACACGCCCAGCAGCCAGTCCAGCGTCCGCAGCCGCGGCAGCACGCCCAGCACCTTGAGCTCCGGCGCCACGCCCGCTGGGATGTCCAGCTTCATCTCCGCCGTCTGGCCGTGCGGAATAATCAGCCGCTGTTCCTTGCCGTTGCCGACGTCGAACAGCACCGTCGCGTCATGCTGCGACGCGTTGCGCACCGTCACAAGGCCCGGCGTCGGCGCGTCCGGATTGGTCTTGTGCTGGACGGCCAGCCGCGCCTGGAAGTCCGCCAGCGCTTCGCCGCGCCGCCGCACGATGTCGTCCACCATCGCCAGGTACTGCGAAGTCAGCGCCGTGCCCGGCAGCGCCTGCCAAATGCGCGTAATCACGTCCAGCGGCACGTCAGCGTCCGCCGCGCGCTTGTCCAGCAGCAGCTCGCGCTCCACCGGCCGCACCGCGACGATGCGCGCCTGGCTGTCGGCGTTGCACTCAAAGTGGTACTCGAGCACCGAGCCGTTCAGCCGCTTGGCCACCGAACCATGGGCGATGCACGGCACCGTCGTCTGCGCCACGACCTGCTGCCCGGCGTTCAGCACGCGCCGCAGCCGCTGACCCGGCAGCTCCACGTCCACGGCGACCGGCCGCGCCGCCGGATTGCGCAGCGTATACCGGTAGCTGTACTCGCGCGGCGTCAGGAATTTGCTGCCCAGCGCGTGCGCTTCCTCCACGTCCTTGGCCACGACGTCCGCGTCGAATTTCGGCCCGCGCTCGTCCTCGACCGTCGACACCACGACGCCCTCGACCGTCACCCATTCCGCCTGCGCCTCGGCCACGCGCTTGTCCAGCGCCGCCGCCACGCGCGGGTCGGTGTCATTGCGCAGCGCCAGATGCGCCAGCAGCGCGTTGATCGAGCCGTCCTTCAGCGCCAGATCCGCGTCCGTCTCCGGCGGCGGCACCGGCTCCTTGCCTTTGCGCTTCTTTTCCGCGGCCTCTGCCTTGCGCCGCTCCGCTTCCTGACGCTTTGCCTCGGCATCCAAGCGCTTGCGCTCAGCATCCTGGCGTTTTTTCTCCGCGGCGATGGCCGCCTTCGCTTCCCGCTCCGCCCGCGCTGCTGCGGCGCGATCCGCAACCGGCGCAGGCACCGGCACAGCCGCCACCGGAGGCGAGCCAGGCGCCGCTTTGGCCGCTTCCTCTTTGGCCTTGCGCTCCGCTTCGTCCTTCGCTTTGCGCTCCGCGTCCTCTTTCGCCTTGCGCTCGGATTCCTCCCTGGCGCGCCGCTCCGCGTCTTCCTTGACCTTGCGTTCGCGCTCCAGCGCCTCCGCGCGGGCCTTTTCATTGTCCAAGGACTTCGCCTTTTCCTGCGCAAATTCGCCAGCTTTCTTGGCCTCCTTGTCCGCCTGATCAGCCAGCTGCTTGGCCTTTTCGGCGTTCTCAGTCGCCACGCGCACGCGCTCGCCCGCGTCGGCGACCGCCTTGAAATTCGCCGGCGTCGGCGCCTCGGCGATAATCTTGGCCTTCTCCGACGCCTCCGCCACGAACTTCTTGCGCTCTTTCTCCGCCGAATCGGCGGCCGCGTGTGCTTTTTCAGCGGCCTTTTCGGCGGCACGCGCCTTGTCCGCGGCATCGTTGGCCGCACGCTGCTTCTCTTTTTCAGCCTGTTCTTTCTCTTTTTTCTGCCGGTCAGCTTCAGCCGCCGCGGCCTTCTTCTTCTCTTTCTCGGCATTCTCCGCGTATTCGCGCAGCGCCTCTTCTTTCTCCGCCGCCAGCTTCGCCGCTTTTTTCGCCGCATCCTTGGCCGCGGCGACCTCCGCTTGCAAACGCGCGGCCTCGTTCTTGTACTTCGGCTCTTCCTTCGCCGGTGGCGCGGCGGCCGGCGCGGACGTCGCCGCGGCGGCTACCGGCGCGGGCGGCGGCGGTGCGGCAGCGGCTTCGGCAGCGATCGACGTGCGAATGCAGCGCGCCAGCCACTCGTATTCGTCGATTGTCCCGCCACTTTTGCGCGGCGCGCCGTCAAACTTCTGCTCGTGCACATCCGCCAGCAGATCGCAGCCGCGGGGCGCCGCCGCCGCTGACAGCTGCTTCTCCGCCAGCGCGCGCACAAAGCGCTCCTGCGTGCGCCGCGTGTGCAGCACGCCCAGCACCTGGCTACCCGACGGCACCTCTTTCATCGAGCCGACAACCAGCACTTCCGCGCCCGTCGGCAGCGGCGTCAGCCGTTCAACGCCGGGCTCACGGTCAAACTGCACGCCGCCACAGGCGGAAACCGCCGTCACGCACAACGCCAGCACCGTTCGCTGATTCGCCAAGTCCGCAAGAATACGCCGCATCATTCGCCCGTCCCGCCATGTTCCAGCGGTGAGGATAGGCTGCCGTCGGCCCTCGTGGCAACCCGTGCGCTGCGCTTGCTTTGGCGAACCCGCAGCAACACGATCAGCGCCACAACCGCCGCCGCCAGCCCGCCCAGACTGCCGCCGCGCGCCAGCTGGCAAGCGCCTTTCGCCGCGGGCGGCGGCGTCCCCGTCGTGTCGCCAGCGCCCAGCTGGTACGCCACCAACGGCCACAGCTTTGTGCACAGCACCGCGGTCCGGCTCGTGTCCGAACACGTCAGCTGCGTCAGTTCGTCGCGGTGGTGCACCGCCGTGAAATGGTCGCCATTGTCGGTGGAAAGGCCGATCGTCATGCCGTCCAGGATCTCATCGGCGCAGACGTACAGCCCGGTGTCCAGCCACTTCAGGCAGTACGTGCTCATGTCATTGAGCTGCGTGAACTTCAGGTCCGCCGTGTTGGCGCGCCACATCCCGGGCTGCGGGTTCGTCGCGCCCACCGCCACCTGCTTGCCGTCCGGCGACAGCGCGAAGCCGAACAGCTTGCCCTTGGGCGACTGGAACGCCTGTTGCCAGGTCACGCCGCCGTCCTGGGACCGCCACAGCTGGTCGGGGTTGAAGCTGCGCCGCACCCGCAGCCACACGGTGTCCGGCAGCGCCGGGTCCACCGCGCCGATGTACGTCCCCAGCACCTGCGTCTGATCCGCCGCCAGCGGCACGCCATTTTGGTCGAGCATCGTCGGGTTGAACGGCAGCGTCACCCACGTCAAGCCGCCGTCATCACTGCGCAAAATCGCGTGCTGGTCCTGATTCGCGCCCACGCGCGCGCTCACGTACAGCCGGGTGAGCCGCGACGGCGCGAACTCCAGCGTCAGCCCCTCGGCGTTGTTCGGCAACGCGTCGCCCAGCTGCGTCCAGGTCATGCCGTTGTCGTGCGTCGCCATCAGCTGGTGGTGCTGCTGATCTTCGGAAACATCCAGCACAATCGCGTGCTTGGGATCCTGCGGATCGACGATCAGATCGATCGCCGGCAGCCGTCCCAGGTACTCCGGCGCGGCGATTTTCGCCCAACCGCAGCCGTGATCGGCGCTCAGCGACAAGCCCTGGGAGGTCGCCGCGAGGATGCTGCTGTTGGCCAAAATGCCGATGAACGGGTCTTCCTGGCCATCATAACCCACTGAAACTTCACAGATCCAGTGCCAAGTCTGGCCGCCGTCCGTGCTCTGCAGGAAGCCGTAGGTCGTCTGCACGACAAAGTGCTGCGGGTCCGCCGGATCGCGCGCCAGCTGCGCCGCCGACGGATAGCGGCCATTGGCCAAGCCCGGCGTCGCCGCCAGCAACAGCCCAAGAAACAGCAACCGTCGCATCAAGCGCGCCTCCGCAACGGCCGGAAATTCCTAGTGCTTATGCGACTTCCAGGGGTGCTCGTGGTGCTTGTCCGGCGCCTGAACCAGCCCGCGCACCTCGCAATTGTGGTGCACTTCCTCCGGCTGGAAGCCGAAGCGGCTCGTGCGCAGCAGCTCCGCGATGCAGATGGTCAGCTCGCCGTGGCGCGCGCCGTCCACTTCCGCCCGCACCGAGTCGATCTGCCCGACCGACGTCACGGTGAAATACACTTGCAGCGGCGAGCCGTTGGCGAAGCGCACTGAACACGCCTGCATGTCCACCATCCGCGCGTGGCACAGCGCGTCCAGCTGCTTGCGGTTCACCGGCTCCAGCGTCGCGCCCGAGGGCGTCGCGTCGCGCGCCGTTGGCAACGCGTTGGGGTCACGCGGCTGCGTCTCAGTCGGGCGCAGGTGCCCGGCGCGGGTATCGCGCAAGATGCCGTGCAGGTGCTCGCCCAGCTGCGAAGCGTTCGGCATCGCCGCCGAGCCCGCGCCCGCCGTCGCGTCTGGCGTCAGGGTCGTCACCGCCGCCAGCGTTGTATCGGTCTCGGCGACCGCCGCCTGCTTGCCCAGATACCACCAAACGCCAAAGCCAACGCCACCCGCAGCCGCAAGCGCGAAAAGCACGAGTCCGATTGTCGCGCCCCAGCTGCGGGTCGCGGCCTGGCGGAACATCACACTGAATTCACGCAGCATTTCCGCGTCACGCGAGCGCTGCGGCACCGCCCGCCGCGCCGTACCAGTATCCGCCAGCGCCGCCGCCGAGCCGTGAAAGAACGAATCCGCCGCGCCCGACGCCGGCCGCCGCTGCTGCGGCGCCAGCGCCGCCGTGACCGTGCCGTTGGTTCCCTGACGCAGCTCGACCGCCGTGCGGCACCGCGGGCACAGCACAGGCACCGGCGCGTCCAGCGGTCCGAGCGCGAAGATCGGAACAGGAATCGGGGCTTGGCAATTTGGGCAAGGGACTTGCATGAGCAGGCGCTCCGGTCAGAGAAAGACGGTCAGTAGGGCAAGAACAGAATTTTCCAGGCGTTGCGCAGGTGTTGCGCCGCGCTGGCATCGGCTGGCAGCGCGCCGTCCACGGCGATCGCCGCGTGCGGATCTGCCACAGTTGCCGACGTGGTCAACAATTGCACTGTCGTTCCCGGTTGTTGGCTGCCGTCCACGCTGACCGCCGCGTCACTGCTGCCCAGCCCCATGGCCAGCCAAGCTGCAGCAATGATAGCTGAAGCCGGGTCTTTTGTGTGGCTGAACGCCCGCCAGGCCGTCGCATCCGTCGCCGCGCCCGCTGCCAGCCAGGCCGCCGCGTTGCTACCGCTGCCATCCACCGGTCCTGCCAGCCCGACGGCGCGCCACACCGCTTGATGCATCGCGACCATCGCCGCCTGACTTGCGCCCTCGCCGTGGCCGGCAATCGCAATCTGCGACCACAGCGGCGTCATGCCAGTGTAGAACGTGCCCCAATTCTCGCCCGGCCGGCTTTTGTCCAGCGCCGCCAGCGCTTTGACCAGCCGATTCGTCAGGCTATTCGCCAGGTTCACCGTCACGGCCGGCGTCCGATCCTGGCCATCGACCATTTCCTGCCGCGCCAGATCCAGACACGTCGTGTCGCCCGCACACGCGGCCAGCGCGCTCACGGGCGTCGCCAGCACCAGCACGCGGTGGCCTTGCTGGGCAATCGCGGTCGCCAGCGCCAGGTACTGGCTCGGCACGCGCGCCGCATCCGGCAGCAGCACAACGAGCTTGCCAGTCGCCAACACGCCGCTCGCCACCGCTGCCGTGTGCGCCCCGCCGCCGATCGCCGGGTCCACCGCCGCGTCCGTCGCCGTCGCCTGCACCGTCGCCAGTTCCACCGTCGGGCTCACGCCATCGGTCGCATCGCCCAGCTTGGTATCGCCCGACGCCGAGGAATCGTCGCTGCCCGCCATCGTGTCCGCCGTGAGGGCGTCCTGGGTGCCTGGGCCAGTCGTCGACGCCGATCCGGGCGTCGACACCGGATTGACGAGACACGACGGCAACAGCAGCGCGAGCGCCGCCAAGATCAGGATCAACCGCGATGTGGATGAATTGCGCACGTCCATCGGTCCATGCCCCCACGCCTAGGGTGCCCGATTTGCCGCGTTCGTGCAATTCTGTGAAGTCGGCGGCCGCCGGGGCAGGTGCTAAGTCGTCGTATGGCCTTCGCGATCGGCAACCGCCTCGGCCACGTGGTCCGCCAGCGCCATGATGGTCAGGTACGGGTTGATCTCCAGCGCCGACGGGAACAGCGAACCATCGGCGACGTACAGCCACTCGTGGCCGTGCACTTGCCCGCGGGAATTCGTCACCGAATCGCGCGGCGTCACGCCCATCCGGCAGCCGCCCATGAAGTGCGCCGCCGAGACGCTGATGGTGCCCGGCAGGAACTGCGCCGTCGTGATCCGCGTCTCCAAGTCTGCGTTTTCACTGCGCTCAATCAGCGTCGGCCGCGCCGACGGGGCGTGCACCGCGCGCGCACCCGCGGCAAAAAAGATCTGCGCCGCCGCCCGCGTCCCGCGCACCATCGCCTCAATCGTCCGCGGCATCAGCTTGTAGCGCACCAGTGGCTTGCCGGCGCCGTCGATGTCGATCCGCTGTTCCGGCAGCGCGTCATCGCACGCCAGCACCAAAATCATCTGCAGGCGGTCGTAGGCGGCCATCAGCCGCTCGTGGTCGGGGCCAAAACCGGTCAGGTTCTTGGCCAGAACGAACGGAAAATACATACAACTTTCGAGGAAATAGCGCTCGGCCTCGACGCGTTCCTCCCACACAAAGCTCTTGGGATGGCCGACAAAGTTGCTGATCGGCCGGTCGTGCTCGCCGGCGAGGATGTGCGCCGGATGGCACGTCCACCAGCGGCCGATCGCTGGCAGCTCCGCCGTCAGCCCGGAGCGCAGCAGCAGCGCTGGCGTGTGGATCGCGCCCGCCGCCATCACGACCGTGTGCGCGTGGATGACGTAGCGCCCTGCCGGCCACGCGCTGACGCTGCCGTGCGGATGCGGCGTGCCGTCGACCGTGACGTCGAGGCTGGCGAACGAGAGCACCAGCGCCGGCACGCCGCCGTCTTGCGTGACCACGTTCCAGCCGT
>CAIPXZ010000262.1 GCA_903869075.1 uncultured Myxococcales bacterium | reverse complement strand
GTGCACCGCCGACAGCTGCGCCAACGCCGCCTGCACCTTCACCGCCAGCGTGGGTGGCACAAGCTGCGACGACGGCTCCGCCTGCACGAGCGGCGACGCCTGCGACGGCACCGGCAAGTGCGTCGGCACCGCGACGGTCTGCAACGACGGCAAGGCGTGCACAACCGATACCTGCGCGCCGTTCGACGGCACCTGCGACGCCGTCAACCGCACCGGCAGCTGCGACGATGGCCTCGCCTGCACCACCGCCGACACCTGCAGCGCCGGGGCCTGCAGCAACGCCGCGTCCGCCGTCGGCACGCTCGCCGGCAGCACGACGCTCGGCTACATCGACGACATCGGCATCGCCGCGGCGTTTACCTTTGCCACCGGCGTCGCCACCGACAGCGGCGGCAACGTCTGGGTCGTCGACAGCACCGGCCACAAGCTGCGCAGCGTCACGCCCGACGGCGCCGTCACGACGCTCGCCGGCGCCGCGTCCGGCTACGTCGACGGCACACTCGCGCTCGCGCGCTTCAACACGCCCAGCCGCGTCGCGTTCGCCAGCGACGGCAGCGGCGCCGCGCTCGTGACTGACACCGGCAACCAGCGCATCCGCAAGGTCCTCGGCAACGCCGTCACCACCTTCGCCGGCTCCGGCACCGCCGGCTGGCTGGACGGCGCGCCGACGAGCGCCCAGTTCAACGGCCCGCTCGGCATCGCCGTGGACGCCAACAATGTCAGCTACATCGCCGATCGCGGCAACTTCCGCATCCGCAGCATCGCCGCCAACGGCACGGTCAGCACGCTCGCCGGCGCCGGCACGCAGGGCAGCGCGGACGGCAGCACCGCGGCGGCGACGTTCTTCGACCCGCGCGGCGTCTGCGTCGACAAAGCCAACGGCACGGTCTACGTCGCCGACGGCGATGGCTACAGCCTGCGCAAGATCGCCGGCGGCCAGGTCACCACGCTCGCCGGCAAAGCGGGCACGTTCGGCATGGTCGACGGCACCGGCAGCGCCGCCCGCTTCAACCGGCTCAGCGACTGCGCGGTGGACGCCAACCACGACATCTGGCTGGTCGACGCGTTCAACTTCCGCATCCGCAAGGTCACCGCCGGCGGCGTCGTGACGACCGTCGCCGGCGCCGCCACGCCGCCCGTCAGCGCCGGCGATCCCGGCAACGGCACGCTCACCAACGGCGTCCCCGCCGCGGCGACGTTCATGCACCCCAACGGCCTCGGCCTCGCCAAACCCGGGCTCGTGTACATCGCCGACCAGGGCGCCGTCCGCACGCTCACGCTCGCCACGCCGCTGTGCGACGACGGCCAGCCGTGCACAACCGACAGCTGCGACGCCACAACCGGCTTGTGCCAGCACGTCGCCGTCGCCGACGCCACCGCCTGCAGCACCGGCGTGCCGTGTTCCGTCAGCGAGAGCTGCCTCACCGGCGTCTGTCAGGGCGGCAGCGCCAAGAACTGCGACGACAGCAACGCCTGCACAACCGACGCCTGCACCGCCGCCACCGGCGCTTGCACCCACACAAACGTCAGCGGCGCTTGCAGCGACGGCAACGCCTGCACGGTCACGGACACCTGCGTCAACGGCGCTTGCGACGCCAGCCAGGTCAGCATGACGACGGTCGCCGGGGTCGCCAACGCCCTGACAAGCGGCACCACCGACGGCAAGGGCGGCAACGCGCGCTTCAACAGCCCGCAGGGCGTGGTTTGGGACAGCGGCGGCAACGCCTGGATCGCCGACACCGCTAACCACGCGATTCGCAAGATGCTCGCCGACGGTACCGTCTCGACCGTCGCCGGCACCAGTGGCAGCGCCGGCTTTTTGGACGGCGCCGCGGCTAGCGCCAAGTTCTCGTCACCATCCGACATCCGCGCCGACGGCGCCGGCGGCTGGCTCATCGCCGACTGGGGCACCAACCGAATCCGCCGCTTGAGCGGCAGCACCGTCAGCACCATCGCCGGCGCCGGCACCGGCGGTTACCTGGACGGCCCCGGCACTTCCGCGCAGTTCTACCGCCCCACCAGCGTCGACCTGGACGCCACCGGCGTGATCTACGTCGCCGACGGCAACAACCGCCGCATCCGCACCATCGCCACCGACGGTACGGTCGGCACGCTCGCCGGCTCCGGCGTCTCTGGCGGCGCCGACGGTGCGGCCAGCTCCGCCAGCTTTGTCCAGCCCAGCTGCGTGCGCGTCACGCCCAGCGGCGCGATCTGGGTCGTCGACGCCAGCGGCTTCACCGTCCGCCGCGTCTACCAGGGCAACGTCTCGACCGTCGCCGGCCTGTTCAACACCCCCGGCACCGCCGACGGCACCGGCAGCGCCGCGCGCTTCACGCGGCCGTGGGGCTGCGGTTTGGACGCGTCGGGCAACCTGATCGTCGCCGACAGCTACGCGTTTCGCCTGCGCAAAGTTACGCCCAGCGGCACCGTGACCACGCTGCTCGGCGCCACGGCAACCGCCGGCACGGGCAGCGGCCAGACACCCGCCGACGGCCTCGGCAACGCCGCCAAGCTCGGCTACCCGCTCGGCGTCGCGCTCGGCCCGGACGGCAACCTGTGGCTCGCCGACCAGCACGCCATCCGCAAGATCGTCCAGCCGGTGGCCAACTGCGAAGACGGCGTCGCTTGCACCGCTGACAGCTGCGACCCCGCCAGCGGCGGCTGCGTCCACTTGGCGCTCGCCGACACCGCCGCGTGCAACGACGGCAACGTCTGCACGAGCGGCGAGCAGTGCCAAGGCGGCGTCTGCGGCGGCGGCACGGCCCTCAGCTGCGACGACGGCAACCCGTGCACAGCCGATAGCTGCGACCCGTGGCTGGGCTGCACGCACACGGCCATCGGCGGTCCTGGCTGCTGCAATGCCGACCCGGGCACCGTCTGGGGCTTCGAGTCCAACACCGTGGCGCCGCTCAGCAACGTGATGAACTGGTCGACGACGACGAGCCCGGTCCACAGCGGCAGCTACGCCGCGATGGCGCCGTACACCATGACAAGCAACGCGATCCTGTCGCTGCCGACCACCGTCGTCCCGGCGCTCGGCACCACCAAGCTGACATTCTGGTTCGACTTCGCCTACAGCAGCAGCATCAACGCCTATTTCAATGGTTACAGGCGGTTCGTCGTCGTCATCAACGGCGCGACGGTCTGGACCGCGCCGACGTCCATCGCGTACACGACGTGGCTCAGCCAGACCGTCGACCTGACGCCTTACGCCGGCACCACGCCGACCATCCAGATCGCCGTGCTGATCCCGAACGCCTACCCCGGCACCAACTACGGCATCACGTTCTTGCTGGACGACGTCCTCGTCGCCACGACCTGCCCCTAGCTCACTTGCAGCCGTCGATCGGCGTGTTGACGCAGCGCCAGTCGAGGCAGGCGTCGGTTGTGCAAGCGTCGCCGTCGTCGCAGGCCGCGGCGTTCTTGCACAGCGCGCCGCAGTCGCCGATGAAGGCCGTGCAAACATTGGGATTTTGCGCGTTGGCGTCGAATGAATCGAGGTAGCACTTGGTGGCGTTGACGCGCGCCAGGTCGCGGGTGCCGCCGGGCGTCAGGTGCTGGAAACACTGCCAGGTGCAGCAGTCGGCGCTCTGGCTGGGCGCCTTGATTTGGCACGCGGTCAAGAACGTGCAGAACGCGGCGCAGACGCCCTTCAAGTCCTGTACGCCCGGGTCGGTGATGAGGTCCTGCCATTGGCAAGTCTGCGGATCAACGACGATTTGCCCGTTGGCGCTCGGCGCTTGGCACACCTTGCCGACGTCGCCGTAGAGCGCCTGCTTTTTGTACGCCGGGACGTCACAGGTCTCCCAGCGGCTGTCGAGCGGCGTGCATTGCGAGGAATTGCCGCAGGTTGGCGCGCAAAATCCGCCGGCCGGGCCGCGCCAACCGCTGGGCATCTGGATGCACATGCCGGCGTGACCGCCGAGCAGCGCGCTGTCGCAGGGCGCCTTGACGTCCGTGCACGGCAGCGTGCACCAGGCAAAAGGCGCGTATTCGCTGTCCTGGCAGGTCAAGCCCGCCGCGCATGCGCCCGCGACGCACGCGTGGCCAAAGCCGGGCAGCGCCGCCGCATCGCCGCTGGCATCCGCCGTGCCGCCCGCCGCCGCACCGCACGCCGCCGCGCATAGCAGGAATAATGCGCACGCCCCGTTGTTTGCAGCTCTGGTCATCTCGACGCGCCTCCCAACCCGTGCCAATCTTGCGCCATGCCGTCCTCACTCGCCAGTCTGCAGGCCGTATCCAAGCGCTTTGGCGACGTGGAAGCGTTGCGCGGCGTGACGATGACGCTGCCGACCGGCGTCGTTGGCCTGCTGGGACCCAATGGCGCCGGCAAGTCGACGCTGTTCCGCCTGATGCTCGGGCTGGACCGCGCCGATTCCGGCGAGATTCGCGTGCTCGACCGGTCGCTGCCCGAAGACGCGGTGCGCGTGCGCGGGCTGATCGGCTACATGCCGGAGGACGACAGCCTGTTTCCGGACATGACAGCGACCGAGCAGGTCGTCCACGCCGCGCAGCTGTCCGGCGTGCCGGCGATCGACGCGACGCCGCGGGCGCACCAGGCGCTGGATCTTGTCGGGCTGACGGACAACCGCTATCGCAAGGCCAACGGCTTTTCGCTCGGCCAGCGGCAGCGGCTGCGGCTGGCGATGGCGCTGTGCCACGGGCCGCAGCTGCTGATTGTCGACGAGCCGACGGCCGGTCTCGATCCCGATGGCCGCGCGCAAATGCTGGCGCTGCTTGCGGAAATTGCCAAGCAGGGCGCGTCGGTGCTGCTGTCCACGCACATCCTGGCGGACGTCGAGGCGATCTGCAGCTACGTCGTGCTGATGACCCGCGGTCAGGTGACTTTTGCCGGGCCGATGGCGCGGTTCCGCGCGTCGAGCGGCGGGCCCTCGTTCCAGGTGCGGCCGACGGGCGACGTGTCCAAGCTCCTGAAGGTGCTGGCTGATCGCGGGATCGGCGCGGCGCTGCAAGACGGCGACGTGGTTGTGCAGTTGCCGCCGGAGCGTGTCACCGAGCTGTGGCAGGCGTGCGCCGACGCGGGCGTGGGCGTGAGCGGGCTGAAGCCGGCGGAAGAGGACATGGCCAGCGCGTTCATGCGCCATGTGCAGGGCGCTGGCAACCTCGACGTGCAGAGGTTGCTGTGACGGCAAAGAGCCCAGAAACCCAGGCGCCGCGGGCGTTTTTCAATCCCGGCGGCTTTGCCAAGCTGGACGCCAAGCCGTTGACCGACGCCGCGCGGCTGCGCTGGCTCATCGGCATGTTCGCGCGGATGCAGCTGCGCAGCCTGACGTCGAAGCTGACGGCGGTGTCGTTTCCGCTTGGCGCGGTTGCCGGCGCGGCGGTGATCGCGCTGCTGACGCGGATTCCGCAGCTGATGGAGATGCTGGGCGACGACCGCCGCGTCTTCGTGACCGACAAGGCGATGCCGATCCTGTTTGGCATGAACCTGCTGACGGCGTTCCTGCAGACGACGATCTGGGTGGCGCCGGTGATCGCCCGCGACGTGCAATCCGGGGCGCTGCTGCTGTATTTTTCGCGGCCGCTGCGGCGCCGCGATTACCTGCTGGCGCGGCTGTTGTCGGCGACGCTTGTGACGTGGGCAGAGCTGGCGAGCGCCGCGGTGCTGCTCGTGCTCGTGCAGATGGCGTCGTTTGGCATCACGCTCGATGGCGGCACGGCGCTCGGCGGGCTGCTGTTCTGGGCGGTGCTGGCGATCGGCGAGGTCGTGGTATCGCTGTTCGCGGCGGCGGTGATCTCGGCGGTGGCGCTCGGCTGTTCGTCGCTGGCGCGGTCGGTCAATGGCGCGCCGCTGCTGTTTGCCGGGCTGCTGCTCGGCTCGGTGCCGCTGGCGCTGGTGCTGGGCAACGTGGTTGGCGGCAGTCCGGCGGCGCAGGCGTTCAACCTGACGCAGGGGCTCAACGCGGTCCACGAGGTGCTGATGCACGCGCTGTCGCCGCAGCCGATGCCGGACGGGCTGCTGACCAAGGCGTTGGTCGCCGCGCTGCTGTGGAGCGGGCTGGCGGCTGGTTCCTGGTGGCTGCTTGTGCGGCTGCTGAGTAACCCGCCGATGGGCAAGGGGAGGGCGTAGATGCTGCCTCCGCTGCCGCCCGACAACACAGTGCTGCGCATGCAGCGCGTGACCCAGCAGTACGGCGCGACCGTCGCCCTGCTGGACGCGAGTTTTGACCTGCAGCCCGGCGTGGTTGGCCTGCTGGGACCGAACGGCGCGGGCAAGTCGACGCTCATCCACCTCGCCGCGGGCCTGCGCACGCCGACGCGCGGCACCGTGACCTGGCTGGGCGGCAAGCTGGCGGGCGATCCGGCGCTGGAAGGGCAGATCGCGCTGGTGCCGGACGGCGACAGCCTGCCGAAGCTGGACACGCCGCTGTCGCTGATCACGATGGTGCTGCGCTGCCACGGTTTGCTGGCGCTGGACGCGGAGGCGCGCGCCAAGGCGATCCTGACGCGGCTGGGGATGGAGGCGAAGTGGCACGACGCGCTCGGCGGGCTGTCCCGCGGCCAGCGGCAGCGCGTCAAGCTGGCGCAGGCGTTCGCGCTGCCGGCGCGGCTTGTGCTGCTGGACGAGCCGCTGAACGCGCTGGACCCGATGTGGCGGCTGGAAGTCGCCGCGCTGATGCACGAGGCGGCGCAAAATGGCGCGTGCGTCGTGGTGTCGAGCCATATTCTGGAGGAAGTGCAGTCGATCGCCGGCTGGCTGCTGTTGCTATTCCGCGGCCGCGTCGTGGCGGCGGGCAGCCAGGCGGAGATCCGCGCGCTGCTGCACAAGCGCGCCCAGGCGCTGCGGCTGAAGACGACTGACCCGCGGGCGCTGGCGCGCGAGCTGCTGAGTCGGGCGCCGGTGACCGAACTGAAGATCGACGCGCAGACGCTGACGGTGCAGGCTTCCGAGCCGGCGGAGCTGTTCCAGGCGCTGCCGCAGGCGGTGCTGGCGTCGGGCGCGCGCGTGGATTTTGCGGCGACGGACGGCGATGACCTGATCAGCCTGTTTCACGCTTTGGCGCAGGAGGTCAAATGACCGCATGGTCGTGGATCGCGGCGCCAGAAGCCCGCAAGCTGTCGCTGGCGGCGGCGGTGGGCGTGCACCTGCGCGTGCAGCTGGCGCGAACGCTGCGGCTGCAGACGCTGTGGCAATGGCTGGCGGTGATGCTGGCGGTGACGCTGGGCGGCTGGGCGATCGTGCGGTTTTCGGTGGAGTCGGCCGATCGCTTCACCGAATACGTGCATACCTGGGGCATCCGCGCCATCGCGCTTGTCGCGCTCGGGCTGGGCACGGCGGCGATCCGCCAGGACGCGGAGGCCGGCGCGCTGGCGTTCTTCCTGCTGCGGCCACAGGCCAAGCGCGCGCTGCCGCTGGGGCGTTGGCTGGCGGTGACGGTCGTCGCCGGGGCGCTTGGCGAGGCGTCGATGCTCGTGCTGTGGCTCGTGACGCGCGGCACGTCGGCGCAGATGCCGCTGGCGGAGCTGCCGCCGCTGCTTTTGG
Organism: uncultured Myxococcales bacterium; assembly: GCA_903869075.1. Classification (GTDB taxonomy): domain Bacteria; phylum Myxococcota_A; class UBA9042; order UBA9042; family UBA9042; genus CAIYBN01. The sequence goes on along the minus strand of CAIPXZ010000262.1, from coordinate 2,857 downwards.
CGGCGGCGCTGGCGGCGGCGACCTACAGCGCGACTTTCCTGGCGATTGCCGTGTGGTTCCGCGCCGCGATTGGCGTGTCGGTTGGCTGGCTTGTGCTGCTCGACCGGCTGGCGAGCGCGTCGACGAGCTTCGCCGCCATCGCGCCGAGCCACTACCTGGCGACAATTGTCGGCGAGGAATCGGCGCCGGAGACGACGCTGCCGGCGGCGGTGCTGGCGCTGGTCGTCTGGACCGCGCTGATGCTCGTCGCCGCGGTAGTGCGCTTGCAGCGCGAGCCGCCAATGACCAACCAGCCGTGACCCGGCGCGGAGGCAGTGATGCAACAACATGCTGATTTGATTGCGGAGTTGGAATCGCGTTTTCGCGAGCTGTCCGCCCTGCTGTACGACACGAGCGTGGACCCGGCGCTGGCCGACGCCGCGATTAAGCCCTTGCTGGCGGAAAATGTACGGTTTACCGATCCGTGGCAGGAAGGCACGGGTCGCGGCAAATATCGGCTGGGAATCGCTGGATTTCACGCGATGTTTCGCTTTCACTTGGAAGTGGCGCAACTCAACGTCCAGCTGACGCCGGACGCCACCGCTGGCCGGGCGATTGTCGACGGCATCATGTACCTGAAGCCGCTCGGTCGGCTGTTTACCTACCCGCTGCGCACGATTTTGGTCTACGATTTCACCCTGCCGCAAGGCGATCCGACCGCCCCGCCGCTGCTGATCCACGCCCACGAGGAAATGTGGAGCCTCGCCGACATGATTACCGCGCTGCCGGTGACGGGTTGGGTGTATCGCCGGGTTTTTCGCCCCAATTTCGCCCGCGGTTTTCTCGTTGCGTCCTGGCTCAGCGCCCGCGCCCGCGGCATGTTGCCAAAAGACGCCTGAATCCAGCGTTGCCTTGACAGCCCACGCGCTTCGCGGTGGCATGCGCGGCGGAGGCGCCCGAGTTCTGGTGGGCTCCCCGGTCTTCAAAACCGGTGTGAGGCGTGACGAGCGTCTCGGGGGAGTTCGATTCTCCTGCGCTTCCGCCATTTCCTTGTTTCACGCCGTTCCAAGACGTCTCACGATTGACTTCCAAGATGCCGATTGAATAGAACTTTCCCCGCCTGCGTTGTTGCAGGCGGTATCACGGCGTTCCAGCCGCTGCCGGGGTGCAAACGCTTGCCAGAACTGACAGCCTTGGTGACACTACCGGCTGGCTCCGAGGGCGGTGACGCGCGCGAGCACTTCCGCGGCGCAGGGGTGCGCGGCCGCGTCAGTCCGCGTCGCCTTTGCAGCTGCGTGCAGCCATGCCGCCCGTTCCGAGCGTGCGAAACTGAGGCCCGTGTCGACGAGGTCCACGGCGTCCTCCACATTGCTGGCGTTGCAGATGCTCTCCAGGATTTCCTTGGCGCAGTCACGCCCAACTGGGTAGCCGAGCAAAAAGGCCGCGGCGTCCTGATCAAGACGGTCGACAATCGAGCAATCCAGCTGCTTGGCCGCCAATTGGTTTGCAACGCCGCGCGCCACCAGCAGCGACACGACAGTGTGCTCGCCTGGTCCGTCGCCGTCATCCAGCAACGTCTCCCGTGAAAACAGCGCCGCACACGCTTGACCGTCGAGCGGCGCGCGGTTGGACACTTGCCGACACGCCTCCAGCAGGGCGCTCGGCAGGTTGATCTGCTCCGCGGCGCCGTCGAGGTGCTTCGCCAGCATCGCATCGAGCCATTCGTTCAACTGTGCCGACTCGCTTGATGTCAGGTTCAACGCTTTGGGCAGCCGCAGCAGGAGCCAATTGTCAAATAGCTCGCGCCGGCTGAAGAGCGCGTTGGTTCGGGACGCTTCCAACGCGGCGTTCACGTCGTCGAACGTGGAGAGGAAGCGGTACTCTTGGCGCTCGCCGTCCATCCGCGACTGCGTGAGGCCGAATCGCCGCGCCGTCGCGAAGAACGCGTCCGCCCGCGCGTCATCGCCCAGCTTGCGCTCCACGCGCAGCCGCGTCTCCTGTTGGTCTAGCCGCGGAATCTTGAAGGTGACGTCGTAGTTACGCCCCGCCAAATCCAGCGACGGGGACGACCGCGTCAGCACCAGAAACCGCGCGTCGTGCCAAGTGGTTTGCACCGCGTCGATCCCCTGCATGAACGCCGCGCGGTTCGCGCCGTGGATCTCGTCGAGCCCATCCACGATGAGGATGGGACTGGCATGCGCAAGCCACTGGGCGACTTCCGTCGAGGCGGACGGCAAGCCCGCCGCGCGCTGCAGCCAGTCGCTCGCCTCGATGCGCGAATTCTCCGGCAGCGCCGTGGTCTTGAGATGACCGGGGCTGAGCAAAAATGTCTCCGGATTGTGCGTGCAGACCCGACTCGCCACGTCCTCCGCCAGCGTCGTTTTCCCCATCCCCGAAGGCGCTGTGATCAGGATGCGCTTCACGCCCGGCTTCAAGCCCGTCAGTGCCGCCACCAAGTAGGCCGTCCCTTGACGGATGCCGTCCGCGCCTTCCAGACGGTTGTCCATCATCGCCGTCGCATTCACCCCGCCCTGGAGCTTTCGGCAAGATTCGAGCAGCGCCGCTGGCGTCCGTGCCGCGACTGGGTCGGATGTATCGTGCAAGATCACCGCATCCGGTTCCGCTGACTGGGCGCTGGTCGCGGCGACCTGCGGCCTCGGACGCGCGACATGCACCGCCGCGGCCACGAGCGCGAGCGCCACCGCTGTTGCGACGACCGCCAAAGTCACCTTGGAAATTCCGCGGTTTCCCGTCGGCGCGAGCGGCGATGCGGTGGCCACGACAACGCGCGGCGCGGTCGGTGCCATCGGCTGGGTGTCGAAGATCTCGGACGCGCGCGCATCGACCGGGGCGGCAAACCCGCTGTTCGGCCGATGTG
>CAIPXZ010000261.1 GCA_903869075.1 uncultured Myxococcales bacterium | reverse complement strand
TTCGACGCTGCCGACGAAGTCCAGCCGTGGGCGCGCACCGCACGCATGGGCCAGCGCACGCCGATCCACCTCCACCATGTGCTGGCGTCGGCGGCGATCCCGATCCTGTTTCCGCCCGTGCGCGTCGGCGGCTGTTGGTATGGCGACGGCGGCGTGCGCATGACGGCGCCGCTGAGCCCGGCGATCCACCTCGGCGCGTCCAAGGTGCTGGCCATCGGCGTGCGCTACCAGCGGCCGGACGAGCAGACGCGCGAGATGAACGAGGGCCACCAGATGCGCGAGGTGACGCTGGCGGACATCGGCGGCACGATGCTGAACGCCGCGTTCCTGGACAGCCTGGAGGCCGACGCCGAGCGCATGACGCGCATCAACGGCACGATCGGCCTGCTGACCGACGAGCAAAAGCGCCACCAGCACTCGCCGCTGCACGTGGTGCCGATGCTGATGATCCGCCCGTCGCGCGACCTGGGCGCCCTGGCTGGCGATCAGCTGGCGAATTTTCCAAGCTTTTTGCGGCACTTGCTGCGCGGCATCGGCGCCTCGGATGATACCGGCGGTGACCTGCTGTCCTACCTGGCGTTTGACCCGGCGTACACGGTGCCGCTGTTGGAGCTGGGCCGCGCCGATGCGCTGGCGCAACGGCCGGCGATTGAAGCGTTTTTCGCGGCCTGACAGCCGCGGCAGGAACCGACGATGCTGCGCGACTTGCGCCGGGATTTGCGCGAACAGCAGCGGCAACGCCAGACGACGCCCGATGTGGCGGCGCCGGACGCGCTGGCGCACTTTGTCGCCCGACCGCCGCCGTCGCCGCCGCCAGTGCCCGCGCTGACGCCGGCGCAGGTGCAGCAGCTGGCGGCAGTGGTGCTGACGCAGCCGCGGCTGCACGCGAGCTTGTCGCGGCTGAATCCGCAGCAATTGCAGGCGGTCCTGAGCGATGACCCGGCGGCGCTTGTGCGGGCGCAGGTCGGCAGCGGCAAGACGGCGGTGCTCGTGCACAAGGTGCTGTGGCTGCACCTCGTGCAGGGCGTGCCGATGGAACGGCTGGCGGTACTGACGTTCACGCACAAGGCGGCGGGGGAAATTCGCACGCGGATTGAAGCACTTGCCGCCGAGACGGGCGCGCCGCTGCCGCCACAGGCGTTCTGGCTGACGGGCACGTTCCACGGCGTGGCGCGGGCGCTGCTGCGCGGTGGGCTGCCGGTGGCGGAGCTGGGCTGGCGGGCTGATTTTGCGGTGCTGGACGAGCACGCGCGGGCGGTGCTGTGCCACAAGCTCATCGCCGAGCACAACCTGACGGTGCGCTACCTGAACCGGCTGCCGCAGCGGTTCGAGGCGCTGCGCCAGGGCAAGCTGCGCATCGGCGCGATGAAGCACGAGGACGATTTTGCGGCGCTGGCCAAGCTGGTGACGGCGGCAAAAAAGCAGCAAAATGTCCTGGATTTCGCGGATTTGTTGGACGCTGCGACCTGGCTGCTGCAGGAGCATCCGCTGCCGCAGCCGCCGCTGTGGCTCGTCGTCGACGAGTTCCAGGACTGCGACCCGCGCGAGTTGGCCTTTCTAGACGCGCTGCGCGGCAACCAGCCGGACGCGCCGGCGCGGTTCTTCGCGGTTGGCGACCCGCATCAGGTCATCTACGCGTGGCGCGGCAGTGCGCCGCGGCTGTTCGACGAGGTGGAGCAACGGCTGGGCTGCGTGCGCTACGAGCTGCCGGTCAACTACCGGTCCACAAACGAGATTTTGGAGGGCGCGCGCGCCGTGCTCGGTTGGCAGGGCGCGCAGTCGGTGCTGCAGGGCCAGCGCGGCGACGGCGGCAAGATCGTCGTGCGGCGGCACCACAACAGCCACATGGAGGGCCTGTACCTGGCGCAGCGCATCCGCGGGCTGCAGGCGGGTGGCGCGCAACTGCTTGAAATCGCAGTGCTGTTTCGCATGCGCCGCCACGCCCAAGCGATGCACGAGACGCTGACGCGCGCCGGCGTGCCGTGCGTGGAGCCGACGCGCGCGCGCGTGGACGAGCGCCCGGCGGTGGCGTGGCTGCTGGGCGTGCTGCGGCTGGCGCTGGGCACGCCGGACGTGGACGCGGCGCGGACGCTGCTTGTGCACCCGCAGTTCGGCGTGCTGGCCAACCGTCAATGGAACCCGCGAAGCGTGCAGGCTTTTGCCGCCAAGAAGCAGCTGACTGGTATGGCAGCGGCGCTGGCCTTCCTGCAGCAGAAGTCGCCGACCCACGACCGGCAGTTCGCCGCGGCGCAGCTGCAGCGCTGGCTGGCGCTGGGCGCGTGGCTGGCGAAGCAGCCGCTCGCGGACCTGCCGGCGAGGCTGTTCGCGCACCTGGAGCTGGCGGACGCGCTGCGGCCGACCTCGGCGCGGCATGAGCAGGATGTGGCCGACGCGCGGCTGCTGCTGGATCGGCTTGTGCAGTGGCAGGCGGCGCACGGCCAGGCTGGCCTGGACGGCTGGCAAAACGCGCTGGATTTGCTGGCGCTGGGCGGGCTGGGCGCGCTGGGCGAGACCGCGGATCCGGCGCTGGACGCGGTGGCGCTGCTGACGCTGCACGCTGCCAAAGGCCTTGAATTCCGTCACGTTTTCATCAGTGGTGTAAACCAGGGCGTGATCCCGCTGCAGGCGTCCTGGGGCGACGCCGAGGTCGAGGCGGAGGAGCGGCGGCTGCTGTTCGTCGGCCTGACGCGCGCCAAGGATTCCGTGGAGTTGAGCTACCACAACCAGCCGGCGCACCCGCAGGCGGCGCCCGTGGCCAGCCCGTACCTCTACCAGCTGCCGCCGCACACGGTGGACTGGCAAGATGGTCCGCCGGCGCCGAGCGCGCCGCCCGTTACGCCGCAAGTCATTGAGCCGGAAGCGGATCTGGCGTGGCCGGTCGACACCCGCGTCCGCCACCCGCGCTACGGCGTCGGCACGGTGACGGCGAGCACGGCGGAGCTCGTCGAAGTGCGCTTTGACAAGCTGGGCGAGCGCACTTTTGACCGGTTGCTGTGTCCGCTGACCACCGCGCCGTAAGCACGGCGGCGGTTGCGGCATTGCGACCGCGCGGGTACGCTGCGAACGGGTTCGGGGGATGCAATGCTGCTGCCGATTGGCATTGACGATACGCGGGTGGCCCGCTGGCCAGTGGTGACCTTTACGCTCGCCGTCTTGACGCTGGGAATCAGCGGCTCGGTGGCGTGGCATAACCACTTGACGCACAACGGCACCTGGTTCGAGAACGTCAACGCGTATTGGCAAGAACACCCGGATCTGGAGCCGACCGACGCCTGCGCGCGCTACCTGACCAAGCCCGAGACCGACGATCCCAAGCTGCCGCACCCGCAGCGCGCGCCGGGCGATTCCCGCAAATTCGCGACCTTGTGCATCGACGCGATGGCCGAGCGCGCGGCGAACCAGCCGATGTGGCTCGAACGGCCGGACAAAGGTCTGGCGCAGCTCGGCACGCTGACGCACGGTCTGGCTTTTCCCAATATTCCTGCAACGTTGATTGGCCTGCTGCTGCTCGTGTTCGTGCTGGGTTCCTTCCTGGAAGACCGCTGGGGCCGCGACCGCTTTGCCGTGTTCTGGGTGCTGGCCTCGCTGGTGACCGCCATCGCCTACCGCAAGACCGCGCTGGCCGGCGCCGAACCGTTCGCCGGCGGCAACGCCACCTCGGCGGCGTGCCTCGGCGCGTTCGCCGTGACGTTCGGAACCCCGCGGATCCACTACCTGTTCTTCAGCCTCGGCGGACCGCGGCGCTGGGCGGCGCCGGCCTGGAGCGTGGCGATCTTCTGGCTTTGTGCGCACATCGCCGTTCTTGCATTCTCGGACGATCGGACACCGGCGGATTCCACCGCCGAACTCGCGGGTTTTGCCCTGGGCCTCGCCGTCGGCGCCCTCGCTCGCTGGCAGAATTGGCGGACGGAGCCGGCGGAGGCGTCGTCCTCGGCGACCGCGGAGCCGAACTGGGTCAAGTCCGCCATCGCCTCCAAGTCGACACCGGCGCCGCAACCGACGCCTATCGAGCCGCTGCCAACGACGCCCATGTTTGACGATGGGCCGCTGCCGACGCCGACGCGGCCGACGCCACAGCCGGAGCTGCCGCGCTTTGACGATCTGCCGCGCTTTGACGACCCGCCGCCGCCGCTGAGCCCGTTGCCGACGCCGGTGCCGCTGGACATCGATGGCGGCTGGGCGCGATTTGCCAGCGAAGAGCCGGTGCTGCCGGCGAAAGTGCCGGAACCGCTGGCGCCGCTGCGGCCGCCCACGCCGGCCAAGCCGCTGCCGATGCCGTTGCCGGTGCTGGACGCGCTGGCCGCCGGCCGGCCGCTGCCGCCACCGCTTGTCGCGAACCCGTTCGATGCGCTGCCCCTGCCGAGCGCGCCGCCGGCACGGGTCGCCGCGCCACTGCCGGAACGGACGATGGCGTTCAGCCAGCTGCCGCGTGGCGCGGACGCCGACGCTTTTGCCGCGCTGCGCACCGAGCTGCCGCGCGATGCGCAGACGCCGTATTGGACGCTGGAGGGCCGCGACGCGCAGGGCCTGGTGCTGCGCGACGAGGACGGCGTAGCGACGCGGCTGGACCCGCGCAAGCTTGTCGCAGTCGCTGTGGGCGTCGTGCAGACGCTGGACGTGGGCGCGCCCGGGCCGGCGCTGATCGTCGATTTGGTGCTGGACGTGCGGCCGCCGCGCAGCGTGCGGCTGCGCCCAACGCCGGACGCGCTCGCGGCGGGCTGGCCGGGGCTGTCGCGGCAGGACGCGGTTGTGGCGCTGGCGCGCGAGCTGGCGTCCGGTGGCGCGCTGCGGGTGCCGCAGGTGCCAGAGTGGCCCGGGCCGCCGTGGACGACGTACCCGGATGGTCGGTCGCTGGTGGCGGCGTGGCAGCAGGCTGTCGGGCGGCGTTGACAGCAGCCAGCGCGGTCAGGCCTTGCGGGCGAGCACGGCGGCGCACAACGCGTCGGGAAGCTGTCCGGTGCGCTGGAAGGCGCGCATGTGCAAAATGGGCACGGTGCCACGCGCGGCGAGCGCAGCGCCACCGGCCTGCGGCGTCGGCAAAAATCCAGCTAAAGCATTGGGTTGCACGCCAACTTGCCGCACGACACCAAGCAGCGCGTCCAGGTGGTTCATGCGCATGTACGGGCAGGTCGCGCAGCCGCCCTCGACCGAACAGCCCTCGCCCGCCGCGCCTGGCACGACGCCCAGGGCGTCGTCGGTCTGGGTAATGGCCTGCGCCGCGACTGGAAAAATGATTTCGACCGCCACGTCATCGCGCGCCGACTGCGCCAGCCGCGCCTGCACGCCGCGGACAATCGACGTGATCATGCCGGCTTCCGTGCCCAGCAGCACGGCGAGCCGCTGTGATCCAGGCCGCTGCACCGCAACATCCACCTGTTTGCCGATAAAATCCAATATGTTGGACGTCGAGCCGACGACCCCGCGGCCATGCCGCTCCGCTTCAGCCGCGAGCGCGAACATCTCACCCGGCACCTCCAGGTGCGCCGTGTACAGCGCATCCGGCAACTCGCGGCGGGCGCGCGCCACGACTTCCTGGCCAAACAGGTGGTGGACGATGCAGTTGCCCTGCTCGAACGGGTGAAACCGCGCCAGCAGCGCTGTCAGCGTTGCCGCGGTGTGCGCCGGGTGCAGCGCGCGGATCGCGTCCGCGGGCATGCGCGCGTAAGCCGCCAGCAGCGTCAGCAAATTGTGGCCCATGTACGTGTCCGGACCGAACCAGATGTGCACGTCCGGGATCTGCGCCGCCGCCTGCAGAATCGTCTGGACGACGTTGCTGGACGTGCAGGTGATTGTCGGCACCAGCGCGTCGGCGTCGGCTTTGGTGCGCAGGCTCGTGTTGATGTAAACGACGTGCA
>CAIPXZ010000260.1 GCA_903869075.1 uncultured Myxococcales bacterium | reverse complement strand
GCACGGGGAGGCGAGAGCGCTCTGAGTCATCCCTCCATTGTGCCACGCCGCGCCCCACCGATGTCAGCCCCAATACCGGCTGAAAGCGACCGATTTACCATCATTTGGCGCCGATCGCGGCGCGGCCGCGGAACGCTCGTCCAGTCACCCCGGCACGAACATGTGCACAAAAGGGTCAAAACCCGCCGCCTGGACCCCGCGACAGGTTCAGAAGTTGTCCGGTATCATGGGTTATGTTCGCTGCCGCCGGAGGCCGAAGTCGTCATCTGGCACGCGCCATCGTGCGCCGGAGGTGCCCCCTCCGCGGTCGGCGGCGAACAGCCGGCCACGTCGCCCAGAGGCGACATGCCGGCCGTCAGATTTTCCCACACGGCCCGCAAACGCTGGCCCCCAACACCATGCCCTTTGACTTACCCGACGCAGAGAGCGCCCGCCCACTCGCTCTCCGCTTGCGTCATCTACGACAACTTCATGGCTCTACTTCGCTCGGACAGGCGCAACTTGCTGTCCTGGCCGGCATCCCGGTGCGCAAGCTCCGCGCCCTTGAGACCACGCGCAAGATTCCAGAATCCCTGCGCGCTTGGCTGGCGCTTGCTCGCGCCCTTCGTTGCTCCGTCGAGGAACTGGTCGCTCTCCCTGCGGCCGTCCCCGGACAAAATGTTGTTGTCGTCCTGCGCCGGAGCACTGGCGCCGTATCTGTTTGCGCCTGCGGCCGCGACATCATCGAGATTCGTGGACACGGCAAGCCACGCAGCTCCGCGCTGGAGCTCCTGCTTGACGGCGCGCGGCAGTTCGCCGCCGATTACAGTGCGAAGCTGCTGACGGATGCCCGTTCCGGATTTCCGGCCGAGGCGGTTGCGACCACGACCTACAAGGAGGTCGCCGAAGCGCTCGGTCTGCACGATGCGCGCCTGCGTAGCATCGCCGCTTACGCGCTCACCGCTGTCCCGGCGCTTCGACGCCACGTCCGCATCTCACGCCGAACGGGCTGGCTGTCGCCATTCGATCGGCGCGGACCGCTCGTGCTCCTCGCCGCTGGCATCGCGCTTGCCCAAAGCGTGGCGCCGGCGGCCGCGCCAACGGGCGAACAACTTGACCTTCCGTTTCACAACTAACCATCGAAACTATGCGCAGCAACAAACAAAACCGCGAGTCAGCCGTGTCGGTGTCCGCCGTCCGCTGTTCGGTCGCCAAACTCGGGCTCAGCCCGGGCGGTTGGACGGCTACCAACGTGCGACGTCGTCTCATGCCGCCGAAAGCAATCCTGGAAAAACTCCTCGACAAGCTGGAAGGCAAACCATGACCAACGCGCGACAACCCTACGTTCTACCTCTTCCTCCTTTGGAACGAAGAGGCAACCGCGCCAACACAACCAACAAAACCGCACAACCAACGGGCGAACGAGCGCAACCGTCGCGGGGGCCGTGCCCCCGACCCCAGTAAAGATCAATTGCCGCTGAGACCCGAGGCCAGCCTGACCGGCGTCCTCGGGGCGTCAATGCCTTTACCGGGGTCGGTGGCGCGGCGAACCGCGCCCCACGACGGTATGCGCGCGTGTTACCTCGCACCCGCCCGCCGGACACGTTTCCAGCACGAGCGCCACAGGCGCCGGCTTCCAACGTGCCGGACTGGCGGGCAGCGAGGGCTCAACAGCAACACGGCTGGAACGGCAAAGGATCTGAACCATGACCGACGCGGGCCAGTGCCGCGCGGTGAACTGCAACCCACAACTATGACGAGCCGTCACAAACGCCCGACCGAACCGCAACCGTTTCAACTGACTACGAGAGACGTGGGCGCGCTCCTGTCCGTGTACCGACACCGATTCCTCGCGGCGGCCCATGTGCACCAGCTCCATTTCCGCGGCGCCAACCAGCGCGTCGCGCAAGTGCGACTGCGGCGCCTGTGGGCTGCGGGGTACCTGGACCGGCTATTTTTGCCACCGGAGGTGCCGGGCATCCGCGACGCCTGGACCGGCCGACCGCTCTACTGCCTTGCCCGTCGTGGTGCAGAAGTCGTGGCCGACCACCTGCGCCTGAACATCGCCGACATTCCACACACGCCGACCCAGAACCGCGACGGCTTCCAGACCATGCGCCACCACCTGGTCTTCACCGACGTTGCGGTCGCTGCCGAAGCCGCCGACCCGCGCACCGTTACCACCCGAGAGCACCAGTTGCGTCGGCTCCACCATGCCGCGAGCCGCACGCAACGTTTTCGGCACGCCATTATGCCCGATGGCGCGGTGACCGTTCCGGGGCCGCGAAGCGCCGGGCCGCAGACGTTCCTTTTCGAAATCATTCGCGCCGATCCGCGTGGCGGCAACGCCAGCGTTCGCGCCAAGTTCTTTCGCTACCGGGCCGCGCTTCGCGACGGGTTCCCACGCCGCGTCTTCGGTTTCCCGTGGATCCACGCAGTCGTGTTTCTGACGCCCACATGGCGCCGGGCCGAACACCTCTCGCGTCTTGCACGGGACGTTCCCGGCGGCGAGCGTTTGCTCCGCTTCGGCGTTCATCCACCGACCGCGGATTTCCCCGGGGAAACTCGGTCTCAAGTGCTGGTGCTGACGCCGTCGGGAAGCAAGCAGTCGCTTTATCCAATCTATCCACAGCTTTATCCACAACCGCATGTATGACCACTCGCCACACAAGACTCCGCTGCTCACGCTCGCGGAGACGGACTTCCGGGGCAAGCACGACCGCTTCGGCATCCTCCAAGACGATCGGCTGCGCCACGTCTGGATCATCGGCAAGACGGGCGCCGGCAAGTCAACGCTGCTTCTCCGGCTCATCGCGCAAGACCTGGCCGCCGGTCGCGGCGTCGGCGTGCTCGACCCGCACGGGGATTTGGCTCTGGCCGCCCTTTCGCTGGTTCCCAAGTCCCGCACGAACCAGACCTGCGTGTTCGACCCGGCCGACCGCGAACACGCCGTCGCCTTCAACGTGCTCCGCCAAGGCGGGCGCCAGTTGGACGCGAATTTGGTCGCATCCGGCCTCGTCGCGGTCTTCAGAAAACACTGGGCCGACATGTGGGGACCTCGGCTTGAGCATGTGCTCCGCAGCGCCATCCTGGCCGTCGTCGCCGACCCGCGCGCGACGCTGCTTTTCCTCTACCGCTTCCTGACCGAGGACGAGCTTCGCCAGAAAGTCGCGGCGCGTATCGAGGACCCCGTCGTCAAGCAGTTTTGGACTGTCGAGTTCCCGAGCTATCGGCCACAGCTCCAGGCTGAAGCGCTGTCGCCGGTCCTCAACAAGCTCGGCGCGTTCGTCGGCAACAAGCCAATCCGTCGGATCATCGCGCAGCGGCGGAGCAAGCTCGACGTCGGCCAGCTCATGGACGACTCCGGCGTGCTGATCGCCAACCTGTCCGTCGGCCGCGTCGGCGAAGACGCAAGCCGGTTGCTCGGCAGCCTGCTCCTGTCCTCCATCCAGCTGTCGGCGATGCGCCGCCCGCCGGGCGCTCCGCCGTTCTTCCTCTACGTCGACGAGTTCCAACACTTCGTGACGGAGTCGCTGTCGACGATGCTGTCCGAGGCGCGCAAGTTCGGCATCGGGCTGACGCTGTCGCACCAGTATCTGGCGCAACTTCCGTCGGCCCTGCTTGACGCCGTTCGCGGCAACGTCGGCTCGCTCGTCATCATGCGTGTCGGCGCAGAAGACGCGCACACACTGCAGCGTGAGGTCCATCCGCCATTCTCGGCGGAAGACCTTTCGGCGCTGCCGTCGGGCCGCGCGGTCGTGAAACTGCTCGCCCGCGGCCAGGCGCTGGAGCCGTTTTCCGCGCGGCTCTTGCCGCCGGTAGCAGTCCCGCCCGACGTCACGGGACGGATCGCCGGGATTCGCGCGCAATCCTCTCGCCGCTTCGCAACATCGGTGGATATTGTGGACCGACACATCGCGCGGGAGTTCGAGTCGCCCGACGCTCCATCCGCCGACTGACCTTTCGAGCGGTCCCGTCTGGGGCGCCTGCCTGACCGAGGTCCGGCTGCTGCGCTGTCGACCTGACTTTTCGGCAGCGCACGCGCGCCGCACCCGTGCAGGCGGGGATGACGCGTGCCCAGATGGGAGCGCTTGAGCCGCTCGCCCATTTTGCCGCCATCGAACCGCACCCTCTGGGGCTTCCAGCCTCCGCACCAGACGCGCGCAGCTACCCAGAGGGGGCGGCTCGATGTTCGAGCCTTACCCAGTGGGTCCGTTCCGATTGCGGAACGAACCCAACGAGGTGCCGGTCCTCGCGACCCTACCGGCAACTGGAGAAAGTCATCATGCAGATCAAAGTCCTGCGTCTCGGTCACAGCGCCCGCCACTGCGAAGCTGCCGCCGGTGCCACGGTCGGCGAGGTCCTCGAACACGAGGATCTTCCGGCCCAGGGCCATGCGCTCTCGGTCAACGGCCTCGGCGCGTCCACCACGACGGGCCTGGCCGACGGCGACGTCATCACCTTGGTCCCCAAGGTCGAGGGCGGCGCGCGCTGACCTTCGCTTCCACCCTGTTCACCCGCACGAGTCGTCTCCCTCAACCGGAGGCGGCTCGGCGGGTCGGAGGACAACATGCACCCCTGCGACCAGACCATGGCTGCCTACCTCGCTGACTGGCAAGCCAAACTGAACCTCACCATCCGCTACCAACGCTGGTCGGCGCGTTACACCGACGCCGCGCCGTTTCGCCGCGAAATCGAGCTCCTCGGGCCCATTGCGGGCACGGCGAGCGAATGTCGCATCCCGTACAAGGACGGCGTCACGACCGTCGATCTCGTCAATGGCCGTCCGCACTCGGGGGAACCAGTTGATCTCGCCATCGGCGACGAAACCTTCGTGGTCGCGTCCATCGAAGGTCGGCGCGTGCGCCTTGCCTTTGACCTCGAACGCCTGTTCGAGGCGCCGGGTGATTCGCAGCCGGGTCTCATTCTTGAGGCCGTCTTCGCCGCCACGCTGCCGAAAGCCGCTGAGTACATTCTGTTCTACGACTGGCAGCGCGAGCGGGCCGAGTTCTCGTCGTGGATGGTCGCTTCCGTTGACGGCATGGTCCGTAATTGGAAAAACGCCATCCGCGACAATGAGTACGAAGCCAATCGCCTGACCAGCCAGATCTCCGGCCTGGTGCGCAAGAACGGCGAGCTCCGCGAGCAAATCGTGGCGCTCGAAGCGACAACGCGCCCCGCGCAGGAGACCAAAGCGGCGCAAGAATTCGCGGCGCTCGTGAAGATGATGCCGTCGCCGGTTGTGTCGGTCGAGGTCGACTACGGCAAGCTCAGCATCGTGCTGGAGCCGCTCACCTTGGAGCACGACAGCACCGACTACCACATGGGCAGCTACACGCTGACCATCACGGCGGACAAGGTGCACATCTGGTCCGACGCCGGCTTCAGCTACCCGCATCCGCACGTGTCCTCGGACGGCGTGCCGTGCTGGGGCAACCTGGGGCCCGGCATCGGCAAGCTCCTCGGTGAAGGGCAATACGCCGCGCTCGTGTCCGTGATTCTGGAGTTTCTCCACAGTTACAACGAGCGCGACGCCTATCGGCACATCGAGACCTTCGACCCCGACTACAACAGCGACGACGATTAGCAACCGCCCTCGCGAACAACACCGCTCTGGCTGCCCATGACGTACATGCGGCAGCCAGAGCGCCCGATCTTGGAGAAACCCATGAAAGTGAAACAAAATCTCCGGGTTCGCATCGACGCGGACGCCATGGAGCGCATCTGGCACTGGACCGACCTGGCAACAGGGGAGTTCTCGTGCCTCGCGACCGTCACCAACGAGCTTCTCGTCGGCGACGTGCAGCTGTTCGATCAGATCTGCACCTCGGCGAGCACCGAGCTCGACCAGGAGGCGCTCGCGAAATTCCTTGTCACGCATCCAGAGCCGGAGCGTGTCCGGGCCTGGATTCACAGCCACGGTCGGCTCGGCGTTTTTTGGAGCCAGCAGGACGAGACGTGCATCGATGGCCTGGCCAACGACACGTGTCTCGTGTCCATCGTGGTAAACAAGAAGCGCGAATGGAAAGCGCGGGTCGACATCTGGCAGCCGTTTCGGCTGACGTTTGACGACCTGCCGCTGGAAATCCGCGTGCCCGACCACAACCTGCGCGCCGAGTGCGAACGGCTGTTCACCGCCCATGTGGTGGAGATGCAGCCGGTGCTCTTGCCGGACCTGCGCGGGCTTCCGCGCCAGCCGTATCAACCGAACCATCGGCAAAGCGGCGGATGGCCGGACTTCGACGACGACCTTGCCGACTGGAGGTGACCAGTGAATCGCATGGACTTTCACCGACAGCTCGACGTCCTCGACGTCTCGCGCCTCGGCCAGATCCCGATCACCGTCATCGGCGCCGGCGCGGTCGGCTCGTTCGCGACCTTGGCGCTTGCAAAGTCGGGAGCGGAGCGCATCCGCGTGTTCGACGACGACGTCGTCGAGGCGCACAACCTGCCCAACCAGTGGTACCGCTTGGCGGACATTGGCCGGCGCAAGGTCGACGCGCTTGCCGAACTCGTGGAGCAAATGACTGGCGTTGCAATTGACGCCCGGCCAGCGCGCTTCGACGGAAACGGCGCCACCGAGGTCACGCTTTGCTGCGTGGACTCGATGGATGTGCGCATCGCTCTTTGGCAAGCGCTGACGCCCCGACCAGCGCTGTACATCGACGCCCGCATGGGTGCCGAGGTCGGCATGGTCTACTGCGTCGGGCAATTCGGTTCCTGGTACGACGAGACGCTCTATCCGAGCATCGAGGCGTACCGGGCGCCTTGCACTGCCAAGGCCACCGTGTACTGCGCGGCGGGCTTGGCGGCGTTCATCGCCGGCCAGGTCGCGAACTACGCGAGTGACCGGCCAACAAAACCTCAGCTGACACTCGACTTTCGCAACGCGGTCGTCCTGTAAGTCAGCTTAACCAACCGACGTCGCCCCCATCCCGCAGAACCTCACGGGACGGGTGGCGACGTCGGGCCCCTTTTTCATCAGCCACTTTTCGAAACGCGTCGCCCAATGTCTGGACGGCGCTGTCCCGCAATTTTTTTCTGGAGGACACCATGGATTGGGTCAACTTTCGTGAGATCCGCACGCGCATTTCCATCGCGGACGTGCTCGCACGCTACTACCGCATCGAGAACCTGAAGCAGGTCGGTCAGACGCTGGTCGGCCCATGCCCCGTCCACAACGGCGACAGCGCCAGGGCGTTCCATGTCGACCTCGACAAGAACCTCTGGCACTGCTTCACCGGCTGCAAGAACGGCGGCAACCAGCTCGACCTCGTCGCTGCCAAAGATCAGGTCTCCGTTCGAGAAGCCGCGCTTCGCCTCAAGAAGTTCTTTCTCGACGACGATCCGACGCCGGCTGCCCCTGCAACCGCCGTCCCGCCGCAGCCGAATCCACCCGCGGCGCGCGCCCTGGCACCGGCCAGTGGCAGCAAGCGCGAGAAGCCTGCCAATCCGCCGCTCGATCTTGAGCTGCAGTTGCTTCCGGACCATCCGCACATCCTGGAGGACCGGAAGCTCACGGCAGAAACCGCCGCGCAGTTTGGTATCGGCTACTGCGCGCGCGGGATCCTCGCCGGCTGCATCGGGATTCCCATCCACGACGAGGCCGGTCAGCTGGTCGCGTACGCTGGGCGGCGGCTCAAGTTCTCGGACGCCGAGGACCTCGGCAAGTACCGGTTCCCGAAGGGCTTCCACAAGGACCGCGTGCTGTACAACCTGCACCGCGCGCTCCTGGAGGCTGACGGCGAATTTGGCCTTGTCGTCGTCGAGGGATTTTTCTCGGTGATGGCGCTCCACCAAATGGGCATCCGCTCTGCGGTCGCCGCGATGGGCAGCGAGCTGTCTGACCACCAGGCCATGCTCGCCGCCAAATCGCGTCACGTCACGCTGCTCTTTGACGGCGATCCCGCCGGCACCATCGGCGCGATGAAGGCTGTCGAGAAGCTCGCGCCGCTGACGCGCGTGCACCTCGGCATCTTGCCCCCCGACGCCGAGCCGGAGGACTGCCCCGCAGACCTCTTGCACTGGCTTCTGTCCGGCGCGCGCACGCACAACCTGTCGTCACTCGCGATCCAGACGACGCCATTGCCCTTGGGGCGCCTCACGTCGCCCGAGACCGTCCACTGAAACCACACAAGATTCAAGGAGAAAACCAATGTCACTCATCGCTCTGCTTTCCAGCGACGGGACCGTGCCGTGCGCCAACTGCGACACACTCTTGTCCGTGCCGCTCCTCGCCAAGTTCCACAAAGTCCAACGGCTGCGCGCCGAAGGGTTCGCCTACATCGACTTCGGCGACGCACTGCTCATCAACTACTGCCCGCACTGCGAGCAGCCGGTCGACAAGGAGGTGCCGTCATGGGCGGAACCGCTGTTGAACTGACCATCGCATTGTCGGAAGTCTGGAAGGCGGTGCAGTCGCATCATCCTGAAGTCCCTCACGTCGTGCTGCTCGCGGCTCCCAATCCGCACACCAACACGAACGTCCTGGGGCACTTCGCGGCGCTGCGCTGGACTGCGACTCCCGGCCACGGCGGCATCCTCCACGAGGTTGTCGTCGTGGCTGAACATCTCAACCGGTCCGCCGAGGACATTGTCGCGACGCTCCTGCACGAGGCCGCCCACGCGCTCAACTTCAGCCGCGGGATCCACGACTGCAGCCGGTCGCAGTACCACAACCGCAAGTTCGAGGTGGCAGCCAAGGAGCTTGGGCTCGACGTCACGCAGGTCGCTCACTACGGCTTTGCGCTGACGGCGATGCCGACCGAAACGGCTCAGCGTTATCACGCCGAGACCGACGCTCTGCGGCAAGTCCTCATGCACCGGCGACCGATGGTGAGCGCAAGCAAGCCAGCGGGAACCAGCAACGGGGAAGGCGATAGCGCCGGAACGGATACCGACAGCGAACCGCCTGAGACAGGCGGGCGGTACAAGAAGGCGTCCTGCAAGTGCCCGTACAACATACGGGTCGCGCGGGCGACCTTGGCAGCGACGACGATCCGCTGCGAAAGCTGCGGGGAGGCGTTTCTGCTTGCCGCGTGAACAATCAGCCGCTTCGTGCTCTGTCAGATGACAAAGTGCGGGGCGGCGTTTTCATTCATGGCGTTATTTCGCGAACGACTGGATCAGCTTGTACCCGAAATACGCGACTGCGGCCACCAGCAGGACGACGACCAACGCTTGCGCGGGTGACAGGGCCGGGCCGCTCACCGGTTTGACCTTGGCCCAATCTGCCTCCGTGACGCGAACCCGCAGGTATTCCAGGACGGTGTCAATCGTCGGCCGCTTTTCCGGCTCGGCACGCGTGCAGGCGAGGATCAGAATTTGAACCGACTCCGGAACGCGGGCCGCCGATTTGGCCGTGTCGTAGTCCTGCCCATCCCGAGGTCGAATGCCAGTGACCATGTGGAAAAGCGTTGCGCCAAACGAGAAGACATCGCTTGGGCACGAGATCGGTTGACCGGCAAACACCTCACTCGGTGCGTACCCTGGCGTCCCGCCGCAATTCGCTGTGAATGAGAGCGTGCATCCGCCGCCGTTTCCGAGCGGGTCGCTGAGCTTCACGGTCTCAGGGCCCGAACGCAGGATATTGTCGGGCTTGATATCCCCGTGGACGATGTTCTGCTGGTGCATTGCGGCGATGGCCTCGGCAAGATCCCGCGCGATAGTCAGGAACTGCGTCGGGTGCAACCTGCCGCAGACCTTGGACAGCGGCCCATTCGGAAAGTATGGCATCACGTAGTAGGGACGCAACGCCTCGAGATCATGCGCGATGATCGACACGATGCGAACGTGAACGCGCTTGAGGAGGATGCGCGCCTCGCGTGCAAACCCGCGTCGCTTCTCAGGATCGTTGGAATTCCCGCAGGTACTTGATGACGACCGTCATACCGGTGTAGGGACATTCCGCAAGGTATAGGTCACCACCGCCGCCTGCCGCGAGGGGGCGCATGTTGAGATACGTCTGCATCACGGGGCTCCTTCTGGCCCAAAGGCCATCGCGTACAACAAGAACAGAAATTGGCCGCGGTCACCGCTGGCACTCGCCAAAATCTTTGCCGCCGCGTGGCCCCGAGCGAGCGCCGCAGCGAATGCGCGGTACAAATCGGCCACCGCGCCAGTGACAGCAGAGTGACCGTTCTCCCACCGGTTGACCGAGACATACGAGACGCCCAGCATTTGCGCCATCCGCTCCTGGGATATGCCGAGGCCGTGGCGGATGTCGATGATGGTCGTCGGTGTCAGCATGCTCATGGGGACGAGCATGCCACGGCGGCGCATGATGTCAACATTTTTTATAGCAAGTGCTATGCCATGGTGGTCGCCGTCGTCAGAGCGCCATGGCAGGCATCGTTCGGCTGCCAAAAACGCCACAGGACGTCATCCGCTGCGAGAGCTGCGGGGAGGCTTTTTCGCTCGCCGCGTGATCAATCAGCCGCTTCGTGCGCTGTCTACCGGTGGCGTGCGGGGCGTTTTTACTTCGCGCCGGCCTCCGTGTCTGACGAATCGGCCGCAAGTCGCGCGCGAGTTCAATTGTCGGAGGCATCCGTGGGACCATCGAATCGTTTCAGAGTTCGGAACAGGAAGAACACCACTGGGGACCGTTGCTCGTGCGGTCCGTGGATGGATCACTGGCAGCGACACGCGGTGAGCGACCGATCTCGGTGCGCCGTGATTCGTTGCTCGCGGGCTGCCGTTCATGGCGCTCACGTTGACGTTTTTCGTCCCGACGGGACGAAACTCCGAGGAGCCCATATCGTCCCGATGTGCGAGGCGCACAATCATCCTTCGCGCACACGACCGGTTGGCATCGAATTGTCGGTCCGGCCTATTCCGACGTCGGCGTGTCGCCGCAGGTCGTAGGCATCGCGGCGACGCCGATGCGATGGACCGGAGTTCAGCCTGCCGTCCGCTCAACGCGAGCGACACCGCGAACGACTTCGCTATTTCTGTTGCCTGCCGCAACGTTCGAGCAACTGCCGATAGATCATCGCGTGCTGGTCCGAAATCTCCAGGAGCGGCCGGGCCTCGTCTCGACTCAGTTGCACAGGACCGGCTGGATACGCGAATTGCAACCGAGTCTTTTCTGCAGCTTGGGCAAGGAACTGGTGCACCAAGGGATCGTCCGTGAGCGCCTTGCGCTTGTTGTCGAATCCTTTCTGCTTGTTGTAGTCGTTGGGCGCGGCGGAATCCGGGATGAAGTAGATCCAGCCGTCGTCATTGGGCGAAACATCGACGTACGTCTGCCCAACCTTGACTACCGCATGGTGGATCGCTTCGACGAAGACCCCCGGCCATTCGTAGATGGCCCAGCCGAACACCGCTTCGCCGCCAGCACGCGCTGCCTCCTCTCGCGCATTGAAGTAGCAGTCATCGACCGCTGCGGTGGGCGAGGGTCGCACCGGAACCAAGAACGGCTTTGTGGTCGCAACTTCGCTGCAGAAGTCCTTGATGTTGCCCATGATCTTCTTCGGCGTTCGAGCTTGCACTCTCACAGCAAAACCTCGTGAAATCGATTGGTTGCGCCTAATGCTCCCGCGCGGTCGGTGTGCAAACCGGGAGGCTTTTTGCGCTTTCGCGCGTAGGGCGCGGCGCTCCACGCGTGATCGTCAGCGCCACCGCGCACGTCAGCCCGCGATAGACCACCAAGCGCTGCGGTTTTCGTCCGTCACGCGTGTGACCACGCCTTTATCCAGCAGCCGCGTGAGCGCGTTGCTAATGTTCGCCTTGGTCCACACATGCTCGCCCTCCTCGTAGATGTCATCGACCTGCATCTCGTAGTCGGGGTGTTCACGGAGCAGTTTCACGATAAATTCTGCAGCTGTACCTTTCGTCTTCGGCATGGGTCCCTTCCGTCTTGTTCGTTGGTTGCTGGACACGCTTGGGGGCGCGCTTGTGGCCGCTTGGAGGCGGCGAGCCGATCTATGGCAAGGAAGCTGACGGGCGTCAAGGTTCGAACATCCAAACACGGGGCGCGCGTTGCAGCTTTTGCTACGTCTTGCTGCACGAATTGCGACTGACGAAATGGAGCAGAGTCCAGACGCGACTACCCGCAAGCCGAGCAGGCGTTCTCTACGATCGGCCAAGCTGAACCAGAAGGCCGCCTTTTCGACAGCGCCGCGTCGCAGTGCAACTCTTCGCCCTTCTCTGAATGCGCGCCGAATGCAAGCCCCCGGCAGGCGCCTCCTACAAGCCCGCGCGAGCTTCTCGAAACGCCTTCGCGAGCCGATCCGCAGCGTCAAAGCGGTCGCGCTCTCCAACGTGCACGTAGCGTTGCGTCGTCGTCACGCTAGAGTGCCCGCAGATCTCCTGCACGACGCGCAGGGGTGTGCCCAGCGACGCGAGTTGAGTCGCGCTCGAATGGCGGAGCAAGTGCGGCGTCACAGGTCGGCGAATGCCGGCGATTTTTGCGTACCGCGCCACCATCTGCTGGACGCTTCGCACGGAGAGCCGCCCGCCGCGATCTGACAGGAACAGCGCCGGTTCTGCCGCACTGCGCGCAAGGCGCGGGCGAGCGGCAAGATAGTCGGCAAGTGCCACCGCGACGACGTCATTGCAGACCGCCGCGAAAATTTTATCACGCTTGCGCCGTACGCCACGCAGCAAGTGCTCTGCCAGGTCAACTTGGCTGAGATCAAGGGAGACGACCTCTGCGACACGCAAAGCCGTGTGCAAGAAAGTCTCGATGATCGCAATGTTTCGGTGTCGATACGCTGGTCGCGAGTGCTCCTCGACCGCCGTCACGAGCCGAATCATCTCTGCGAGCGACAGCGGCTGGGGCTCTGCCTGCACCACCGTTTGGCGCTCGATGCCATCGGTCGGATTGCGTGTGAGCATTCCCTCCTCGACCAGCCAGCGAAACACCGCCCGAACGCCGGAGAGCCGCAAATTCCAACCGACCTTTGACGTCGGTCGTCCTCGGTCCAGCCGCAAAAACGTGACGACGCCCTTGCGATCAAGTTCTGCCAGCGCAGACGCATCGCCGGCGTGACAGAGCAGCGCCGCGGCGAGCGTCGTGTACGCCGCGACGGTGCGCGGTGAGAAGTGGCGGACTTCGACCAGGTGCCGCTGGAAATCGCGGCAGAGGTCCGAGGACAAGGCTTCGGATGTCGTCATAGGTGCTCGGCGCGGGACGAAGCGTCCACGGCCGACAAGGTACAATATAGCGTGATTTCAGAGTTATACGCAATGTCGCCGACGCTCAGGACTGTGGACAAGTGTCCAACCCGCCCTCCGCCGGAAGACTTCGCCGCGTCAACGACGCGCCGGTTCAGGAGCAGATCCCATGCAGCACATTTTTCAAAAACTGACACTCGTCGTCATCGCAGTCGCGTTTGCGGCGGGGTGCGCCACCCAGACGCGGATTGTCCGCGACGAAAAACTCACCTTTGAACTCGCCAAGGAAACGCCGGCCGAGCAGGATCGCGACGGCCTGACCGTCACCGTCCGGATGTTTGGGCCCGCGGAAGCCGACAAGGACCCGGGCGCGTTCAAGAACGCCACGATGAACGTCGTCCAAAATGGCGCGGCGTCCAAACAGCCCATCGGCGTGCGGCTCCTGCCGGCGCCGTTTTTCAAAGTAACCATTCGCAATCACACGCAGTTCGCGCTCAAGCTCGACCGGGCGATCATCCGTGTCAAGGACGAAGCCGGCAACGATTACCCCGTGTTGTCCAAGCGCGAACTCCAGGAGCGACTGACGAACTATCTTGCGAGTCGCAAGTCCGTTTACGCCGCGCAGAACATCGGTATCACGTTCCCGGTTGCCGAGTTGGTCGGCGAGTATCGCTCGATGCGGCTCCTGTCGCGCGACACCGAGCTTGCGCCCGAGGACAGCTTTACGGGCTATCTCGCGCTCGATTTTCCCGATGACCAGTATGAAGCGAGCAAGCTCACGGCGTGGTCGAAGCAGGCCGGCGCGCTGAAGCTCCAACTGTACCAGATTCCGGTGCAGACCGACGCGGCGGGGAACGTGGTCAAGGCGACGAAGTTCGAATTCGACGTCAAGAGCAAGGTCGATGTCAGCGAGAGGACTGAGGAATACAAGACCTTGTTCTAGCCGCGCCGCACGCTCGAACGAGTCGCGCCCCCAAGCAGACTTCACTTTTGAAATCAACCCATTGGAGTCCATGCCATGAATCGCCAGATCGTGCCCGCTTTGTGTTTCCTCCTGCTTGCGTCATGTGGCACGAAGGCCACATCCGGTGGGTCCGCCGCCGACTCGACGGTCGACACGGCGACCCAAGCAGCCGACACGGTCGACGTGCTCGGACCCGACCTCGGAGCGGGGGACAGCCTCGCTTCGGGTGACGTAACCGTTGACGACGACGCGCCGCAGGTGGACGCCCAGCCCGACGTTTGCGCGGACAACGATCAGGACGGCCATGCCGCGGTTGCATGCGGCGGCGACGATTGCAATGACGCGGACCCGAGCGTGCATCCCGGCGCGCTTGAAGTCTGTGACGGCAAGGACAATGACTGCAACGGTAAGACGGACGATGTCACTGCAGCCCAACTTGCGGCGGGAAATTTCTGCGGCTCCTGCGCCCTTCAATGCACGGGTTCCGAGACCTGCGAGAGCGGCAGTTGCATCGACCATAAGACCTGCACCGACGCGTGCACCGCCGGCCAGACAAAGTGCCAAGACGGCTGCACAACGGTCGCATGCGTCGTTGCAAGTGGACCGCTGGACTGCAACTCGTGGGGCAGCGCAACGACGACGTGCCCCACCGGCACTGGCTGCAATCTGGGCCTGTGCGGACCCGGCGGCACCTGCGGCAAGCCGAAGCCGCCGTGCATGAGTGACGACTACGGCACGTTCGTCAACCAATTCAGCTGCGCGAGCACGAGCTTCACGGACCAGCAGACGCTGCAGTACTGCAATGGTGGCGGCGTCTCGTGTGTCCCTGGCGGTCTTGGCATGGACGGGTGTCCGGTGCTGTTCAATCACGGGTACAGCGCCGGCTGCATGAGCGGGATTTGCACGTGCGAGAAGATTCAGTAGTTGAGGCAAGGCAAAAACATGTCGTGCGTGCGAATGCGCGCCTGCCGTGCCGGCAGGCAATTGCGCGGACTAGACTGGGATGACTTGGGGTAGCCATGTACGAAGTCTGAGGAGATCCATGGCCCTCCGCGTCTGGCATCGATGCCGAGCGAGTTCGCCGTGGTCGAGTTGGTTGACGTTGGCGATCTCCCGTGTCGGACGGCACCTGAGTGTGCAACAGTTACGTGAACTAATCGTTCCGGCGGATACAGTTAACCTCGAGTCATCCGCTGCAGTTCAATTGGAATGACAGCCGACAGCCCTGACCTGACAGTGACTGGCTGGCGTAGGAGCTTCACGTCCGCAGCGCGATGTGACCGAAGGACCTCTGCATCACAAAGAAAACAATCAGCTACACGGATGAGACCCAAACCAAATCCTTGTGCTCGCGTCGTGGGTTGCCGCCGCTGAGGTTCTTGCTCGGCCCGGACTTGCAAACAATCCACGCTGCATGTAGCTTCGCGGGGTATTGAACAACCCACCGGTCGGCACTCGCTGACCGAGCCTACTCAGGAGGGCATCATGTCTGTCGCCTCGAAAGTGATCCCGGAACCCCGTCTTGGCGGCCGTCTTGGCCGCCACATCGAACATGATCCACGGAGCCGCGACTATTCGGCGGCGCGCGCGACGGCCCGCAAGACAGTGATACACACGCGCCATGTGTCGGCATTCGACCAAGGCAACCTTGGGTCGTGCACCGGCAATGCGATGGCGGGTCTGCTCATGACCGAGCCATACTTTCAGCCCGCACGAATCCTGAATGAGTCCGACGCTGTGCTGTTGTATGAGGCCGCTACGCATCTCGACGCCATCCCCGGTGCGTATCCGCCGGACGATACTGGCAGCACGGGGTTGGCGATCGCGAAGGCTGCAAAAGCGCGCGGCTGGGTAAGCGCCTATCAGCACGCATTCGGTCTCGACCACGCGCTCGACGCGCTAGTTCTGGCGCCCGGCATCATCGGCATCGACTGGATGACGTCGTTCGACCAGCCACTGCCGTCGGGTGAATGCCCGCTGGCACCCAACGCGACCGTCCGTGGCGGACACGAAATCCAGATGTTTGGCATCGATGTCGAGAAGCAGCGCGTGTGGTGCTACCAGAGTTGGGGCCCTCGCTGGGGCGGGCTCGGTAACGGTACGTTCTGGTTCTCGTGGGACACGTTCGGCAAGCTGCTTGCCAAACAGGGCGACGTGACCTTCGTCAAGGCGTGATCGGACGCGACTGGCCAGTAGCCCGGAGAGACTCGATGGGAACGCGATTTCGCATGGTTGTATCAGGGTTGCGGTCGCGCGCAGCGCCGCTCGATGGCGCTGCCGACGGCAAATGGGATACAGAGTTTCGGGTCACGTCGACGTTCATGGCCAAGATCTTCGACAGCGCTTTCGCTGGTCTCGGCATCGGTCAACGGACTTCCGCCGACCAATCGCGGCCTGATTTGTTCGCTTCGATCTTTGTTACCTACGACAGCGATCAGTTGTTCGAACAGCTCATGACGACCATGGCAAAGTGAACGGAGCCCCATGAAACGCATCGTTATTTGCGCCGATGGAAGCTGGAACGACCGGCGCGATGGCAAGGCCGTCACAAACGTCGCCAAGCTCCATCGCGCGATCGACCGACGCGCGCCCGACGGAACCGAGCAACTCGCCTACTACCACGCTGGCGTGGGCACGCGGCCAGGTGAACGCGTCATCGGTGGCGCATTCGGAGCTGGCATCGACCGCAATATCAAGGACTGCTATCGCTTCCTCGTCGAGCACTACGAGGCGTGCGACGAACTGTTCTTCTTCGGGTTCAGTCGTGGCGCCTACACGGTTCGGAGCCTGGCCGGCTTGCTCCGCAACAGTGGCATCGTCGAGCGTGCGGACGATATCGACGCGGCGTTTGCCCTCTACCGCGACCGTTCGCCGGAAACTCACCCGTCGTCCAGTCGTGCCCGCAGGTTTCGCGCAAACCACGCGCGGCCCGTCTACAACGGATGCGAGGAGGAACACCGCCGTTACCGCGCACCGGATATCCAGGTCATCGGCGTCTGGGACACCGTTGGCGCACTTGGCTTGCCGGGCTGGCGATACTGGCTCGCGCGCCCTATCCTGCAGCGGTTCGGCATCAACTGGTGGTTTCACGACACATCGCTCAGCGGTTCTGTGGTGCACGCCTACCAAGCGCTCGCGATCCATGAGCGGCGCAGTCTGTTCGAGCCAACGCTCTGGAAGCAACAACTTGACGACGAGGGTCGCCCCGAGCGCATCGATCAGAGACTGGAGCAGGCATGGTTCGCAGGGGTGCACAGTGATGTTGGGGGCGGGTATTGCGAGACGGGGTTGTCTGACCTTGCACTCGCTTGGATAGTCGGGAGAGCGACAGAACGCGGACTCTCACTGGCGCCCGACGTCTTCGCTCGGGACAATGGATTTCAACCAGACCCACTGGCCCCTACACACGAGTCGTGGGTTGGATTCTTCAAGTGGGTCGACATCTTGTGCGGTAGGCGCGACGGCGACATGCGGATTCCGCGGATGTCTGCGCCATTTCACGATACGCTGGCGCAACCGGTCGTAAAGCGGGCAGAAGAGGTGCCGGACGCGACTTGGCCCACGCGGGGGCATCCGTCATTTCGGAGCCTCCTCGTCCCACAAGATGCGACGGCGGTTGAAGAGGCGGAATTCACGCCAAGGACCATGTCAGCAAGTTCGGCGCTGTGCCCTGCAAAACGATGAACCGATACTATCGAGGCTAGCATGGAACAACACCCACAAGGGAAGGAAGCTCACGACCAAGCAAAAGAGGCGTCCGAGCGAGTTGTGGAGGTCAGCCGATCGTTATTCAATTACTCGGCGGCGATCATTGGATACCTCGCTGCCAACGTCGGCTCGATTCCAAGCGGTCGCGGAATCGGTTCAGCTGCCGTCGCGCTGTTCTTTGGGATCGCAATCTTTCTCCATGCGATCGCCGCCCTCGTGAGCATGACTCTCCAGTCGGCGACCGGATTCGCGCTTGCTCAATCCGTCGATGGCCACTCGACGGTGCTCCAATCATATAAGGGGCTTCGATGGCAACGGCTGTCGTTCGCCCTCGGCATGCTGAGCGTTTTGGCGATTCCCTTGCTCGGCAGGTCGGGTCAGCAGGCGCTGACGTTTGGATTACTTCCACGCGCGTCGGAAGCAGGCGCAGAATCCGCCGTTACGCGGATCGAGTCTACGGACGGCTCGATGAATACGGAGGAAGGGGGCCGAGTTCACGTCGCGTCGCGGTCAGCGCCGTTGCAAGTGCCAGTCAGCTTCGTGAACGACGGCAGCCCGGTGCGGATTTCTGGACGAGAAGAGCCCCTGAGCATTCGCATCACGGCCGACGAAGAGAGTTTTGAAAAAGCGAGCCGAGCTGTTGCCAAATCGGTGACAATGGCGATCAAAGACGCCTCGCCGATCGAGCTCAAAGTGACTGGTGGCGGAATCTCGTACGGCGTAACGCCAACCACGTCTGGAAACGGCGACTATGACGGCGACGCGTACGGCGTACCAACGGAGTGAAAAATGATGGGTCAATCAGGGATTGGAGCCGCCTTGGCTGCGGCAGCCCTGGGGCTGTCGGCCTGCTCGGCAGCGCTGCGCGCGGACTGGTACTTTACCTCGCGCGCGGACCAGCGCGATTCGTGTGCCGACGTGCAACGAGTCGTCCCACGGGCAGTGTGTGACGAAGGAGAGTTGGTGCCGCGGGCCGACACCTGGTTGCAAATCACTAATCTTGACAAGGTGCCGCATCGCGTCACGTCTGTCAGCATGAACGGTGAGGTCCTCAACAGCCGCGACCAGACGTTACAACCAGGGCAGGTGTGGCTCATTCATGTCGCTGAGTTCCGGTCGGACCGCCGCTCGAAGGATTCGCGAGCGATCTGCGTGGCACCTGTCACCGTTTCGGCGTCGGAGGACGGAAGATCACCTGCAGAGCTTCGCGGGCCCCCGTTTCGTTTGGACCACCTGCCTCGTTCCTGGGCGGTCTGGTGCTCGGACGAACCTGCTGAGCGTCACTGATCGCGGTGAACTGACGATTCAATAGAACACGACGATGAAATAGGAGATCAAGTCATGACGACGAAGAACGACGGAGCGCCGGACGCCCCGAACCGCGAGGTTGCCGAGGAGTCAAGTCCGCGTGATCAGGCCACGACTGGAGCGCCCGGCGAACCCGCCAACGCATCGCCACTGATCCCGCCGTCCGCCAGTTTCGGATTCCCGGATCTTTCGCGGAGGCTCATGTTATTAATATCATTTGGTTTGTTTGCGGTTCTGCTGATAGCTGTGACCGCGACGCAAATGCTGGACGACTCGGATGGCAGTGTATTGCTCGGCAGTGCTGTGGCCAGCCACCTCCGGGTTGCAATCCAACAGCGCGCTCAAGCCGAGCGGCGACTGTGTGTCGCGCGTGCTCTTCTGGAACAGGAGACTTCCCGTGGCAGCGGAAGCGGAGCGCTTTCTCCCGATGATTTGCATGTGCTACAGCGCAGCGTCGCTGAGCGAGAGTTGAACTATGCCACCGGCAAGGCAGCTTGGGACGGATGGATCGCCGAATGTGTGACGATGCTCGTGTCAAACGCCGAGACCCGCACATCTGGGTTGGCTGCCCGTCTGGCGCGAGCGCATGGGCAACCAATCGTCGGCACTTCAGAGATTGAACGCGCTGCGGTGGAAGCAGCAACGGAAGCGCTTCCTGCTACAAAAGAAGAATCTCGGCCGACGCTGCTGGCGCTTGCCGAAACGCTCACGGACCTGTGCGAATTTGCGCCGCCAAACCCGACAAACTCGACAACCGCGTTCGCTGAGGGTGCGGTCGTGCAAGCGGCGTTCGAGGAACTCCGCAAGTCGGGAACAGTGATTCACCTGCAACGCCAACTCATGCTTGCTCAACTTATTGCGTCGGTCCGATGGCACCACGCGACGGAAGTCGGTCCGCGGCAATCGGTCGCTGTCGATGGGACGCTGTCAGTTGACCGTACACGCAACGCCAACGAATCCGCGGCCTCGCCGTCGGGACAGCGACCGCTTGACGAAGCAATGCCGATCGACGGCAGCAAACGGGAATTGAAGTTCCATCGCAATGGCAGTCCCGTATCACTGATGAACGACTGGGCGCACATGAATGAATGGATCAATAGCACACTTCGTTCGGTTGGATCAACCCCGAGCAAACGTGGCGCCGCAGACACCAGTCATTGATGGTCCACTCGGAGTCTTGCGCAGCATGGAGCCTGAGTCACCGCGAGCGGCAATTCGCCAGCGAATTCCTCGGCCGCTTTCGCGGCCTGACCGTGCGGACCAGCTAAGCGCTCGCCGGTGACATCCCGGAGGTGCTGGGTCAGAGTCCAGCGTTGAGCGATTCCGGAAGGCGTTCCAGTCTGTCGGCGGCGGTGAGCGCGAGAACCCACAGCCCTTTGATCTCAATGACTTCTGGCGCAGAAGCTCAACGCCGTCTTCAGGGATAGCGTCGTTGCCCAACGTAGATAGTCCGAGTCGCGCAGGAATTCGATGACCTGCCGCGCGACAATTGCTCGTCGCACATGCGCGGTACTTGCCGCGCGGGAATGACCTTTGTGCTGCCGAGCGCTGGCGTCGTGCTCGCGAACGCAACCAGTGACAAGACCCTCAGTTCTTCGCCATGGACACCGTGGAAACGGCGATACGTAGAATCTTGGACGCGAGGGCCTCGATGTCAAAAGTGGCTTCGTTGTCGTGGTTCGCCAGGATGGTATTGATCGTCACGCTGGTGAGGTCTCTGTCGGGGTCAGCGCAAGGAGGATAACTGCCTCGCGCGTGCGCTTGCAAGCGACGGACAATTCTCGTTCCGCGCGCCAGCCAAGCCGACGGCGCCACAGCCGCGGCTCCGTCGGTGGGATCGCACACGGAGGCGGCAGGATGAAAACCTCCGTCCCTACCGCGACCTACGCAATCGTCGATTCTGCCGTCCGTCGACGCCTGGCGGACCCGCTTTGTGGGTGTCCCGCGACAGTTGCGCGCACGCCACGTTCAGAGGAAGCGCGTGCCGGTTTTGTCGCCGTCGGATCCAGTTTCTGGCTGACACGTGTACGGTTCGCAATAGCCAGACGGCTGACCGGAAGTCGCGCGGGTGGGGACGAAAAGCCGGCTATCCTGTGTCATCCCGTATTCGATGCCGGGCGCAACCTCAATGCTGAACTGGGCAAACCATCCAGCCGGCGTCAGTCCGCCGGCCTTCGTTCGCCCGGAAATGAAGAAGTTGACGCCGTCAGATTGGCAGAGCGTGCCGGAATTGGTGACGTAGATGGTGCTGCCGCGCGGGTAGCAGCGCCAGCGCAGACTGCCGCACTGCTTGCACTGCTGGCTCAAGGGTGACGTCGCTGACAAACCAGTCAATTGCTCCGGTTGAGCGCTAACGAGCGTGGCCGTCGTTGTCGACGAAGCGACGGGCGTGCCTTGATCGGACGCAACTTGTGGCGACGAGTCCGGCTCGGGTTTGGGCATCTTTGGAGGGTCGTGGTTCTCGACGGGTTGGTGCGATTTTCCGTCATGCTTGGGCACGTGCGCGCCTGTTCGTTTCGCCTCGATGACGTCCCGTTCAGGCGGCGCGGCCGACCCAGCGTCGAGGTCCACTTGGGCCACTTGTCGGGCAACTGTCGGTTCGAGCGGCTCGACCGGCTTGTGCGTCCCTGCTTGCTCCCGTGTTAAGAGTGCGATGATTGCAAGGACGATCGTCCCGCCGACACCGGCGGATGCCCAAAGGAGCGTGCGTTCAAGTTTGGCGGACCGAGTTACCGCGGCAGCTTCGTGAGCCCGCATTGTCTCTTCCAACCGTGCAGCCGCGACAGCGGCTTGGACACGGAGCGCCTCTTCCGCCTCGGCCATTCGCTCATCAACGAGTTCGTTGAACTCGTTGATGCTGGGCAGGCCCGTCGAGACGCGCTCGCATTTGGAGTAAACCTCGCCCAAGGCAATCACCGCACGCTGGCATTCCAGGACACTGGCTGGGGTCTGAGTATGAGACAGCAGGTTGCGCAACTTGACGGCGATGTGGATTGCCGCATTGAGCGACAAGTTGTTTGATGCGACCGCGACCATGATCATTCGTTTTTCTAGCGAGTCGGCACGAATGCCCCTCTTGTCGAGGGCCGCCTCGACCCGAGAACACGCTTGTACCACTGCCGTGTGGCGAAACGCGCGGTCACCTCGTCCGGCATCTGCGTAAAAGCTGCCCCAGCGCTTTTCAACCTCAGTTGGCACCTTTAGCTCCGGCCAGGTTCCTCGTACTGCGGGAACGCGAGCCTAAAGTACCGGTCGTCATCCAGATGTGCAAGCCCCTTGGCGAGGATGAACCACTGGTCCAGATTCTCTAATAATTTCTTGCAGTAATCGTCCGCGAACGCTGGATCGTTCGGCACCTTGTCACGTAGATCCTCGATCATCGCTGCCCAAAGTTTCACTGACGCTTCGCGCGTGGTGCAGATTTTCCGCACCGCCTCGAGTTCTGCCTGCGACGGTTGAGTTTCTTGGTTCCGTGCCACAGGCGGTAGTTCATGGAAACGACTCATAAGTGTTGAATGTTATTATAAATTAAGACAATCGAATTATAGCGACTCGCGGCGCGAATCGCAATGGCACACGCGCGGCAGAAGCCGCCGGCATCAGTCAATGTGGCAAAAGCATAAGCGCGAACTTGGCGGCAACGTCACCGTGACAACGAGCAACAAAAGGGTGCAGGTCAAACGCCTTGCGATGCTGCAGGAACGCATCGAGAAGCTGGCTCTTCACCTGGCGGTGTTCCCGACCGATGCAACCGTAGCGACAGGGGATCTGCCGACCCGATTCGGGCAGCACGGCTCGTGGTCGATGCGAGCCGAGCGGGCGAGCGCTGTCAGCGGAGTGACCGAGTCTTCCGTTCGCCAGTCGGCCGAGGGTCAGATTGCTCATCGAGCTGACCGCCATTGAGTTGGACAAAACGGAGCAGTTCAACGAGCTCGCTTGGAGAACAGCGCCGGTCGGCAGAGCTTAGCTGCGACCGAGTTGTTCGTTTCCCAAACGCAGCGCCGGTTTTCGGACATCGGGATCTATTTACGTTTTTCATTCGTTTCTCCATTGGGACGCAGTGCGCCGCTAACGGTGAAAGTCCCGCGCTGGCGACCCGAGGTGCGGGGCCGCCAGCGCG
>CAIPXZ010000259.1 GCA_903869075.1 uncultured Myxococcales bacterium | reverse complement strand
GAATCTGGTTGGCCTCCGCCTCGGAATATCCGAAGGCCCGAGCGACGTCGCGTAGTGCTGACCGTGGTCTATACGTGATGACGGCTGCCACCTGGGCCGCGTGGTGGCGACCGGCGAGGTCGTGGCGACGTATGAGCTGGAGGAAAACTGGACGCTCAATCCGCTGTTTTCCTTTGCCGTGGGCGGGGATGCGGCGTGGCTGCGCGTCGGCGCGTCGGACAACAACGTGCTGGGGCGCTACCTGGAGCTGGGCGCGCAGTACGAGCGTTTTGGCGTGTACAACGGCTTCCAGGCTTGGGCGCGCGACCCGCGGTTTCTCAGCAAGCGCTTGGATTGGGTGGTGATTGTCGACCGGCTGGTGCGGCCGCGGCCGGATTTTGCCGACCGCCGGCTGCGCATCGGCACAGAGCTGAACAGCCTGCTGGGCAACGACATGCTGCGGCTGACGGCCAAGCTCGAGGCGCTCTACGACGTGCTGCTGCCGCTGGACGGCAGCGACGACAGCGGCGCGCCGCGGCAGTGGTCCGCGCTGGCGGAGTGGGGCGTGCGCGTTGGCCGCATCGACACCATCCGCGTGCGCCAGCGCGGCGTGAGCTTGGAGCTGCGCAACACGATCGTCGCCACGCAATTCTCGAATCTCAATGGCTTTTCCCAAGCCTGGCTGGAACTGCTGGCGCTCGAGACTTTCGGCGAGCGCTGGAACCTCGCTGCGCGCGTCCAAGCCGGCGTGCAGGGCGACGCGCCGACCTTCCTGCAGTTCTACCTCGGCGGCTTGACGGTCGTGCGCGGCTACATCGACAACTTCGTCCGCACCCAGCGCTACGCTTTGCTCAACGCCGAAGCGCGCTTCACCGCTTTTGACTCGCGCTGGATCTCGCTCGTCGCCGCCGGTTTTGTCGACACCGCCGTCGCCGCGCGCACAACTGGCGGCGTCCAGCCGATGCTGGCAACCGGCGTCGGGATGCGCTTCTTGCTGCCGTGGATGGTCAAGACCGGCCTGCGCGTCGACGGCGCGGTGCCGCTGCTCGCCGCCAGCTGCCCGAGCGGCTTTTGCCCGAACTTGAGCATCGGCGTCTATCAGTTTTTCTGAACGTTCATCCAGGCTTGCAGCAGCTCGACCCAACCGGCGCCACCGGGCGCGGCGGTCTGCCACTCGGGCGCGTGGCGCAGCGTCAGCTTGGCGATCTCCGCCGTGCCGACCGTGACGCCGAACCGCTGCGGCTGCCACAGGCCCTCGTCATTGTGGGAATCGCCAATGGTCGCAACGGCTTGTGGTGCAATTCCCCAGCGCTCGGCGATCCGCAGCACCGCCGCGCCCTTGTCAGGCTGGTGCGCGCTCAGGTGGATGTGCACCGATGACCAAATCAGGTTCACGCCCTCGCGCGCCGCCGCGTGCTGCAGCGCCAGCACTTCCGCGTCCGTGCGCCCGTCGCGCTCGAACGCCAGGTCGCCCAGCCGCGCGAACGCGTCCGCCGTCGGCCGCAGCGGCTTGTCGCCGGCGATCTGCTGCGCCACGTCCAGCAGGTGCTCGGTCGGCCGCGGCGGCACAAGCAACTCCGGCGCGTGGTCGGGAATCAGCAGCCGCGCGCCGTTCTCGGCGATCGCCCACGAGGCGTGCGGCAGGTAGCGCGCCAAGCCCAGCGCCTCGCCCGCCGACCGCCCGGTCACAAGCAGCACGCGCAGCCCAAGCGCTGCGGCGGCGTGCCACGTTTGCAGGACGTCCAGCGAAATCCGCCCGTCCACGGTCATGGTGCCGTCGATGTCGGTGGCCAGCATCCGGATGGCCGCCAAATGCGGCGGCGGCAGCAAGGCGAGCGGCTGGGTCATGGCAACTTGATGCGCGCGACCAATTCCTGACCGCCGTACGAGCCGACGACGTACAGCGCGCCGTCCGTCGCGTCCCGCCAGATCTTGTTGGCCTGGGTGTTGGCGATTGTCGCGCCGCAGTCGACGAGGCCGGGGAAGGCGAGCTGGTTCCAGGTCCAGAGGCTCGTCGCTGGGTCAAAAATGCCATGGAGGACGAACACTTG
>CAIPXZ010000258.1 GCA_903869075.1 uncultured Myxococcales bacterium | reverse complement strand
CGAACTGGCCCGGGTTCGAGATGACAACGCTGTGCGGCACCATCTCCGGCGTCGGTTTGCCGGTGATGAACGGCGGATTTGTCGGATCGTTGTCCAAATCCACGCTCCAGTACTCGCAGCCGACGTTGCCGCCGAACTTGACGCCTTGCTCGCACAGGCTGACGCACTTGCCGCCAAAGCAGTACGAGCCGGTCTTGCAGTCGGTGCTGGCGTCATAGCCGCTGCCGTCGGGCAGGCAGGTCTGGAAGGCGGTCTTGGAGCCCTGCGTGCATTGCGGGATGTACGGCGTGCAGGCGGTTGTCTGGCACGTGCCGCTGACGCAGATCTGCGTGCCGGTGCACGGCGTCTTGAAGGTCGAGGCGCCGTCGGCGGAGCAGTGGATCTCGGCGCTGAAGCCGTCGCAACCGAGCGAGCTGCCGGCGGTGCAGCTCGTCGGCGTCAGGCAGTTGCCGTCTTTGCAGACGTCGCCGGCGTTGCAGGTGTCCTTGAGCTTCCAGCCGCCGTCGACGCAGATTTTGCTCGTCGTCTCGTTGAAGCAGGCGATCTCGCCGGTTGTGCAGGTGAACGGCGAGTCGTCGACGCTGGCGTCCGTGCCGCTGCTGCTGACGTCGGCGGTGCTGCCGTCCGGCAAGCCGAGGCCAACGTCGCCGCCGCTCTTGGCGTCCAGCGTGCCGCCGCCGCCAGTCGTGGTGGGGCTGCTGCAGGCCCAGAGGCAAAAAGAGGCGAGGAAAATCAAGCGGTTCATGGCCACGACCTTGCTGCTGGCGACCGAGGGTGTCGCATGGCCGCACATGGTGGCAAGAAACGGCTGGCGGTTCAAGCCGTTGCCAAAAATGCCAACGCCCCGGCGCGCTTGCGGCATGCCGGGGCGTTGGCGAATTGGTCCGTCGCGGAGCCTAAACACGCCGACCGAAGCTCGAGATCAAACCGTTTTCATCCGCGGCGTGCCACCGGAGGTGCACGCTCGTGGATCCAGTCCGAAATGCAACAGGTCTCGCAGGAAGAACTCGGTGTCGGAGCCAGGTCAGGCTGTTTAGTAGCGGTAGTGGTCCGGCTTGTACGGGCCTTCCACCGGAATTCCGAGGTAGTCCGCCTGCGCCTGCGTCAGCGTCGTCAGCTTGACGCCCAGCTTGGCCAGGTGCAGCCGCGCGACCTCTTCGTCGAGCTTCTTGGGCAGCACGTGCACGCCCAGCTCAAACTTCTCCGTCCACAGCGCCAGCTGCGCGAGCACCTGGTTGGTGAACGAGTTGGACATCACGAAGCTCGGGTGCCCCGTCGCGCAGCCGAGGTTGACCAGCCGACCGCGGGCCAAAATGATCAGCGTCTTCGCGCCGTTGTTGGACTGCTCGGCCGGGATGTGGAACAGGTCCACCTGCGGCTTGACGTTTTCCTCGATGATGCCCGGCGTCGTCTCCAGCCACTTGATCTCGATCTCGCTGTCGAAGTGGCCGATGTTGCAGAGGATCGCCTGATCCTTGATGTTCTTGAAGTTCTCGCCGGTGATGACGTCGCAGCAGCCGGTCGCGGTGACGAAGATGTCGCCGAGCTTGCAGCCCTCTTCCATCGTCACGACCTGGTAGCCTTCCATGGCCGCCTGCAGCGCGATGATCGGGTCGATTTCCGTAATCAAAACGCGGGCGCCGAGGCCGCGCATCGACTGCGCCGAGCCCTTGCCGACATCGCCGTAGCCGGCGACAACGACGACCTTGCCGGCGACCATGATGTCCGTCGCGCGCTTGATGCCGTCGGCGAGCGACTCGCGGCAGCCGTACAGGTTGTCGAACTTGGACTTGGTGACCGAGTCATTGACGTTGATCGCCGGCACCTTGAGCTCGCCGCGCGCGTGCATCTGCACGAGGCGGTGCACACCTGTGGTCGTCTCTTCGGACAGGCCTTTGATTTCCTTGAGCATTTCCGGGTACTTCTGGTGCACCCACATGGTCAGGTCGCCGCCGTCGTCCAGAATCAGGTTCGGCGTCTTGCCGCCGGCGAAGGCGAAGATCTGCTGGTCCATGCACCAGTCGGCTTCCGCCAACGTCTGGCCCTTCCAAGCGTAGACCGGCACGCCGGTCACGGCGATCGCCGCCGCCGCGTGGTCCTGCGTCGAGAAGATGTTGCAGCTCGTCCAGGTCACTTCCGCGCCCAGCTCGGTCAGCGTCTCGATGAGCACCGCGGTCTGGATGGTCATGTGCAGGCAACCCGCGACGCGCGCGCCCTTGAGCGGCTTGGTGGCGCCATGCTTCGCGCGCAACGCCATCAGGCCCGGCATCTCGCGCTCGGCGAGGCGGATTTCCTTGCGGCCCCAGTCGGCGAGGCTGATGTCGGCGACTTTGTACGGCAGGCGGCCGGAGGTGGCCGGTTGGGCGGAAGGCGTGTGAGCAGCGGTCATGGTCGGTTCCTTTCAGGGAGTCAAAGCGACTCGAAGCTTATGGATGTCGGGTGCGCCAAAGGGATGCGGTCAGACCGCAAAACGGCCGATAGTCTGCCAGACGGTGCAGCAGTTGTCGATTGAGATTTGTCGGTTGCGGCAAAATGCGGCTTCGTCGGCGCTATTTTTGAGCCTCACCCGGTACCGGCCGATCCTGGCTGCCCGGCGATGCCGCCAGCGTCGCCGTCCGCACTTTCTGCCAGCGCTCGACCTTGTCGGCGTACCGCGCCCGCACCTTGGGCAAATGACGGCGGATGCCCGCCAAGGTGTCAAAAGGAATGGCTTTGCTCAGCGACTTGCTCAGCCACGACGGGATCCAGCCGCCGATGTCGGCGTGCACGGTGAACTCGATCCGCGTCGTCTGATCGTCCACGCGGCTGATGCGGTAGTGGCCTTTGAGCACCGGCATCCGCACGACGCCGTCGATCGGCGGTCCCAGCGGCGTCTGGATCGACTCAAAACGCATCGTCGCGTCGTCGCCGCGGTCCAGCCCGGTGGCGATCGCGTGCAGCACCGCGTCGCGATCCTGCACCGGCCACGGCGCGGTGGTGCGGCTGTAGAAGATCATCTCGGTGTCGCTGAGGCGCTTCAGGACCCGCGAGCCGAGGCAGCGTTTGGCCCAGTCGCACGTGTGGTCGACGTCCTCGATCAGCGCGCAAACCTCGTAAAATTCGCCCTTCATCACCATTGTGCCGCGCACGTCCGGCATTTCCTGGTCGGGCACTTCCCGCGTTTCGACGAGGATACCGTCGTCGTTGGAGAGCTTGCTCCAGCCGCCGGCCCACGCTGGCCAAGCCGTCAGGGTGCTGCAGACGAGCACAGTGGCAAGAATCCCGTAAAATCGCGTCACGGTGCCCCTTCCTGATCGCGTTCAGCCTGGCTCCGCGCCCGTCGCGAGCCGATCCAGCCCATCCGGCGGAAGATGTACAGCATGCCGATCGCGACCGCCACCATCAATCCCCACGCGAACAGGTAGCCATACTGCCACTTCAGCTCCGGCATGTGATCAAAATTCATGCCGTAAATGCCGGCGATGAACGTCAGCGGCAAGAAGATCGTCGAGATGATGGTCAGGACTTTGACGACCTCGTTCATGCGGTTGTT
>CAIPXZ010000257.1 GCA_903869075.1 uncultured Myxococcales bacterium | reverse complement strand
GGTCGGCAAGCGCCTGGATGACCTGATCAAAGCCAACGTCTTGCCCAAGGGCTACGCGCCCAAGATGATCATCGACCAGAGCACGTTCATCCGCGAAAACGCTCATGAAGTCGAAATCGCCATCGTCTTCGGCGGCGCGATGGCGATCCTCATCATCTTGCTTTTCATGCTCGACATGCGCTCGACGTTCATCTCCGCGCTGGCGCTGCCGACGTCGGTGATCGGCACTTTCTGGATCATGAGCATGCTCGGCTTTACGCTGAACATGATGACTTTGTTGGCGTTGTCGCTGGCCATCGGCCTGCTGATCGACGACGCGGTGGTGGTCCGCGAAAACATCTTCAGACACCTGGAAGCCGGCGAGGACCCGTTTACGGCGGCGTCCAAGGGCACGAGCGAGATCGCGCTGGCGGTGTTCGCGACGACGCTGACGATCGTCGCCGTGTTCATGCCGGTGGCGTTCATGTCCGGCGTCGTTGGCCAGTTCTTCAAGCAGTTCGGCATGACGGTCTCGGCGGCGGTGCTGCTGTCGCTGTTCGTGGCGTTCACGCTGGACCCGATGCTGTCGTCGCAGCTGGCGGTGAAGATCGACCACAGCAAAAAACGCGCGCTGCCCGTGCGGTTTTTCGAGGGCGTGCACCAGGCGATGGAGGACGCGTACCTGACGCTGCTGCGGCTTTCCGTGCGCCACCGCTTCATCACGGTGCTGACGGCGCTGGCGGTGCTCATCGGCTCGTTCGCGCTTGTCAAGCTGATGGGCGCCGACTTCATCGCGCCAGAGGATCGCGGCCAGTTCATGGTCGACGTCGAGCTGGAGCCGGGCGCGTCCCTGCAGGAAACGGCGCGGCGGACCGAGGCGGCTGAGCGCAAGATGCTGGAAAACAAGAATATTATCACCGTTTACGCCAAGCTCGGGCCCAACGGCGAAGTGAACAAGGTGCAGTGGCGCATCATCGCCAACCAGAAAAATGAGCGGACGGAGACGCTGGAGGACCTGAAGGCGTGGACGCGCAAGTGCCTGGAGGGCACCGGTGCCAAGATTTCGATCACGCCGCCGGCGTTTGTCGAAGGCCTGCCGTCGGGAGCGCCGCTGCAGATTCAGGTGCGCGGCTCGGACATGGCCAACCTGGAGCGCGACGCGGCGGCGATTGAGGGCATGGTCCGCAAGGTGCCAGGGCTGTCGGACGTGCAGGTGGGCTATTCACCGGGTCGGCCGGAGCAAATCGTGCGCATCAACCGCGAAAAAGCCGCGGATCTCGGCATTCCGGTGGCGATGATCGCCCGGACGCTGCGCGCGGCGCTGGAAGGCGAGGAGGCCGGCAAGCTGCGGGTCTCGGCGCAGAGCGCAAAGGAAGTGAAGATCCGCGTGCGGCTGCGCGACGACGATCGCCTGGCGATCCAGAAGCTGCTGGACGTGCAGATCGCGACGCCGAAGGGCTTTGTGCCGCTGTCGCTGCTGGCGTCGGTGGAGCCGCAGGCTGGCCCGCAGGTCATCGAGCGCCAGGACCGCACGCGGCAGATCAGCGTCACGGCGTCGCCGACGACGCGGTCGCTGGGTGAAGTGCTGGGCGATCTGGAGCCGGGGCTCATCGCCTACAAGTTCGCCGGTGACGGCTACTACAAGCTGGACGGCCAGGTGAAGCAGATGCGGGAGTCCAATGATTCCATGAACGTGGCGCTGCTGCTCGGCGTGATCTTCATCTTTTTGATCCTCGCCGCGCAG
>CAIPXZ010000256.1 GCA_903869075.1 uncultured Myxococcales bacterium | reverse complement strand
GGGTCAGCCAGTTGGCGCGTTCAAGCAGCCCAACGGCGGGCCGTCGGCGGCGGGCATGGCGGCGGACGTCAAGCTGGCGTGGGACAATGAGAATTTGTACCTGGGCGCCAACGTCAAGGACGATGACGCGCGCAACACGCACACCAAGAACGACGACACGACGTGGGAAGGCGACGTCGTCGAGCTGTTCCTGCAGGTGCCGGGCAAGGAAGATTACTACGAGCTGCAGTGGACGCCCGCCGGCTCGACCTTTGACGCGCACTTTACCGGCCACCGCCAGCCGGCGTGGGAAGAGGCGGCGAAGTTCCAGACGAACATGAATTCCAAGGTCGTCGTCGACGGCGACGTGAACGCCGACGGCGCGGACAAGGGCTGGACCGTCGAGGCGGCGATCCCGTGGAAGTCCTTGGGCTTTGACAAAGCGCCGGAGACGGGCGCCAAGTTCGCCGCCAACCTGTACCGCATCGACGACAAGGGCACGCACGACTTCCAGCACATGGCCGCTTGGGCGCCCGTCGGCGGTGACTTCCACCAGCTGAACGGCGCGGGCACGCTGGTGCTGGGCGCGGGTCCGTCGGCGCCGCTGGGTGGCGTGGCGGTGCGGCCGGCGATCCTGCCGACCGGTCGCGTTGTGCCGGTGCTGCCCGGCGCTGTGCCGGCCGTCAAGCCGTAGTCGGCGACCGCGACGATGACCGAAATTCGCTTTGATCCCGCGCATTTGCCGCAGGACGGCTTTGCCCGCTTGACGGACGTGATGGCGTCCCTGCGCGCGCCCGTGGGCGGCTGCCCGTGGGACCGCGAGCAGACGCTGGCGACGCTGCGCGCGTACCTCATCGAGGAGTCGTACGAGCTGCTGGAGGCGATCGACGGGCTGGGCGCCGCGGCGCACGCGTTGCCAGCCGATGCGCCTTTCACGGCCGATCCGGCGGCGCTGGCGCACTTTCGCGAAGAGTTGGGCGATGTGCTGCTGCAGATCGCCTTCCAGTCGCGGATTGCCGAGGAGATGGGCTGGTTTACCGCGGATGACGTGGCGCGCGGCATCGCTGACAAGATGGTCCGCCGCCACCCGCA
Organism: uncultured Myxococcales bacterium; assembly: GCA_903869075.1. Classification (GTDB taxonomy): domain Bacteria; phylum Myxococcota_A; class UBA9042; order UBA9042; family UBA9042; genus CAIYBN01. The sequence goes on along the minus strand of CAIPXZ010000256.1, from coordinate 3,574 downwards.
CGTGTTTGTGACAGCCGAATCGGCGCACCACGAGACGTCGGCGGAGGTCCTGGACGCCTGGGAGCAGCGCAAGCGTCAGGACGGCAAGGGCGCGCTCGACGGCGTGCCGCTGAACCTGCCGGCGCTGCTGCGCGGCCAGCGGATGGGCGAGAAGGCGGCGCGCATCGGCTTTGACTGGCCGAACGTCACGAGCGTGCTGGCCAAAGTGGACGAAGAGCTGCTGGAGCTGCGCGACGCCTTGAAATCAGGCGACAAAGTGCATATTGCCGAGGAGCTCGGCGACCTGATTTTTGCGCTGACGAGCCTGGCGCGCCACGCCGGCGTCGATGCCGAACAGGCGGCGCGCGGCACGCTGGACAAGTTCACGCGGCGCTTTCGCCATGTGGAGCAGGGCGTTGAGGCGCGGCACGGCAAGGCCTATCGCGCCAGCCTGGACGAGCTGGAGCGGCTGTGGCAGGAAGCCAAGGCGCTGGAACGCGCGCCGTAGCCGTCAGTTTGTCTGACCCGCCTCGTGGCGCAACAGCGCCTCCAGCTGATCTTTGAGCGCCAGCTTCTTCTTCTGCAGCTCGCGGCGGATCTGTTCGTCCTCCGGGCTGAGGTAGACGTGCAGCTCGTACTGCAGCAGCTGGTCGTCCAGCCTGCGGTGCGCCAGCTCCAGCTCGGCGAAGACCGGGTCTTGCTTGCGCAGCTTCACTTTGAGGGCATCTTCGGAAACGTGCATCTGGTGCATGGGCGTTGCCTCCATCACATGGGTCATGTGTTTGGTTCACGCGAGCCGATTCCCACTTGCCGCGCCGGACTCCCGCAGAGGGGCATCGCGCGCAAGCGTGGCGGCAGCTAACGCCCATTTGGCGCGCCGGTCAAGGATGCATTTGGTCCGGATTCTGTGGCAACCCCATGAAATCACGCAGCTGCTGCGAATCGCGCGGCGTGGTCTGTCATGCCAGTGTCACGGCTGTCACGCGCCGGGGCGGGCGCCAAAGAAGCCGTCGCCCGCCGCCTCCGTCTTTTCGGCGGCAAAAGCCAGCACGGCGAGCTTGGACGCAACGCGGCCGGCGATCTGCTTGTACTTGCCGGCCAGCAGGCCTTCGGGCTCGGCGGCGACGATCGGCCGGCCGGCATCGGCGTTGGCGGACAGCGCGAGGTCGATCGGCAGCTGGCCCAGGAACTCGATCTCCTGCTGGGCGCAGTGCTCGGCGCTGTGGCTCGGGCCAAAGATATTGTAATCCTTGCCGTTATCCGGGCAGTGGAAGAAGCTCATGTTCTCGACGAGGCCGATGACGTCGACCTTGAGCATCCCGAACATTTTGACCGCTCGCAGCACGTCGGCGAACGCCACGTCCTGCGGCGTCGACACCACGACCGCGCCGGTGAGCGGCAAGGCCTGACAAAGACTCAGGATGACGTCGCCCGTGCCCGGCGGCAGATCGACGATCAGGTAATCCAGCGGACCCCAGTCGACGTCCTCGACGAACTGCTGCACCGCGCGCCCGACCATCGGCCCGCGCCACGCCACCGCGGTGTCCTCGCCCACCAGAAAGCCCATGGAAATGCAGCGGATGCCGTGCGCTTCAAACGCCACGATCTTGCGATCGGCGTTCACAACCGGCTTGTGGCCCTTCAGCCCCAGCATGATCGGCACGCTCGGACCGTAGACGTCGGCGTCCAGCAGCCCGACCTTGGCGCCGGCTTTCGCCAAGGAAAGCGCGAGGTTCACCGCGACCGTCGACTTGACCACGCCGCCCTTGCCGGCGCCCACACCCAGCACGTGCCGCACGTTCGGCAGCTTGGAGCGGCCCTGCGGCGCGTCCGCCTGCAGCGTCAGGTACAGCTTGCGCTCGCCCAGCAGCGGCCGCAGCGCGCCTTCCACGAGCGCGCGAATCCGCTCCTTGTGCGGCGTTGCCGGCGTCGTCAGCGCGATGGTCAGCGCCAGCGCGTAGTCTGAGATGTCCAGATCCCGCACAAGCTTCGCCGACACCAGATCCTGCTGCAGGTCCGGCTCCGTCACGCTCAGCAGCGCTTCCATCACGTCATCGTGGCTCAAGGGCATCGGCATCTCCAGGTTCTTGTGGTGGCGCCGCTCGCAGCGCGGCAGCGCGGTATAGGGATGACAGCGCTGGGGTGTCAATCGCCCGACCTCAAACCCGCGCGGCTACTGACAAAACCGTGACACGCAGTGGCTGTTGCGACACTTTTGCGTTGACACCGCTGGTGGTGGGTCCTAATCTGCGACTTGGCTGGTCGGACTTGAATCCGCCAGAAGGACGCGCCCCCGATGCTCCGACTTTCCCGCAAAGCAGACTATGGCCTGGTGGCGCTCAAGGCGCTGGGCGCGCTGCCGGCGGGCGATACGCTCTCCGCGCGCGAGCTGGCGGAGCGGTTCCACCTGCCGCAGGACCTGACGCCCAAAGTCATGGCCAAGCTTGTGACGGCGGGGATGGTCGACGCGTCGATGGGCAAAATGGGCGGCTACCGGCTGGCGCGCGAGCCGTCGCTGATTACGGTCGCGGAAGTCGTGCGGATTCTCGACGGCGAGCAGCACATCGCGCCGTGCCAGCAGGGCGACCTGATGGGGCAGTGCAGCCGGCTGGAAGGCTGCGAGATCAAGAGCCCGCTGGACACCCTGAACGCCGCGGTGATGCAAGTGCTGGAAACGATGACGTTGGCGCAACTCTAGGAAGCGAACATGACCGTCAAGCTGCCGATTTATATGGACAATCACGCGACGACGCGCGTCGATCCGCGGGTCGTTGAGAAGATGCTGCCGTACTTTACCGAAGTGTATGGCAACGCCGCGTCCAAGACGCATGCGTTTGGCCGCGCCGCGGAAGAGGCGGTGGACCACGCGCGCAAGCAGCTGGCCAAGGCGATCGGGGCGTCGTCGGACAAGGAAATCGTCATCACTTCGGGTGCGACGGAGTCGGACAACCTCGCCATCAAGGGCGCCGCGCACATGTACCGGGAGAAGGGCGACCACCTGATCACGGTCTGCACCGAGCACAAAGCTGTGCTGGACAGCCACCACGCGCTCGAGCGCGAGGGCTTTCGCACAACGTTCCTGCCGGTCAAGCCCGATGGCCTGATTGATCTGGCGGAGCTGGAAGCGGCGATGACGGACCAGACGATTCTGGTGTCGGTCATGGCGGTCAACAACGAGATCGGCGTCGTGCAGCCGCTGGCGGAGATCGGCAAGCTGTGCAAAAAGCGCGGCATCCTGTTTTTTTGCGACGCGGCGCAAGCGATCGGCAAAATCCCGTTGAATGTCGAGGAGCTGGGGATCGATATTTTGGCCTTTACGGCGCACAAGCTCTACGGTCCCAAGGGCATCGGCGCGCTGTATGTGCGGCGCAGGAATCCGCGCGTGCGGCTGGAAGCGCAGATGCACGGCGGCGGGCACGAGCGCGGGCTGCGCTCCGGGACGCTGGCGGTGCCGCTGATCGTGGCGTTTGGCGAGGCGGCGGAGCTCATTACGACCAACCAGGCGGCGGAGACGGCGCGGCTGCTGGCGCTGCGCGAGCGGCTGTGGGCGGGCTTGCAGGCGAAATTGCAGCACATTTACCTGAACGGTCACGCG
>CAIPXZ010000255.1 GCA_903869075.1 uncultured Myxococcales bacterium | reverse complement strand
GACCTGATGCTGCCGGACATCCAGGGCGTCGAGGTCTGCACGCGGATGCGGACGGATCAGGCGACGGCGACGACGCCGATCATCATGCTGACGGCGAAAACCGGCGAGGGCGACCGCGTGATGGGCTTTGAGGCGGGCGCCGACGATTACGTGCCCAAGCCGTTCTCGACCCGCGAGCTGCTGCTGCGCGTGCGGGCGGTGCTGCGGCGCCGCGACCAGACGACGCCGCAGGAGAGCGATCTCATCACCGGCGGCGGCATCACGGTGGACTCGGCGCGGCACATCGTCGTCGTCGATGGCGTGGAAGTGAAGATGACGGCCCTGGAATTCCGCCTGCTGGCGACGCTGATGCAGCGCCGCGCCCGGGTGCAGACGCGCCAGGTGCTGCTGGAAGACGTGTGGGGGCTGTCGCCGGATCTGCAGACGCGCACGGTGGATACGCACGTCAAGCGGCTGCGCGAGCGGCTGGGGCCGGCGGGTGACCACATCGAGACGGTGCGCGGCGTCGGCTACTGCTTCCGCATCCAGGACAATGGGTGACCGGGTTGGACGGGCTGGACGAGAAGCTGGGGCCGGACGAGCTGGGCCACGAAAAGCGTCGCCCGCAGGCCAAGGCCAACCTGTTTTTTGCGGTGCTGAACACGATGACCGACGGCGTGATGGTCGTCGACGATCGGCTGCGCGTGGTTGTGACAAACCGGGCGCTGCGCGAGGTGCTGATCCTGCCGCCGAGCTCGGAAGGCCAGCCGATCGCGCGGGTGCTGCCGGACGCCAAGCTGCGGGACGCGTTCCAAAAAGCCCTGGACGGTGAGCCGGCACGGACGATTGAGCTGGAGCACCGCGGGCTGCAGCGCCGGACTTTTGACGTGCTCGTGACGCCGCTGCCGGATCACGAAGTGTGGGGCCACCGCGCGCTGGCGGTGTTTCGCGACGTGACCGAGCGCCGCGCGCTGGAGACCGTGCTGCGCGACTTCATCGCCAACGCCAGCCACGAGCTGCGCACGCCGGTGACGGCGATTCTGGGCTACGCCGAGACGCTGCTGGACATGCCGCCCAAGGACATGAAGTCGCTGAAGAAATTCACCGAGCCGCTGTATCGCCACGCCCAGCGGCTGACGACGCTCGTGAACCGGCTGCTGGACCTCTCGCGCCTGGACGCGCGCACGTGGCAGCTGGACCTGCAGCCGGTGGCGGTGGAGCCGCTTGTGCAGACCGTGCTGGAAGGGCTGCGCGAGCCGGCGGCGGAGGCGGGGCTGTCGGTGAGCGTCCACGTGCCGGCGACGCTGCCGAAGGTGCTGGCCGATGCCGGCGCGCTGGACATCGTGCTCGGCAACCTTGTGCAGAACGCCATCAAATACACGCCACCCGGCGGTGGCCGCATTGAAGTGCGGGCGCGGCAGGTGGAGGCGCACGGCCAGTATCCGGCAAGCGTGGCGATCGCGGTGATCGACAGCGGCATCGGCATCTCGGCCGAGGACCAAGCGCGGGTTTTTGAGCGGTTCTATCGCGTCGACCCGGGCCGGAGCCGGCGCATGGGCGGCGTGGGCCTCGGCCTGTCGCTTGTGCGGGAGCTCGTGCTGGCGATGGGTGGCCGCATCGAACTGAGCAGCCAGATCAGCCAGGGCTCGCGCTTCACGGTCCTGCTGCCGGTCGCGCGGTAGCCGCCGCCGCTCAGTTCACTTCAGCGAAGCGCGCTTTTCGGTAGTCCGGCGAGACGCGCACGCCGTTGATGATCGTCGCGATGCAGACGTCGCGCTTGTCGAAAAGCGCGTCCAGCGGGTCGAGGATCGTGTCGCCCTCCGCGTCGGTGATCGCCTCGATCGCCTCGACGTCCTCGTTGATCGCCTTCACGGCCTTCTGGAGCTCGCCGTACAGCTTGTACTCAGCTTCGTCCCAGTTGTAGATCACAAGCTGCGCCAGCAGGCCGTTGCCGATCTCGAAGATCTCTTTTTTCAGCACGCGCTCCAAGTGCGCGGCGTCGATCTTCTGCGGGCGGTAGCCCTTGAAATGGCGGTAGAACACGGCGCGATCGAGGCGCTCCAGCTCAGCCAGAAAGGTCCGCAGCGGCAGGCGGCGCGTCATGCGGGCAAAGAGCTTCGGCGAGAGCTCCCGGAGCGCGTCAATCGCGTCCTTGTCGTCGTTGCGCTCAGGCGTGGCCTCGGGGCGCTCAGGGGTAGCTTCGGGATTCGGTTGGCTGTTCTCGCTCATTGTCACTCCGGTCAAACCCACATGGGGCGCGCGAGTTTAGGTTTGCCCGAGGGGCTTGGCAAGTCGGCTGTGCAGGTTCGATACTGGCGGCGGAGGTGTCTGGTGCGTCAAACGCTGTTGCTGACCGTGGTGCTGTTGTCTGTCGCGTGCCGTCCCAAGCTGGACGACCCGCAGCCGCGGCTGAAAGCGCCGAGTACGCTGCCGGTGTTCGTGCAGGAGCCGCTGGCGGCCAGCATGGTCTACCGCGCCACGGAACTCGCGAATGAGGCTACGCTTTCGCTCGCGCGGCACGATCTCGCCAAGGCGATTCCGCAGCTGACGGAGGCGCTGACGATCGACGGGTCGCACGAAAAAGCGCGCTGGCTGCTGGCGCAGACATTTTTGGCGGAAGGCCTCGGCTCGGTGGCGCTCAAGCTGATCGCGCCGCTGGCGGAGCACCAAAAAGACTGCGGCTGGTGCCTTGAATTCCTGCAAAAGCTCAAAAAAGACAGCGCGTTTGAGCGGCTGGTGCGTTCGTCCGAGGGCCACGCGCTGCTGGCGGACCTGCCGGAGGCGCCGCTGCCCTACGCGCAGTGGTCCAAGACG
>CAIPXZ010000254.1 GCA_903869075.1 uncultured Myxococcales bacterium | reverse complement strand
TGATGCTGACCGAGGTCGTTGGCGAAGGGACGCTGCTGAAAGTGCTGGATTTTGGCATCGCGCGGACCCACGACTCGTCGATTACCCAGACCGGCATGGCCATCGGCACGCCGAGCTACATGAGCCCGGAGCAAGGCCGCGGCGACCGCCTGGACGGCCGCAGCGACCTGTACGCGCTGGGCTGCATCCTCCACGCCTGCCTGTGCGGCAAGCCGCCGTTCGCCGATCCAAGCCCGATGGCGGTGATGATCAAGCACCAGCTGGAGCCGCTGCCGGACCTGCGGACCGAGGCGCGGGAGCCGGTGAGCGAGGCGCTGCACGCGCTGATCGCCAAGGCGACGGCCAAGCTGCCGGAGCACCGTTACGCCAACGCGGTAGCGATGCGCGAGGCGCTCGAGGCGATTCAGGCGGCGCCCAAGCCGCGATCGATGCAGGCGTTTCCGCGCACAGCGGTCGTCGCGCGGATGCCGGAGCTGTCGCTCCAGACGGCGGAGCCGGCGGCGGTGACGGAGGCGCAGCAAGCGCTGCCGCCGCGCCGCGCGCTTTGGCCGCTGGTGGCCGCGGCGGCGTTGGGGCTGGGCGTCGCTGGTCTTGTCTACGCGGTCTGGCCAGAGCCGGAGCCGCCGCACAGCGTGACAGCGCCGCCGCCACCTGCCGTCCGGCTGCCGCCGCCGACGCCATCGCCGGTGGCCCTGCCCGCGCCGCTGGTTGTTGTGCCGCCGCCGGTCGCGTTGACGCCGACCGCCGCGACGCCGCCGAACCGGCCGCACAAGCCGACACGACCGCGCGACCCGGGCAAGCCGAACGGCCGCGACAAGGCCTTCGAGCTGCTGCCCTAACAAACGGCCGCGTGCTCGCCTTGGCTTGTCCCTGCCGCCAATTCGCGGTACTGTGCGTCGGGCGGCGCGCAACTGCCGCAAACGCCTGCATGTTCGCGCACTTTCGCATCATTATCGCCACCATCGCGCTCGTCTCAGTCCTCGCTGCCGCACCGGCCTCGGCGCTGGACGCGCTGCAACAGGCGGCGGCAACGGCGGCCACTGCGCGGGAAGCGTATGATGCGGCGGCCTATGACCGCGCCGCGGCCCTGTACCTGGCCGCGTGGCAAATCGCGCCGAGCCAGGTGGGCCTGCTGTACAACGCCGGGCGCGCCGCGCACCTCGCCGGCCAGCTGCGGGCGGCCATCGAGCGCTACCAGCAATTCCTGACGATTCCGGAGCGCGACAAGTCAGTGGACGCCAAAATCCACGGCTATCTCGAGGAAATTCGCGTACGGCTGGCCGAGGAGCAAGTCGTGGCGGGCGACCGCGCGCTGGCGGCGGCGGACGCGCCGACGGCAGTGCAGGCGTTTCGCGAGGCGGTGACGGCCCTGCCCGATCGCGTGCAGTGGCTGCCGCGGCTGGCCCAAGCCGAAGAGGCGGCGGGCGATCGCGACGCGGCGCGGATGCACTGGCGGCTGTATCTGGCCAAGGCGGCGCCGGATGCGGCGGAGCGCGCGCTCGCGACCCGGCATCTGGGCGATCCGGACGTAGGGGCGACGGCCAAGCCGGCGGTGACGCCGCCGCGCTGGCCGGGCTGGCTGGGCCTCGGTCTGGGCGTGGCGACGGGCGCGACGGCGGTGACGCTGGCGGTGCTGGCGAGCGGCCGACAGACGACGCTGAACGGCCAGCTGGCGCAGCACGACGCGGCCGGGCTGATTACGGGCATCGCCTATCCGGATGCGCAGACGGAGCACGACGCGATCGGCCGGCAGAAAACCTCAGCGCTCGTCGTGGGTTGTGTGGGCATCGCGCTCGCCGGCGCGGGCGTCGCTTGGCTGCTGACGCACGGCGACGCGCAGGTGACTGTCGCGCCGGGACCGCTGTCCGCGGCGCTGACGGCGCGGTTCTGAGCGCGGCGCGGCGGGTTACGCGTCGATGACGCTCGTGCAGTGGCCACAGCGCTTCGCCGCCGCCGGCACCTCGGACAGGCACTCCGGGCACGGCTTCGTCGTCGGCGGCGCCGCCACGACCGGCATCAGGCGGTTGACCTGGCGAATCAGCAGGAACACGACGGCGGCGATGATCAGGAACTCCAGAACCGAATTGAGGAAGCTGCCGTAGAGGATCAGCGGCGCGCTCGCGGCTTTGGCGGCGGCGAGCGAGTGGTGGCCGTGGCCGGACAGGTCGATGAACAAGTCCTTGAAGTCCACGCGGCCAAGCACCAAGCCGATCGGCGGCATGATGATGTCGTTGACAAGCGACGTGACGATTTTGCCGAAGGCGGCGCCGATGATGACGCCGACCGCCAGGTCGATGACGTTGCCGCGTGAGATGAACTGCTTGAATTCGCTTAACATCTGCCAAGTCTCCGCGCCACTTGGCGCTCAGTAAATGTTCAGGCCCAGCTGCACGGCCGGCGTCAACGCGTTCGCCCACGGCGCGCTGGGCTGCAGCAGCCCGCCGGCGCGGATGCTGAACGCCATGCGAGTCGTCATGGCGATCTCGGACTCGATGCCGAAGGTCGCGTACGGCTGCGTGGCCGACAAGTAGCCCCAGTCGCCGCCGCCGGTGTTGAGGTACTGCAAGCCGCCGCCGATGCGCGGGCCGAAATGCCAGACGCCGAGGTGGACCGGCAACCAGACGAGGTCGGCGCCGTAGCGCAGGAACCACATGTCGCCCGTTGTGACCGTGTCGCTGCCGGCGCCCGCCTCGACGCTGCCGACGATGCCGAGCCAGGGGTTGATGAAACCGCCGAGATTCATGTGGAAAACGTAGCCTCCAAGCGCGCGGTCGCGGGCGACCTGCTGCATCATCCAGCCGCCGCCGAACTGCCAGGTCCAGCCGGTATGGTCGAGGGGGGCGCGGCCGCGCTGCCAGAGGCCAGCGCCTTCATCGGCGACGATGATCGCGGTGCCGGTCGGGTCGATGTCAAAGCGCGTCAGCTCGTCCAGGCCAATCAGCCGCTCGCGGCCGTTGGCGGCAATCAGGTGCAGCGGATGGTGCGGGTGAACGGCGACGATGCCGTCGTAACGCACGCCTTCGGTTGCGGCAAAGCCAATCGTCGCGACAAGCGCCACGGCGACAGCGGCAGCGACGAGCGCGGCAGCGGCAGCTTTGGCGTCACCGCGCGCCGTTGAAGCCCCGCGTGAGGTGGCACCGCTGTAAAAGCCGCCCGGTGACGGCCCACCGACCTCGGGCGAGCGGCTGTAGTACGCCGGCGGGCCATAGCCGAGGTAAAGCGGCGGCAGGATGTACACGTAGCCGAAGGTCGGGCGCGGCTGGTACGGCGCGTAGACGGCGTCACCGCGGTCGGTCGGCGTCTCATCGCCTGGAAAGTCAGCGGCTTGTGGCGCCCACGCCGGCGCGCGCGCGGGCTCGTCGGCGCTGGCGAGGCGCTGGACCGCGCGCACGACCTGCCCGCGCTCCTGCGGCGGCACCGTGACCAAGCGCTGCAGCTCATCGGTCGGGATTTCATAGCTCTTGGCCAAGCAGCCCGGCAGCGTGAGCAGCAGGAGCAGCGCGGCCAGCAGGTTGTGGGTGCGACGTGCCATGCGCGGCCTCCGCGCCACAGCATAGGACACGCCGGCGGTTTGCGGTACTGGCGGCGCCTTGACGCGCTGCCGCGGCGCCCCGCACACTCGCCGCCGCTGCCGCCGGCGCGGCACCGGGGGACGGCGATGGGTTGGATGCAGCGGCTTTTTGGCGGTACGGACGACGCGGCGCCGCCGCCGCCGCCGGTTGCGGCGGAAGTGGCGCCGGTGCCAGCGGTCGCGGATGACGACCAAGACGAGGCGGATGCGCTGCTGCGGCAACACGCAAAGCGGGCCATCGTGCTGCGGCCGCGCCGCGCCGATTCGCCGCTGCCGGTGCGGGCGAGCAAGTTCGGCGGGATGCCCAACCTCGCCGGGCTCGACGCGTGGCCGGTGTGCCCGAACTGCGCCGAGCCGCTGGTTTTTGTCCTGCAGCTCTACGCCGCCGACTTTCCCGCCGCCTGGTTTCCCGCCGACACCGACTTTTGCCGCGTGTTCCGCTGTGTCGCCGCCGATTGCGATGGCGCGGGGCCACAATACGACGCCGTGACGCTGCTTTCGTTCCTGCACGTCGGCGATGCCGAGCCGGTCGAGCCCGACGCTGAGTCGTTTGCCGCCGATGCCGACGACGATGTCCGCGAGTGCGCGCTGGCGCCCATCGCCATCGACGAGCTGCCGCTGGACGACGCGCCGCCGGAGCTGCGGGCGGAGCTGCTGACGACCGTGCCGCCGTCCGAGTGGGACGCGCTCGTGGCCATGTGGTCGCCGGACGGCAGCAGCAAGCTCGGCGGCTTCCCCGGCTGGATCCAGGGCGGCTGCGTGCCAGTCTGCACCTGCGGCGCCGAGATGGGGTTCTTCCTGCAGCTGGCGAGCCAGGAGATCGACCCGGAAGGCGAGTTCAGCGAAGCGCCCGGCACCTGGTCCAGCCACGGCTTGATGCTGGGCGACGTCGGCACGCTGTATTTCTTCGTGTGCCCGGAGTGCAGCCCGACGGCGGTGCAGAGCGTTTTTGAGTGCAGCTGATGGGTTGGAGGGTGCGGTGGCGGGGTAACGCCGGCAGATCGGTGGTTCCGAGCTTGCCGTAGGGACTTCCGAGCGTGGGATCGGGTGTTCCGAGCGTGCCGCAGGTATTTCCGAGCGTGCCGCAGCGTGTTCCGAGCGTGGGGACGCTGACGTGGGGACTGGCAAGAGCCGGCCGCGGCTGGACGGGTGCGTCCGCTGGGCCGAAAACGCCAAGATCTTGGCGCTTGACGCGCCGATCCGAGGGCGTACGATGCGGCTCAGACGGCGGATCGGAAGGC
>CAIPXZ010000253.1 GCA_903869075.1 uncultured Myxococcales bacterium | reverse complement strand
CCTACCGCGAGGCCAGCTACGGCGACGCGCTCGTGGCAGAGAGTTTTGCAGCACTCGATCCGCGTGTCGTCACCGGTGCCTCGGTCTCGAAGGCGCTCGGTGCGCCGGGGCTCCGAACGGGTTGGCTCACGGTGGCGGATGCAGACCTCCGGTCGCGCCTGGTGGTCGCCAAGATGAACACGGTGATCTCGGGTTCGGTGCTCGACGAGACGCTCGCCACCATCTTGTTGCAGCACCGGGAACACGTGCTCGCGCCGCGTCGCGACCTTCTCGCCAGCGCGCTCGACAAGCTGGCCACGTGGTGCGAGGGTGAGCGCGAGCGCATCGAGTGGGTACGTCCCGACGCCGGCGCGCTGTGCTGCTTGCGATTGCGGGCTGACGCGTTCGACGCCGCCGCCGTCGCGCGTTTCTGGGAGCTGCTGCCGCGGTACGACCTCCAGCTCGCGTGCGGTACGTGGTTCGGCGAGAGCGACCGCGCATTCCGGCTCGGCTTCGGCTACCTGCCGCCTGAACGCCTGGGGCCGGCGCTGTCGGCGCTGTCAGCCTCATTGGACGCAGCCGCAACCTGACGCTGGCTACGACGTCCCCATTTTTTTCTCGGACTGGACCATGAAAGTCAGAATCGCCTACCTCGACGAACCCCCGTTCTACTGGACAGATCCGGATGGTTCGGCCGCGGGCGCGGATATCGAATTGGCTGATGTCGTGCTCCGCGCGATCGGCGTGACCTCCATCGAATATCACAAGACATCGTTCGAAGAGCTGCTGCCCGGCGTGCAGGCTGGCCACTGGGACATGAACGTGCCGATCTTCGCGACGACCGAACGTGCGCAGCACGTCGCGTTCAGCCTGCCGGTCTGGATGATCGGCGACGGATTTGTCGTTCACCGTGGCAATCCGAAGGTGCTGACCAGCTACGAAGCGGTGGCGGTACGCCCCGACGCACGCCTGGGCGTCATCCCGGCACAGGTGCAGTACCACGCTGCAAGATCGGCGGGCGTGAGCGACGGACAGCTCGTGGCGTTCAAGGATCAAGCCGAAGCCGTTGCCGCCCTTCTTGCAGGAAAGATCGATGCCTTTACGGGAACGGCTCTCGGTGGGCGCGTCCTGGCCGACGCGAACCAGGAGCTGGAGGCAGTGGCGCATGACGCGAGCCTCAAGGGGAACGCACCCGCGGGCGCCTTCTCATTCAGCAAGAACAACACCCGTCTGCTGGACGCCGTGAACCAGGAGCTGCGCCGCTATCTCGGCTCGGCCGAGCACCGTGCGCGCATGACGAAGTACGGCTTCACCTCGGCGGAGATCGATGGCGTACTGCCGAACGCGCCTTCGAAGATTCAGCCGAAGAGCCGAACATGAGTGCCCCTGCGCCATACGCCCCCTAACGCTGCCGTAAGGGGTCGAAGCGCACGCTCAGACTTCCCAGGTCCTCCACTCCGGATGGTTGACCAGGAGGGTAGTAGTGGCGGCATCGCGGTCGGACATTGAGCGGTACCGCGCGGCCCAGCAGCTGCCGGAGCCGCAGAGCAGCGGCTCGCCGCCGGTGTCGCGGAGGGCGTCGCGCACTTCGCCCATGGGCGGGCAGACCCAGAGGGCCGCTCCCGTCAAATCATTGCGCCAGGGCGGGGGGGCGCCTTCGGGCAGGGAGGCCAGGGCCTCGGG
>CAIPXZ010000252.1 GCA_903869075.1 uncultured Myxococcales bacterium | reverse complement strand
GGGCACGACGCTGGCGGCGCTGCAAGCGCAGCTGCCGGTGCAGCCGCTGCGGCTGGATGACGCGCTGCTGCCGGAGCTGGCGTGGGCGGTGCTGACCAACGCGGTGGTGCTGCTGCGACCGGTGGCGGCGATCGACGGCGTGGCGCTGGCGCCGCCGCCAGCGGAGTTCCTGCAGCGGATGGATGACCTGAGGCGCTGACCTTTGCTACACTGCCCGCCCCGCCGGTTGCCCGGCATTGGACGGACCATGTTGCGACTCGCTTTGCCCAAAGGGCGGATCTTCGAGAAAGTCTCGATTCTGCTGAATGATTGCGGACTTGCGCTGCGGATGCCGGATCGCGGTTACCGCCCCGACTGCAACGACGAGCGGCTGACGATCAAGGTGCTCAAGGCGCAAAATGTCGCGGCGCTGGTAGGTTTGGGCTCGCACGACCTGGGCTTTACCGGCCTGGATTGGGTGCAGGAGAGCGGCGCCGACGTCGTGGAGCTGCTGGACTTGGGCTTTGACCCGGTGCGCATCGTCGCAGCGGCGCCGGAAGGGCTGAGCGCCGAGGCCATCCTCGCGCGGCCGCGGCTTGTCGTCGTCAGCGAGTACGAGAACCTGACGCGGCGCTGGCTTGAGAGCAAAAATGTCCGCGATTTTCACTATATGCGCAGCTACGGCGCGACCGAGGTCTTCCCGCCGGAGGACGCGGACCTGATCGTCGACAACACGGCGAGTGGCCGGACGTTGGTCGAGAATCACCTGCAGATTTTGGACACGCTGCTGCGCTCGACGACGCGGATCATCGCCAACCCGCGCGCCTTGGACAACGTGGAACAGCGCACGGTGATTGAGGAATTGCTGCTGCTGATCAAGTCGGTCATCGACGCCCGCGACCGCGTGATTCTCGAGATGAACATCGACGAGGCGCGGCTGCCGCTGCTGGTGGCGCAGCTGCCGGCGATGAAGTCGCCGACGATCGCCCAGCTGTACGGCCAGAGCGGCTACGCAGTGAAAGTGGCGGTGCGCAAGTCCTTGGTTCCGCGGCTGATTCCCGAGCTGAAGCGGCTCGGTGCCACCGACATCCTGGAGACGGACCTGCGCAAGGTGATCCCGTGAAGCCGTTCCTGCCGTCGCGGGTTGCGCTGGAAGCCGTTGAACCGTATCGGATTCCGCAGTTCGAGCGCGCCGGCTACCTGCGGCTGGACGTCAACGAGCATCCGGGTGGGGCGCCGGAGTTCGTGCTGGAAGCGGTGCGCGCGGCGCTGACGCCGGCGACGGTCGCGACGTATCCGGTCTACGCCGAGTGGCACGCCAAGGCGGCGACGTGGTTTGGCGTCCAGCCCGATGAGCTGACGTGTACGGCGGGCGGCGACGAGGCGATCAAGGCGATCTGCGAGGCGCACCTGCTGCCTGGCAAGGCGCTCGTGACGGTCGACCCCGGCTACGACATGTTCAAGATCTGGGCGCATTTGTACGGCAATCCGCTGTGTGGCGTGCCGCTGCTGCCGGGCTTCGACTTCGACGCCGACGCGTGGTTCGCCGCCATCGCCGCGCCGGACGTCGGGCTGATCGCGCTCGTCACGCCCAACAACCCGACCGGCACGGTCTGCCCGCGCGCCGTCATCGAGGCGACGCTGGCGCAGGTCAGCTGCCCGGTTGTCATCGACGAGACGTACGCCGAATTTGTCGAACAATCAGTTGCGGATTTGCTACCCAGCTATCCGAATCTGTTCATTATTCGCTCATTTTCCAAGGTCCACGGTCTGGCCGGCTTGCGCGCGGGCGCGGTGCTCAGCCAGGCGCAGAACATCGAGGCGCTGCGGCGCGTGCTCAACCCGTTCAACGTCAACCGCGCGGCGATCGCTGCGGCGCTGGCGGTCATGGCGCACCCGGACGCGACGCGCGCGCATGTGGCGGAAGTCACGGCAGCGCGTACGGAATTCGTCGCGGCGTTGACGGCGATGGACGTCGAGCCGGGCCCGGCGAATGCCAACTTTGTGCTCGCGTACATGGGCGAGCGCGCGCAGGAGGTGACGGCGCACCTGGCGCGCGAGGGCATCCTGATCCGCAATCGCACCGGCAGCCACCCGCGACTGCACGGCTGGTGTCGCATCGCGATTGGCGATCGGTCGCAGATGGCGCGGACCGCGGGCGCGTTGCGCAAGGTGCTGACGGCGCCGCCGCGGCTGACGACGCTGGTTTTTGATATGGACGGGCCGCTGGTGGATACCGCGCGCAGCTACCGCGTGGCGATCGTCGAGACGGCGCGTAACCTGTTGATCGCCCAAGGTGCCAGCGCAGCGACGCTGGCGGCGGTCACGCTCGACCGCGTCGAACAGCTCAAGCGGCGCGGCGGGCTGAACAACGACTGGGAATGCACGGCGGCGCTGATTGCCGAGCTGGGCGGCGAGGTCGATGCCAACGCGATTTACGAGACATTTCAAGGATTTTACTGGGGCAAGATCGGCGAGGGGCTGATCGCCGGCGAGCCATTCCTTGTCGACAGCGCGCTGCGGGCGGCGATCACCGCGCAGTACCAGACGGCGATCGTCACCGGGCGGCCGCGCGCCGAGGCGCAGCACACGCTGCAGCTGAACGGCGCCGAGGCGACCTGGCCGGTGCTCGTGGCGCTGGAGGACGCGGCGGCCAAGCCGGCGCCCGACGGCATCTTTCTGGCGCTGCAGCGGCTGCAGGCGACGGTCGCTGGTGCGGCGTATCTGGGCGATTCTGTGGATGATATGCGCGCGGCGCGGGCAGCCGGCGTCTACCCGATTGGCGTGCTGCCAGCGGGCCAGGCGTGGTCGGGCGGGCTGGCGGAAAAGCTGTATGCGGCTGGCGCGGAAGTGGTTTTTGCATCGGTCGCGGAGGTGCTCAGATGGCTGCAGGCGTGAGTGAACCGCGGATCGCCACAGTCGAGCGGATCTCCAAAGAGACGCAGATCCGCGCGACGGTGAACCTCGACGGCGTCGGCAAGACGCAAGTCGACTGTCCGATTGGCTTTTTTGGCCACATGCTCGACGCGATGGGCCGCCACAGCCACATCGATCTCGCGCTGCACATCCGCGGCGATTTGCACGTCGACCAGCACCACACGGTCGAGGACACGGCGATCGTGCTCGGTCAGGCGCTCAAGCAGGCGCTGGGCGACAAGCGCGGCATCTGGCGCACCGGCTCCTGCCGCTTTCCGATGGACGAGACGCTGGCGGAGTGCGCGATCGACATCGGCGGTCGGCCGCACCTGGTATTTCTCGCTGAATTTACACGGGAAACGGTCGGCGAGCTGCACACCGATCTCGTCGTCGAGTTCTTCCAGGCGATGGCCATCGCGCTGGGCGTGAACCTGCACTTGGAGCTCATCCGCGGGCAGAACGACCACCACAAGATCGAGGCGCTGTTCAAGGCGTTCGCCCGCGCCCTCGAGCTGGCGGTGGCGCGGCACCCGCGCGCGGCGGCGGAGCTGCCGTCGACAAAGGGCGCGATTGACGCCTAGTTTCTAGATGTCCGCGCCCGGGCTGCCCACGGTGTAGGTGCCAAACAGCCCGCGGTCGGCGAGCCACAGCACAGCCTGGGCGCTCGCGCCTTCGCTCTGCGCTTCTTCGGCGGTCACGGTGATGGCGCAGCGGTCGCACTCGGGCAGCGCGTGCTGCAATGCATCGCGCGTCGCGGTGTCGGTCAGCGGCACGTCGACAATCACAAGCAGCCCGGCGGCCAACAGCAGCTGGATCCACGCCGCCACGTCCGGACCGCGCGCCGTCGCCGCATCGACGACGAGCACGTGCGCGCCACGGTGGAACAGCCGCATCTCCAGCGCCTGGGCGAACGCCGTCTGCGCGGGCGGATCCGGGCACGCGAGCACGATCGCCTGCGCGCGGTGGCCGTTGTGCGCCTCCCGCGCCGCGCGGTCGATGCGGTGCACCGCGGCGCGTTCTTCCGCCGGCTGATCGGCGACGACCATGCCCGCCGCCACCGTCGCGTTGGTCAGCGGGTCGATGAGGATGAAGCTGCCCGTCGTGCGGTTGGCGTCGTAGCTGTCCAGGTAGAGCGCCTGCGCCGCGCTGATCCGCACCCGGCTGATTTCATTGAGCTGTTGCGTC
>CAIPXZ010000251.1 GCA_903869075.1 uncultured Myxococcales bacterium | reverse complement strand
GTTTGACTTGAAGCGCGCCCGTGAAGGGCTGCAAGCCGTGACAACCGTTGTGAAATTCAAGGAGCTGACGCGGACGGAAATCGACGCGTACGTCTCGGTCGGCGAGTCGATGGACAAGGCCGGCAGCTACGCCGTTCAGGGCGTCGGCAGCTATCTGGTGGAGTACCTGCGCGGCTCCTACACCAACGTCGTGGGCTTGCCGCTGTGTCAGGTTATTGAAATGATGGAAGAAATGGGCGCGCGCGACGTGCTGCCCTGGGGCGCGCGGGAAGCACTATGAGTGAAATTGCTGCCAACCTTGCGACGGTTCAAGCCGCGATTGCCCAAGCGGCGACGGCGGCGGGACGCCAAGCTGCCGACGTGACGCTCATCGCGGTTTCCAAAGGGCATCCGGCCGACGCCGTGCGCGAAGCCTACGCGGCCGGGCAGCGCGATTTTGGCGAGAACTACGTGCAGGAATGGCAGGAAAAAGCCGCGCAGCTGGCCGATCTGCCGGACCTGCGCTGGCACTTTCTCGGCCACTTGCAGCGCAACAAGATCCGGCTGGTGATCGGCAAGGTGGCGCTGCTGCATTCCGCGGACGACATGGCCGGCATCGACGAGATGCAGCGCGCCGCTTGGAGCGGAAATCTCAAGCAGGAAGTGCTGTTGCAGATCAACCTCGCCGACGAGGCGCAAAAGCGCGGCTGCGGTGAGGACGATGCCGAGCTGTTCCTCGACGTGCTGCTGCGGTCGCCCAACCTGCGGCTGCGCGGGCTGATGACGCTGCCGCCGTTGGATGAAGATCCGGAGACGACGCGCCAATGGTTCAAGCGGCTGCGGACGCTGCGCGATCGCCTGCTTGGGCAACTGCGCGGCAAGCCGGGCGCGCCGACGAGCCTGTGGCTGTCGATGGGCATGAGCGGCGACTATCCGGTGGCGATTGCCGAGGGCGCCACGCACGTGCGCGTGGGCACCGCAATTTTTGGCGCGCGGGCGCCGAAAATCCGCTGACTGCGCGGCACTGCGCGCATTTGGCACATAGAAGTTGCACGTCCGCTCCCGCTTTCGCCTTGACGGTGCGCAAGGCCGCAGCCTAGCGTCCAAGGTCTCCTGGAGACGCGTCATGGGCGAGACCGCATACCTGAATCTGCACACCCACCAGGCGGAGCTCGAGCACCGCTATGGCCCGCAGGTGCACCTGATCCACGACCCGCTGGCGCTGACCTGGCTGGCGCGGCTGTGCCACCCGAATTGCGTGCAGCCCGAGGTGAACCGCCTGATTACGCTGCTGTATCGCGGGCTGGTGCGGGAAGTCATCAACCGCGAATTTCCGCGCCGCGCCGTGCGTTCCGAGACGCGGATGCGCGAGCTGACGCCGTTTGGCGTGTACGAAGGGCAGATCATCGACCCGACGACGGAAGTCACGACCGTCGACATCGCCCGCGCCGGTATTTTGCCGTCGATGGTGTGCTTTGACGCGCTGTGCGAGGTCATCGACCCGACGCGCGTGCGCCAGGACCACATCCTGATGAACCGACTCGTCGACGATCGCGCGCAGGTGACGGGCGCCGGCATGTTCGGCCGCAAAATCGCCGGTCCGGTCAAGGATCGCACGCTGCTGGTGCCGGATCCGATGGGCGCGACGGGCTCGTCGCTGGCGGAGGCGATCTCGTTCTACCAGACGGAGCTGGACGGCTCGCCCAAGCAGGTGTTTTGCCTGAACCTCATCGTCACGCCGGAATTCATCAAGCGCCTGACGACGCAGTTCCCCGATTTGGTGCATATTTACGCCTACCGGCTGGACCGCGGGCTGTCGCCGCAGGACGTACTGGCGGATGTGCCCGGCGCGCAGTGGGCCCGTGAGCGCGGCCTGAACGACCACCACTACATCGTGCCCGGCGCGGGCGGTATGGGTGAAATCATGAACAACGCGCTGACGTAGGAGCGAACCATGGCCAAGACTGAACGCGTGGAAGTCTTCCTCTCGGCGGCCGATCTGAACGCGCGGGTGGCGGAGATGGGCCGCGCGATCGAGGCGCTGCCGCCGACGGAGCAGCCGCTCGTGCTGATCTGCGTGCTGAAGGGCTCGATCCTGTTTTTTGCCGATCTGGTGCGCAACCTGCAGCGGCCGGTGCACCTGGTGTTTCTCGGCGTGTCCAGCTACGCGGGCGGCACGGAGACGTCCGGCGCGGTGCGGCTGACCCACGATCTGACGCTGGACATCGCCGGCCGGGACGTTGTGATCGTCGAGGACATCGTCGACACCGGCCTGACGATGAGCTATCTGCTGCACAATCTGGAGTCGCGCGGGCCGCGCAGCGTCGCCGTGTGTACGCTGCTGCACAAGCCGGCGCGCCAGAAGATCGCGGTGCCGCTGACCTGGGTCGGCTTCACGATCGAAGACGTGTTTGTGGTGGGCTACGGCCTGGATTACGAGGAACGCTATCGCAACTTGCCGTACATCGGGGTCATGCATTTTGATTGAGCTTTGCTGGAGCCGTCGCGGATGAAGCTGCGCTTTTTGGGCCACGCGGCGTTCGCGCTGGAGCTGGGTGGGCTGCGGCTGTGCCTCGATCCGCACAAGCCGGGCGTGCTGGGCGGCCGGTTTCGCCTGCCGCCGATCCGCGGGCCGTTTGACGTGCTGGCGAGCACGCACGCGCATGAGGACCACAGCGCCTGGACGCCGGAGCTGGGCACGGTGCGGCGCATCGAGGGCGACGCCGACCTGGGGACGCTGACGGTGCGCGGCCGGCCGGTCTTCCACGACAAGGAGCGCGGCCTGCGCGCCGGGCTGTCGACGATGCTGTCTTTTGAGGCCGACGGCGTGCGCGTTGTCCACTGCGGCGACATCGGCGCGTATGACGCCAGCGACATTGCGTGGCTGCGCGGCACGGACGTGCTGCTGGTGCCGGTGGGCGGGACGTACACGCTGGACGGCGCCGAAGCCGCTGCGCTGGTGCGGGAAGTGGCGCCGGGCATGGCGGTGCCGATGCACGCGGCGGACCCGCGGATTGACTTGCCGCTGGCGCCGATTGCCAATTTTACTCAGCTGTTTTCCGAGCCGCCGTGGCGTGGCGCGGTGCTCGCGTGGCAGGCGGGCGACCCGGTGCCGGGCGCAATCGTGCTGTTCGACCCGCCGTGATGCGGGCGCGCGTTGACGATTGCCACCCGGAAATGACACCATGCGAGTCCGATCGATGGAGGTTCCGATGCGCCAGAATGCCCTGCTCCTGTTGACCTGTTGCGTCGCCTTGACCGCGGCGGCATGCGGCAACTCCGCGACCAGCGGCGGCGGCGGCGGAACCGACGGTGGCGACACGAGCAACAGCGACGGCGTGATCGGCACAGACGGCGTGAGCAACGACGTGCTCGGCGCGGACGGCAGCAAGAACGACAGCGCGGCCGCGGACGCGGACGCCAAGGACGCCGCGGGCACGGATGCGACCGGCGGCACAGACGCCGCGGGTACGGATGCGACTGGCGGCACGGACGGCATCGACCAGGACGTGCAGCCGGACCAGACGGATATCGCCGATGTCGCCGATGTTCAGGATGTGGCGCCGATCGACGCCGACGACGTGAACATCAGCGACGACGCGACAGTGACCGACGTGAACATGCCGGACGTGCCGGTTCTGGCGCCGGGCGCGTGCCTGACCGACACCGATTGCCTCGGCTTGAACTTCTCACCGTGCCTCATCGGCTACTGCGACGCCGGCAGCCAGATGTGCAAGGTCAAGTCGGCCGCCGACGGCGTCGCCTGCGCCACCAGCGGCTCGTGCGGCGGCCCCGGCGTCTGCCAGGGCGGCGGCTGCAACGCGCCGTCGACGTGCCAGCCGGGCGTCTGCTCGCCGCAGCAGCTGACGTGCGGCTCCAAGCTGACCGTTGACCTGAGCACGCTCGGCGCCTCCGCGTTCAACGGCTACGGCAACTGCGACAGCAGCAAGTGGGACGGCCCGGAATTCGCCATCCTCATCCAGACAGACGTCACCATGACGGCCTCGCTGGCGCTCGACAGCACCGGGCTGACCGC
Organism: uncultured Myxococcales bacterium; assembly: GCA_903869075.1. GTDB lineage: Bacteria > Myxococcota_A > UBA9042 > UBA9042 > UBA9042 > CAIYBN01. The sequence continues at coordinate 3,883 of CAIPXZ010000251.1, read as the reverse complement.
GGACGTCGAGATGTTCGACATCGCGCCGACTTCCGACGGCATGTGCGACACCGCGGGCTGCGACGCGTCCGATTTCTTCTCGATGACGATCGGCGCGCCCGCCAACCTGCCGCGCATCGTCTTCATCGACACCTCAGCGGCGACGACCGGCAGCGTGACCTTGACGCTCGAATGCACCGTGACCGTCCTCTGCGGCGACGGCAACTGCGACCCGGGCGAGACCTGCGGCGGCTGCATGAAAGACTGCGGCAAGTGCAACACCGGCACATGCGGCGACGGCGTCTGCGCCGCGACCGAAGACTGCCTGCTCTGCCCCGGCGACTGCGGCGTCTGCGACGCCGGCTGCACCAGCGGCAGCGCACCGAAATGCGCCGGCTGCAGCTGCGAGAGCTGCGTCTGCACCGGTCCGCAGCCCAACTACCCGAACGGCGATACGTTCTGCTGCGACACGGCCTGGGACTCCAACTGCGTCAGCGAGTGCAAAGGCTGCGGCGCCAAGTGCCCGTCGGTGCTCAGCACTTGCGGCGACGGCACCTGCGACTGGGGCACCGAGGACAGCACGACCTGCCCCAACGACTGCTCGAACAGCTACTGCGGCGATGGCATCTGCTCGGTCGCCGACCAGGAGACGTGCGGCGGCTGCCCGATCGACTGCGGCTTCTGCCTGACGGTCGGCCCCGGCGGCGTCGGCTGCGGCGACGGCACCTGCACCGGCAACGAGAACTGCACCAACTGCCAGGCCGACTGCGGCGCCTGCGGCGACTACAGCTGCGCCTGCCAAGCCGACGGCACCTGCTGCAACGGCGACTTCGGCAGCGCCTGCCAGGACGCCTGCAAGGCCTGCATCGGCGCCAACGGCGGCGGCAGCTGCCCGATCTCCAGCTGCGGCGACGGCGTCTGCGCCGGCGAGACCTGCGCGACCTGCGACATCGACTGCGGCACCTGCCCGGCGTACTGCGGTGACGGCAACTGCGACCCCGGCGAAGACAAGGCCAGCTGCCCGAAAGACTGCACGCCCGGCTGCATGGCCAGCGACGTGCCGACCTGTAACGGCTGCGCCTGTGAGTCGTGCGTCTGCGCCAACGACTCGTTCTGCTGCACCGACGCGTGGGATTCCGCGTGCGCCAGCGAGTGCAAGCTCGACTGCGGCATGGCCTGCCCGTAAACCAGGCGGAGGGTGACATGGCCGATCGTCGCCCGACACTGCTGCTGATCGATGGCTCGCACGCGCTGTTTCGCGCCTACTTCGCCGTCCGCCACCTCGCTTCGCCGACGGGCAAGCCGACCGGCGCGGTGTTCGGCTTCGTGTCGATGCTGCAAAAGCTGCTGCGCGAGCGGAAGCCGGACAAGGTCGCGGTCTGCTTTGACGTCTCCGGGCCGACGTTTCGCCACGAGATGGACGCGAATTACAAGGCGAATCGCCCGGACATGCCGGAGGATCTGGCGCAGCAGTGGCCGATCGCCACGCGCGTGGCCGAGGAATTTGGCCTGCCGGTGCTGGGCATTCCCGGGCTCGAGGCGGACGACCTGATCGCCACGCTGGCGACGCAGGGCCAGGCGGCGGGTCATGACGTGCTGATCGTCTCGGGCGACAAGGACCTGATGCAGCTCGTCGTCGACGCGCACGGTGACACGGCCGGCATCCGCCAACTCGACGACGGCAAGAGCTTGATCTACGACGAGAAAGGCGTGCTGGCCAAGTGGGGCGTGCGGCGCGACCAGGTCGGCGATCTGCTGGCGATCATGGGCGACACCGCGGACAACATCCCCGGCGTGCGCGGCATTGGCGAGAAAGGCGCGGTCAAGCTGCTGACCGACTGGGGCTCGCTTGACGCGATCTACGCGCACATCGACGAAGTGACGCCGCCGCGGGCGCAGGAGCTGCTGCGGGCGTCCCACGACGCGGCGCGGCTGGCGCAAAAGCTGGTGGCGCTCAAGGTCGACGCGGTGCTGCCGTTCGCGCTTGACGACCTCAAGCCGAAGGCGGAGCACCGGCAGGCGCTGGCGGCGACGTTCGCCGAGCTGGGCTTCAAGCGGCTGACCGCCGAGTACGCGGAACCCGTGACCGAGGCGGAGACGCCGCGCGTCGCTATCGAAACCATCACAAATCTCAAGGACTTGGCGGGGATTGTCGAGCAAATTCGCTCGACGCGCCATGTGGCGATCTGCGCGGTACAGAGCCACGCCGATCCCGAGCGGCTGATGCCGATGTGGGGCGAGCTTGTCGGCTTGGGGCTGTGCTGGTCGCCGCTGCATGTCGCGTATGTACCGATGCGGCATCGGGCTTTAGGGGCGCAGCTGGCCGTCGACGACGTGCTGCGGGTACTGGCGCCGGTGCTGCAGAACCCGCAGATCGCCAAGATCGGCCACCACGCCAAATACGACGGGATCGCCTTGCGCCGCGCCGGTCTGGAGGTGCACGGCTGGGCCGGCGACCCGATGCTGGCGAGCTACCTGCACGAGCCGGAGCGGCATAGCCACACGCTGCGCAACATCGCGCAATCGTACTGCAATCAGCCGATTGTCGACGACGCGGAGCTGCTCGGCAAGGGCAAGGCACAGACCGGCTGGGACGCGGTGCCGATCGAAGCCGCCGCCGAGCACCTCGGCCGGCGCGCGTACCTGACGCGCCTGAGCGAGCTGGAGTTGCGGCCGCTGCTGGCGGAGAACGGCCTGCTGGCGCTGTACACGGACCTGGAGCTGCCGCTGTCGGGCGTGCTGGCGGACATGGAATTCGCCGGGATTGGCGTGGACGTCGCCGAGCTCAAGCGGCAGAGCGACTGGCTGGCGGCGGAGATCGCCGGTGAAGAGGCGCAGATTCACACGCTCGCCGGCGGGCCGTTCAACGTTGGCTCGCCGACGCAGCTGGGCGAGGTGCTGTTCCAAAAGCTCAACCTGCCGGCGAAAAAGCGGACGCAGAGCGGCTTTTCCACCGACCAGAGCGTGCTGGAAGGCCTCACGGACGTGCACCCGCTGCCGGCTCACGTGCTGCGCTGGCGGCAGCTGACCAAGCTCAAGGGCACGTACACGGACGCGCTGCCGGAGCAGATCCAGCCGCAAACTGGGCGTGTTCACACGTGTTTTCAGCAAGCGGTGGCGGCGACGGGGCGGCTGTCGTCCATCGAGCCGAACCTGCAGAACATCCCGGTGCGCTCGACCGAGGGGCGGCGGATTCGCCAGGCGTTCGTCGCGCCGCCGGGTTCCGTCCTAATTTCAGCGGATTACAGCCAGATCGAGCTGCGCGTGATGGCGCACCTGGCGCACGATCCGGGCCTGCTGACGGCGTTCCAGCACGGCCGCGACATCCACCGCGAGACGGCGGCGCGGATGTTCAACGTGTTTCCGGAGATGGTCACGGCCGAGCAGCGCAGCGCGGCGAAGACCATCAATTTTGGGGTGTTGTATGGCATGGGCCCGCAACGGCTGAGCCGCGAGATCGGCGTGTCGCAAAAAGACGCCAAGGCGTTCATTGACTTGTATTTTCAGCAGTTTCCCGGCGTGCGCGGCTTCATGGAGCGGACGCTGGAGGACGCGCGGCGGACCGGCGAGGTGCGGACGCTGTTTGGCCGGCGGCGGCAAGTGCCGAACCTCGGAAGCCAGAACCAGGGCGACAAGGCGGCAGCGGAGCGCGTGGCGGTGAACACCCCGGTGCAAGGCACTGCCGCGGACCTGATCAAGCGGGCGATGTTGACGGTGGCGGCGGAGCTGAAAGCCGCGAACTTACAGGCCAAAATGCTGCTGCAAGTCCACGACGAACTGGTGCTGGAAGCGCCCGAAGCGGAGATCGCCGCGGTGGAGCTGCTGCTGCGCGCGGCCATGATGGCGGCGGGGGAGCTGGCGGTGCCGCTGCAGGTGGATGTGCGACACGCCGGGAACTGGGCGG
>CAIPXZ010000250.1 GCA_903869075.1 uncultured Myxococcales bacterium | reverse complement strand
TGTCCCAGTCAGCCGCATTGGCGTCGCAGCGGTCATCCGTGTCCGTGTCCGGGCCGTTGCCCGTAACGCAGCACGAGGTCGCGCCGACCGGCGTGATCTGGGTGGAGATCGGGAAGCGGCAATCGATGTGCGTGCCGTCCGGGTTGGTACGCGGCGTGGTGTAGTAGGTCGCCGAGCCCTTCTTGATCAGGTCGAGCATCTCGGTGGCTTCCGCCGCCTTCGCCGAACGCATGTACTTGGTGAACTGCGGCACCGCGACAACCGCCAAGATGGCGATAATCGCGACCACGATCATCAATTCGATGAGGGTAAAGCCTTTCTTGCTGCGAAGATTCTTCAACATGCTGGTTCCTCCAGAAAAAACCCGGGTGACGCGAGAGCGTTTCCCAGGATGTGCCCCGCAGCTCCAGAGGAGATGCTGACAGGCTGTTCCACCGGTTTCCATCGACACCGATGGAACCATGCCCGCTCCGCCATCCCAAGACCCTCCAGGGCGTCGGCCGGGGCACATTCCAAGGCATTGCAGGGAGCGTGCCAACTTGTCGCCAGATCTGCAACCTGCTGCAATCTAAGATCATGTTGATTTTCCCGCGACCATCGCATGCTTGCCGGCCACGGCAATCAGCGTTGTTGTGGGTGCCAATTGACGTTTTTTGTCACTCGGTGCGGCGCGGCGCGCGGGCATGTGACGAAATGTGTCGATCGGCGCCCTCAAGCCACCAAGAGCCTGCCGGACGGGCGGGCAACAACCACAAACTTCGCAATGAACTCACTTGCTTTGCGCCGATATGACAAAATTTGTCACCGATCAGCTCGCGCCGGATTCGCCGTCGCCTTTGGCCAATTTGTAGCGCATCGAGCGAAACGACATGCCCAACAGCCGCGCTGCTTCGGTCTTGTTGCCACCGCTGTGGCGCAACGCGCTGTCGAGGATGCCTCGCTCGAAGCGCTCGACGAGTGGCTCCATCTCAATCGTGGCGTTGGGCTGGCCAAACCAGCCGTCGATCGCCGCCACCGCGCGCTGTACAGCCTCCGCCGGCGTCACCGGCGGCGCGATCTCCACCTGACGAATCGGCTGCGACTGGCGCAGCAGCTCGCGCGAACCGGGATCCGGCAAATGCGCCGTGGTGATGCGGTCGGCGGTCTCCAGCGCCACCGCGCGCTCGATGATGTTCTCCAGCTCCCGAACGTTGCCTGGGTACGGCAGTGACTCCAGCACCGCCAGCGCGTCTGGGTCAAAACCTTTGAATTCACAGCCCATCCGCTGGTTGAACGCCGCCAGAAAGTGCTGCGCCAGCGGCTCGATGTCCTCGCGCCGTTCGCGCAGCGGCGGCATCCGCAGCTCGATGACGTTGAGACGAAAGTACAGGTCAGCGCGGAACAGGCCTTCTTGGACACGCTGCCGCAGATCCTGATGCGTCGCCGCAACCACTCGTACATCCACGGGAATTTCACGCGTGTCGCCCACGGGCGTGACCACCCGCTCTTGCAGCACGCGCAGCAGCTTGACCTGCAGGCCCAGGGTCAGCTCGCCGATCTCGTCCAGGAACAGCGTGCCGCCGTGCGCCGCCTCGAAAAGGCCCTTCTTGTCCTTTGTCGCGCCGGTGAAGCTGCCTTTGACATGGCCAAAAAGCTCAGACTCCATCAGCTGTTCCGGGATCGCGCCGCAGTTGATGGCGACAAACGCCTTCTGTTCCCGGCCGGACTCCGTGTGCAGCATCCGCGCGACAAGCTCCTTGCCGGTGCCCGACTCACCCAGCACAAGCACCGACGACGGCGTCCGCGCCACGCGCTTGATCAGCCGCACCACGTCGTCCATCGCCTTGGAATGATAGATAAATTGGTTGCGACGCGGGCCGCTGGTTTGCGCCAACGTCTTCTTCAAGGCCTGGTTTTCGCGCACCAGCGCGGATTTTTCCAAGCATTTCGAGAGGATCACCTTGACTTCGGCCAGCTGGAACGGCTTGACGATGTAGTCGTAGGCGCCTTTGCGCATCGCCTCCAGCGCTGTGTCCGTCGTCGAATACGCTGTCATGACGATAACTTGCGTCTGAATCGCCCGTTCGCGAATCGCGTCGAGCAAATCCAGCCCGCCCATGCGCGGCATCCGCATGTCGGTCAGCACCAGGTCGAACGGCTGCTCCAGCAGCAGCTCCAGCGCGCGCTGGCCGTTCGCCGCCACCTCGACGTCGTAGCCTTCGCGCTTGAGGAACAGCGTCAGGAACTCGCGCAGTGACAGGTCGTCATCGACAATCAGCAGTCTGGCCACTTACGCCTCCGCTTTGCGGGCCGCCGTCGCGCCGCCGTCCACGCCGGCCGCGGGGAACTGCCGCGTCCACGAGAGCACCGTATCACCAGACGCGCGCCGAGGCAGGGAAATGGTAAAGCGCGCGCCGCCCAGCGGGCTGTCACCAGCCAAGATCTCGCCGCGATGCGCCGTCACATGGCGCTTGACGGTCGCCAGCCCCAAGCCCGTGCCCTCGCCCTTGGTCGTGTAGAACGGCTCGAAAATATGCGTCAAATCGTCGCTGCTCAGGCCCGGGCCGCTGTCATCGACAACCAGCCTGAGCAGCGTGCCGTCGGCCTCCAGCAGCACGCGCACAATCCGCTCATCGGTCGCCATCACCGCCTGCGTCGCGTTGATCACAAGGTTCCACACCGTCTGCCGCAGCAGCGCCGCGTCGCCCATCAACAGGAATTCGCGCGACGCGCCCTTGCCGCGCGCCTGCAGGGACGGGCCACGCTGCAGCTCAACGCCACCGGCCAGCACTTTCGGGTCGTGGTCGATCGCGTCCAGGGTCTCGGCGACGAGGTTGCGCAGGTCGACAGGCGCCACCTGCAGCGCCCGCGGCTTGGCAAAATCGAGGAATTCACCAATCCAATCCGAGAGATGCCGCGTCTCGCGCTGCACGATCTCCATCAGGCTCTTGTCGGTCGGCGCCAAGTCCGGCGAGCTCTCCAGCATCTGGATCGCCCCGGAGATCGACGCCAGCGGGTTGCGGATCTCGTGCGCCACCGCCATCGCCATCGTACCGACCGTCGCCAGCCGTTCGCGATCGCGGTGCTGGTCCTCCTGCTGCCGCGTCTCCGTCACGTCGCGAAACACGACAAGCCGCCCCACCGGCTGGCGGCGATCGACCGACTCGTGCAGCGCCGCGACGCGACACGCGAGGATCTGCTGCGGCGCACCCGGGCGATCGAGGTGCAGCTCCTGGGTCTGCGTCAACGCGACGTCGCGGGCGATCTCCAGCTCACCCCACACGCCCGAGCTGCGCGCCTCCAGCGCCGACAGCTCCGGCAACACAAGCGACAGCGGCTGGCCGAGCAGCCGCGCCACTTCCTGGCCGAGGATCTGCGCGCCCGCCGGATTCACGCCCGTCACCACGCCGCCAACGCCGACCGTCAGCAGCCCGTCGGGCAAGCTCGACACCACGTCGGCGTAGCGCAACCGCAACCGCGCCAGTTCCACGCGCTGCTGCACGGCTTTTTGCCGCGACTGGTCGAGCTCGCGCACCAGATACGTGCTCAAAAAGCTCGTCGCATAGACCGCCGCGATCTGCACGCCCAGCTGCAGCAGCACATCCAGCGGCGCTGCGCCGTCGTGCGCCGCCGGCCGCACCGGCAGCAACGGCAGATGCACCCAGCCGAGGTGCGCCAGCGTCATGACCACCAGCGCCAGCGCCGCCAACGTCGCCGCCGCCAAGGCACCGGCGCGCCGCAGCAGCAGCGCCGAGTTGAGCACCGCCAAGGGAAACGCGAAGAGGAAGACGCTCTGCAGGCCATCGGTCGCCGCGACAAGCACCATCGCCAGCTGCACGTCGATCGCCACCGAGGCGTAGGCCAGCCAGCGCAAGTGCGGTCCACGCTGCAGGATTTGCGTCGCCAGCAGCGCGAGGAACGACAGCAGGAAGAACGCCGTGGTCAGCCGGTACAGCGACGCCTCGGGCACGGGCGACGGCGGCCGCAGCCCCAGTCCGAGGTCGAGCGCCACTGCAAAGATCAGCACCGCGGTCAGCAGCACAACCCGCGCCAGCGTGGTCCACTTGATGCGATCGACGAGCGTCTCGTCGTGGATGCGCTCGGGCAGCTCGCCTTCTTCAACAAGCAGCGTCGTCGCGCGCGCCGGATGGTCCCGCGGCAGCGGCTCAGCCGGCATGGGCGGCGGGGAAAGCAGCGGCGCCAGCGGTCGGCGGGGCGTCGGCTCGGGACCGGGCTTGAGGCGCTCCGGCAAAACGTCGGGAAGGTGCGGGGTTGCCACGGCGGGTTAGTGAATCGTCTCGCCCATCGTAAAGATCGGCATGTACATACCCATCATCACCGTACCGATGATGCCAC
>CAIPXZ010000249.1 GCA_903869075.1 uncultured Myxococcales bacterium | reverse complement strand
GTGCCATGTCGGAACCCCGGGTAATCAAACGCTATGCCAACCGCAAGATGTATGACACCTCGCGGTCCTGCTACGTGACGCTGGAGGAGATCGCCGAGATCGTCCGCCAGGGCACGGAAGTGCGCGTCATCGACAACAAGACAAAGCAGGACTTGACCGAGGTGACGCTGACCCAGGCGCTGCTGGACTCCGAGCGCAAGCAGCGCGGGACGGTGCCGCTGGCGGGGCTGCGCAACTTGATCTCGTCGGGCAATGAATTCCTGTCGCGCAAGGTCGCAGAGCCGGTCAGCCGCGTGAAAGAGGGCGCGGAACGCTGGCGCGTCGATGCGGAGCGGACCATCACCGCGTTCAAGACCGAAGCCGAGAAGCGCGCCGAGAAGCTGCTGCACCGGCGCAATGAAGAGCAGGGCGGCGTCGATGCCGACGGCAAGCCAGACGCGACGAAGGTCGAGCCGCTGATCGCCGACGTGGGACCGCGCGTCGCCGGGCTCGTGGAACAGACGCAGCGCGCCGCGGATGAGCTGGGCCACAAGATCGACGATCGCGTCCGCCACGTCGCTGGCGCGTTGGGGCTGCGGCCGGCGGAAGAGGACGAGCTGGCCACTTTGCGTAAGCGAGTCGAAGAGTTGGAAGCGCGGCTGGCCAAGCTCGAGGCCTCCAGCCCGAGCGCGGCACCGCACGCTTGAATCACGGCCGCGTCACGTGCGTCTCATGTGCAGGAATTCCGCCGCGGCGAGGCCTTGTGACCCCGCGACGTCGGGACTAGCATTGCCGCGGGGCGTGTCCCCGCAACCAATGGGAGCTGTTATGAAAGCGTTGCATCACATCCTGATTCTGATTGCGGCCACCGGCCTGCTGGCGCAGCCGGCGATGGCGGCGAAGCCGGCTCCGGGCGACTCGGGCTCGGAGGTCAATGAGGCGGAGATTGGCGGCGAAGCCTTCATCCACATGAAGCTTGAATTCGTGAAATTCACGCTGGATGGCAAGGAGTGGGAGAACCACGAGTACGTGGACGGCCGCAAGACGCTGGTGATCCGCGGCGTCGAGCGCAGCGGTGAGCACACGGTGGTGCTGACGCCGCGCGAAGCCGGCTGGGAGCCGTACACGCTGGTGCTCAAGCCCGCGGAATTCAAGCGGACCAACGTGGCGCAAAAGGGCAAGACGACGGTCATCGCGTTTCGCTCCAAGCACGTCGTCGACTTTACCAAAGCGGCGGCGGCCAAGCCCGCGGAGCCGGTCAAGCCGGCTGAACCGGCGCAATAGGTTGGCATGTCGAGCGAAGTTCTCGGGCGTTTTGAGCAGGTCCTGCGCTTCGCGTCGACGCGTGGCATCGCGGAAGTGCACGTCAAGCCCGGTCAGCGACCGCTGTATCGCCGCTCCGGCGCGCTGATTTCGCGCAAGGACGAGGCGACTTTCTCCGAGGCGGACTTGGACGAGATCGCCGCCGGGCTTGTGCCGGGCGCGTGGCTGGCGGATTGGTCGGCGGGCCGCGACGTGACCTTTCCGCGCGGCGTCGTCGGCTGCGGGCGGTTCCGCGTGACGCTGTTCCGCCAGCGCGGCGCGGTGGGCGCGGTCGTGCACGTCGTGCCGGCCAAGGCGCAGACGCTGCGTGAGCTGAACCTGCCGAAAGTGCTGGGAAATTGGGCGCTGCTGCCGCGCGGGCTGATCATCGTCGCCGGGCCGCCGGGCTCGGGGCGATCGGTGACGTGGCAGGCGCTGATCGAGCACGTGAACACCGTCGGGCCGCAGCCGCGGCACGTGCTGACGCTGGAAGACCCGATTGAAGTGCTGTTCGACGACAAGATGGCGTTCATCCGCCAGCGCGAACTACGCACGGATACTGGAGATTTGACGCAGGCCTTGGGGCATGTGGCGCGCATGGACTGCGACGTCGTGGCCATTGGCGACCTGCCGGCGGAGCACATCGGCGCCGCCGTCAGCCTCGCGGAGCAGGGGCGGCTGGTGATCGCTGTCGTGGCGGGTGGGGAGCCGGTCGAGTGGCTGCGGCAGACC
>CAIPXZ010000248.1 GCA_903869075.1 uncultured Myxococcales bacterium | reverse complement strand
GATGATGGCCAGCCGGCCGCCGCTGCTGTACTGGCAGCCGGCGACGGTGGCGGTCATCCACACGATCCGCGGCCTGCGCGCCGACGGCACGGCGTGCTGCTTCACGATCGACGCCGGTTCGTCGGTGGTGGTGCTGGTCGAGCCGAGCGACGCCGGACCGGTGGCGCAGGCGCTGGCGGAGATCGACGGCGTGGAAGCCGTATTGCAGACGCGCGTGGGCGAAGGCGCCCGGCTGGTGCCCGAACGTGGCTGATCTGGCTGCGGTTCCCGGCAAGCTGATGCTGGCGGGTGAGTACGCGGTGCTGCGGCCACACGGCGTGGCGCTGGCGGTGGCGGTCGGTGACGTGGCGCAGGCGACGCTGACGCCCGGCGCGCCGGACGTGACGCTGTATGCTTTCGACAAGGTTTTTCGGCTACCGGCGCGCCAGAATACGGCCGACGGCCTGCTGGGCTTTGGAGCGCGGGCGCTCGCCTGGCTGGACGCCGAGCACGGGTTGCCGCTGCGCAACCAGCTGACGCTGCGGGTCGCAGGCGCGCTTGACGGCGCCAAGGTGGGGCTGGGGACGAGCGCCGCGGTGACGGTGGCGACAATCCGCGCGGTGCTGCAGGACGCGGCGACGCCGTGGCCGCCCGCGCAAGTTGCCGAAGCTGCGCGGCACATTCACGGCGCTGGCCAAGGCGCTGGCAGCGGCTATGACGTGACCACCATCGCCTTTGGCGGCTGCGTTGCCTACCAGCGGACGCCGGATCGCGCCGCGCCCTTGGCGTGGCCGAGTGGGCTGCACGGCTTGGCGCTGTTCTCCGGTGCGCCGGCGCCGACGCAAGCGGCGTTGGACAAGGTGCCGATGGCGCCGCAGCACCTCGACGCGATCGACGCAGCGGCGCGCGTGCTGCTGGCGGTGTGGAACGGTCCGGTCGCGCCGATTCTCGCCGCGCTGGCGGCCTGCGACGCTGCATTCCTGGCCGCCGCCGCTGCCGATCCGGGCCTTGTGCCGCCACACGTCGCCGCATTGCGCGCGCGCATCGCCGCTGCTGGGTGCGTGGCGCGCGCGTCGGGCGCGGGCGGTGGCGATTGCGTCCTGGCTTTTGCCGACAATGCCGCGGCGATCGACCGGCTCGCCGCCGATTGGCGCGCCGCCGGCGGACACCTCGTCGCGTACTTGCCCCAAGACATCGCCCCGGAGGCCGCGTGAGCGCACCTGAAATTCCGCAGCTCGAGACCTTCATCGCGCCTTTCTTCACCGATTGCGAGGATTTGGCACTGTCTTTGCTGGAGCTGCCCAACCCGCATGTGCCCGCCGGCGTCGACCGCCCAGCTGGCCAGGAGCTGCTGACGGCGATGTGCCGCGACCAGCTGGCGAGCGGTGGCAAGCGGCTGCGCGCGCTGTTGACGCCGGCGCTCGTGGCGGCGGCGGACGGCCCGGTGGCGGCGGCGCGGATCTTTGGCGCTGGCGTGGAGCTGATCCACAACGGCACGTTGGTGCACGACGACATCCAGGACGGCGACACGCTGCGCCGCGGCCGGCCGACGCTGTGGACGCAGTTTGGCGTGGCGCAGGGCATCAACGCCGGCGATGCGCTGCTGATGGGCGCGGTGGCGGGCGTGCTGCGCGCGGCGGAAATCCCCGAAGATCTGCGGGCTTCGCTGGGTGCGCTGCTGGCGGAGGCGCTGTGCGAGACGATCCGCGGTCAGGTTGCGGACCTGGCGCTGCGCGACCTGCGGCAGCCGGCGCTGCAGGACATCGAGTCGGTGCATCTGGCCAAGACCGGGCCGCTGTTCTCGGCGTGCTTTGTCGGCGCGGTACGGCTGCTGCGGCGTGGTCCGGCGGCGGAACGCGCGGCGTTTGAGCTGGGGCGCGAGGTCGGCCTGGCGTTCCAGATCCGCGACGATCTGCTGGATTTGCTGGGCACCAAGGGCCGCGGCGAGGCCGGTGCCGACCTGCGCGAAGGCAAGCCGACGTGGCCGGTGCTCGTGGCGCTGCGCGACGTGCCGGGCGCCGAGGCGGATGCCGTCCGTGCGCTTCTGCACAACGCGACGCAGGGCTCCCCGCCGGCCGATGCCGAGATTGCCCGCGCTGTGGCCTGGGTGCGCGCCGTCGGTGGCCAGACGACGGCGGAGGCACACCTGACGGCGACGTTGAATCGAGCCAAGACCGCAGCATTACATGCTTTTTCGGCGGATTCGGCGGTCGTTGCGCTGGCGCTTTGCGATCGCTTGGCGCGCTTGGACGGCTGAGCCTTCACGCCCGGCCAAAAACCGCCGACACCGCGCTGACCCACGCCGATTTTTCGCCGACTTCGCGCGCCAGCAGCCGCGCCAGGTCGCTCGCCAGCCCGGGCTCGCCCATCGCCAGCGCGCAGTCTTTTAGCCGCAGCAGCTCGTCCTTGAGCGTCCGCGCCGCGACGTTTGTCACCACCAGCGAGTGCACGCGCAGCGCGCGGATGCGAAACGCCGCTTCCGGCGAACGTTTTTCAAGGTGCACGAGCGCCTCGCGCTGGAACCGCTCGCGCAGCGGCCACTGCAGCGCCACCTCCAACAGCGCCGTCACGGCGTCGGGCTCCTCGGCCAGCCGCTCGGCCAGCCAGGCGACGTCGTCCTCCGCCAGCGCCCCGGATGCCAGGGTGTGGCGCTGCTCCGGCCAGGTCGGCCCGGCGCACAACTGCGCGAGCTGATTGAACGTTTGCAGGTTGGGCGCGCGCCGCCACGCCAGCGCCGCCAGCTGCCGCGCAGTCTGCGGATGCTCCGGCAACGCCGCCGCCATCGCCGCCGCCATCAGCGCCTGCCACGTCTCGCCCCGCGGATCGTAGTGGTCCGCGAGCTGCAGCAGGTCCGCTTGCCGCCCGTGCGCGCCCAGCACCTCCGCCAGCGCCAGCGCGCCCGACCGCATCGGCGGCCACAGCTGCGCCAACTCCAGCGCCATGGGCAGGTTATCGTGCCGCACCAGCGCTACGACCAGCCCGTCGGCAAGCGCGTCGCGCGGCGTCGGCGCCGCCACCTCCCGCCACGTCGCCCGCTGCGCCAGCACGCGGCCGGACAGCATCTCCGCCAGCGCCACCGCCAGCTCCGGCGCGCGCACGGCGGCGTGCTCCAAGCCAATCGCCAGGTGCACCGCGACCTGCGGGTGGCCGGCTTCTGCCAAATCAAACAGCTGGTTCCACTGCGGTCCCAGCTCCAGCGGCCGGTCCAGCGCCAGCCGCGCCAGCAGCCGAATGGCCGGCTCCACCGCCTCCGGCATGCCGCTGAACACGACCTTTGTCGCGCCCAGCGCCGCCAGCAGCCGCACCGCCAGCTCACGCGCCAGCGCGTGATCGGTGCGCGCTTGGCCTTCCAGGCGATCGACAACGCCGAGCAGGTCCTGGACGTCGTTTGGCCCATGGCGCAGCGACTGCCGCCAGCTCAGCGCCACCATGTCGATCGCCGCGTCCAGCGGCAAGCGCGCAAGATCACTCAGCATCCGCGCCGGCTCCGCGACCTTGTCCGGCGTCGCCGGCCGCGCCAGCCGCGAGCGCAGCGCCGCCAGCACGTCGGTCTGCTGCGTCACCGCCGCATGCGCCTGGCGCGCCAGCCGCGCTGCTTCGAGCGCCGCCGCCACCGCGTGGGCACACGGCGCTTCGCCACAGGTACACGCGGCATGCAATTCTTGACGGGCGATGGACAATTCCACACGGTGCTGCACGCCGTCAAAAACCGACGCAGTGAGGATGTTTTCCGCCAACGGCCGCACGCGACCGACGGCGCCATCGCGCTGCAGCCGCGAGCCCGCCGACGCCGACCGCGCGCCCGCCCAGCCGACCGTTGAAAGGCGGTGCAGCAGCGGCGCAAAAGCCGCGAAAACACTGCGTTCGTCGATCTTCATCGCTCGCCTTCGCCGGACGCGCCGACGGCCGCGCGCTCGCCGAGGATACGGGCGATCTCCGGCTGGCAGCTGCCGCCGCACGGACCGCAGCCGGCCCACGTCGAGTCAAAAATCTGCGCGAGGCTGCAGGCGCCGCAGTCGATCGCCGCGTCGATCCGCGAACGCGGCACGGCGTTGCACAGGCAAATCAGCGGGTCGCGGCGGTCGTTCTTGGCTTTGCGCATCTCAACCCAGCTGGTCCACCAGCGCCTGTTCCAGCATCGCCAGGACCTGCGCCGCCAGCGCGTCCTTGTCCCCCTGCAGCGTCGCGCCGGCGGCGTGTTCGTGCCCACCGCCGCCAAAATGCCGCGCCACTGCGCCGATTTTCACCGCCGCCTTGGACCGCAGCGACAGCTTCCACTCACCCGGCGCGCGCCCGGGCTTGAGCTGCATGGCGATCAGCACGCCGTCGATGCCGACAAACTGCGGGATCGTCTCGCCGATCGCGTCGTTTTCAAGCGTCAGCCCATCGCCGATCGAGCTGTCCACCGCTGCCCAGGCGATGCGATCGCCGCCGGCAAACTGCATCCGCGCCAGCAACCGGCCCAGCAGCAGCGTCTCGTCGCGCGTCCGGCTAGCGAAAAGCGCTTCCTGCACCGGGTTGGCGTCAAAGCCGGTGTCCAGCAAGTCCGCGGCAACACGCAGGGTTTGCGATTGGTTGCGCAAAAAGCGGAACGAGCCGGTGTCAAAGCTCATCGCCGCGTACAGCGCCCGCGCGGCGATGGCGTCGATCGGCCAGCCGAGCGACCGCAGCAGCTGGTACACGAGCTCGCCGCTCGACGAAAACTCTGTCGCGACGCAGCCTTGCAGATCCAGTTCCGGCTTGACCGCGTGGTGATCGACGACCCACACGTCCACGCCGCGGGCGCGCAAGGCGCGGGCGGGACGACCGGCGCGATCGACCTCGTGCGTGTCAAAAAGCAGACCAAAATCGGCGTCTTGCAGCTGGGCCGCGTCGCGATCGAAGTGACCGATGTCGCCATCCGGGTCCAGCCAGGCGTAGCGCTTGGGCAGCGGGTCCTCGTTGACGACGAGCGCTGTACGCCCGGTCGCGCGCGCCGCCCGCACGAACGCAAGCTGCGCGCCCAGACCATCCGCGTCCGGACCGACGTGCGTCGACAGCAGAATGTGGCGCGCACCTTGGATTTTCGCCAGCAGCCAAGGCTCAAACGGCACGCCACTCAACTGCTGCATGGGACCTCGGCGACCGGGGATCGGTCGATGCAACAGGATCGGTTGGCTCGGCAGCGGTGTCAACGCGAATCGCTTCCGTCGCCGCCGGTGAGTCTCTATACTAGCGCCGTGGGAACGTTTCACCGCGTGGTGGTGTTGCACCCCGGGATTGTTTTCGCGCAAGCGCAGTGGACGGACATGAACCTCGAGCAGATGCGGCACCTTTTTGAGCTCGGCGGGCCGACGATGTATGCGATCGCCGGGCTGGGCTTCACCGGCATCGCGATCTTCGTCGAGCGCGTGCTGGCCGTTCGTACGCTGCTGACGCACGTGCGCGTGCTGGACCGGCGGATCCGCGATGCGGTGGTGGCGGGCAACCTGCCGGCGGTCGTGTCGCTGTGCTCGAAGGCGCCGGCGGGGCTGTCGCCGGTGCTGATGCGGGGCGTGGAAGCGGCGATCCGCCAGGCGCCGCGCGACGATATTCTCGCTGAGATGAGCCGCGACGGCCGACGGCTGCTGCTGCGGCTGAAGCGCGGCCTGGGCATGTTGGCGACATTGGGCTCGATGGCGCCGTTCACCGGCCTTTTCGGGACGGTGCTCGGCATCATGCAGGCGCTGAAAAATATTGGACAATCCGGCTCTGGCGGTCTGGACGTTGTGGCGGGCGGCGTCTCCGAGGCGCTGGTGAGCACCGCGGGTGGCTTGGCGGTAGCGCTGGTGATCGTGCTGCTGCACCAGTTCCTGAAGGCGCAGCTGCAAAATGCCGTCTTGGAGGTGCAGGTGCTCGTGGAGGACGCGGCCGACGATCTGGCGCGGTTGCCGCCGCAGGCGCTGGTGTCAGCGCTCGGTGCGCACGGACGCGCAGCGGGAGACGACCATGGCGCGAGTTGACTGGGGCACTGCTGACGATCTCGAAGGCTCGGAGTCCGTCGACCTGAACCTGACGTCGCTGATCGACGTGGTGCTGGTGCTGCTGATCATTTTCATGGTCTCGACGGCGGCGGTGGTGACGGACCAGGGTCAGCGCGATGCAGACGCGGCGACGGCGCTGGATTTGCAGCTGCCGTCGGGGATGGTGCCAAGCGATCAGCCGCCGCCGCAGGACCTCGTCGTGAAGATGACCAAGGACGGCGCGCTGTACAACGCCGGCGCGGCGACCGATCCGAAGACGCTGGAGCAGGACGTGATCGATCGGCTGGCGAAAGAGCCGAACCTGCAAGTGCGAATCGAGGCCGACCAGGAACTGAAATACCTGCAAGTTGCCGATCTGTTGGGGAAATTGCAGGGATTGGGCGTCAAGAATGTGTCGCTGGGCATGGGCGGCAAGCCCAAATAACGCCATGTGTGGTGCCCGTGCGGAACTTTTTTGCGTTCCGCCCGCGGCAAAATCTCGCGGAAGACGAACATGCAGATGAGGGTCGGGCTGGGCCCTTGAGCGCGAACGGCGCCGTGCGTACGGACGGTCGGCGGCGCGCTGCCACAACCTGGCTCCGGGCGGTGCAGGCGAGAGCTTGCGCCCAACCAACGGAGGGGCGGACGCGGCGACGAGCCGCGGGGCCGCGGGTCCCGGGAACGCGACAAGCGTTGCCGGAGCCCAAGGTGGTGGCGTGCCCGGGAAACCGGGGACGCGGCGGGGGAGGCACTTTTGCCGGGTGGCGTGGAGGCCCGGCGCGAAGGCCGAGCTGCGTGCTAGGGCGTCAGCTTGATGGGCAGGCTCGCGCTCGCGGCGAACGGCTGGGTCGCGCCGTCGGCGGCTTGGCGCTTGCCGGTGAGGCTGACGGTGAAGGTGTACATGCCCGGCGCAAAGGCAGCGCCCGGCTGGTTGCCGGTGTCGGACGGGCCATTCCAGTTCTTGCCGTCCCAGCTGAAGGCGACTGGGTAAGCGCCAACGGTGGTGGCGACGAAAGGCGAGGTCGTCGGGGCGCACAGGCCAACGTCGCACATGCACCACTTTTGGCTGGCGCCGTCGCCGATGCTCTCGGCCGTCGCGATGCCGCCGTGGACGTTGGTCGCTGCGACCTGACAGCCGCCCCACAGGCCGTCCATGCTGAGCGTCTCGGAGCCGGAAATCTTCACAATATACGGCAGGTTGAAGACGCCCTTGGCGGCGCTGATCGAGAACGTGCACGGCGTGTTGGATAAGTCCAGCGTCGCGCCGGGGATGGCGCCGGTGTAGGTCGGCGTGCAGCCGGTACTCGGGACGTCGGCGAGGGCGTCGGTGCCGCTGACGACGTCGCTGACCGCGTCGGTGCCGCTGATTTGGCTGTCGCCGCCGGTGCTGTCGTCGCCGGTGGCGGGCGTGGCGCCGCTGCTGTTGCCGCAGGCGGCGAGGGTGCAGACGGCGGCGAGGAAGACCAAAATGCGCATGACGGGCCTCAGCGCGCCGCAACGAGGGCTGGCGCACGCTCACGCTAGGCCGCGCGAGCGGGTGCGTCAAGGCGCGCTTGACCGGCGGCGGCCGCGCACGTAGCGTTGCCGCCGAGGTGACCCGATGGCTGCGCCCGACACGACCTGGCACGTTCTGCCGCACGATCCGCTCGTGCAACTTGCCGACAACTTGTGGGAGGTCGCGGGCGACCTGCCGAACATGGCGCTGCGACGGCGGATGGTCATCGCCCGGCTCGGCAACGGCGACCTGGTGTTGCACAACGCCATCGCGCTGGACGACGCCGGCATGGCGCAGCTGGAGGGGCTCGGCCGACCGGCGTGGCTCGTGGTGCCCAACGGCTGGCATCGCCTCGACGCGCCGCGATTCAAGGCGCGCTATCCGCAGCTGCAGGTCGTCTGCCCGCGCGACAGCCGCGCGCGCGTGGCGGAGGTTGTGCCGGTCACAGCGACGTACGACGCATTCCCCCAGCCGGAGCCAGATGCGCCGACGGTCTGGTTCGAGTCCTTCGGCGACGCGCGGCAGCTGGAGGGCGCGATGTGCGTGCGTTCAGCAGACGGCGTGACCGTCGTGCTGGGCGACTCGCTGTTCAACCTCCCGCACCAGAAGGGGTTTTACTGGTTCGTCTACGGCCGGCTGCTCGGCGCGACCGGCGGGCCGAAAGTGACGCTGATCGGCCGACTGGCGCTGCTGCGCGGTGCCGCCAAGCCGGCCTACCGGGCATGGCTGGAGCGGACGGCGGCGCGGTCGGACTTGGTGCGCGCGATCCCCGGCCATGGCGAAGTGATTACCGGCGATGTGGCCGGCGCGCTGCGCTCCGTGGCGGCATCGCTGTAGGCGGGCTCAGTCGCGCGGCTTGGCGCTCCAGCGCGCGATGTGGCAGCCCGCGTCCATGTCCTGGCCCGGTAGCCACAGCGCGGCGTAGGACGGCTCGACGCCCTGGGCGGCAAGCGTCGTGTCCTGGTTGGCCTTGTCCGTGCCGGCCAGACCGGGGATGGACTGCGCCGCCGCCTTGTCCGTCGCCGCGTCATCGGCGACGAAGCATCGGATCGCCGGTGCGGGCACGTCATCGACGACGTCGGGCGCCGCGTCAGCCGGCACGACGTCCACAGATGGCGCACCATCCGCCTTGGCAACGTCCACGCCGGTTGCCGGCGCGACATCGCCCAGATGAATCTGCGTGTCCGGCAGCGAGAAGCCTGAGGTCGCGGTGCTCACCGGCGTCGAACAGCCAAGCAGCGCCGCGAACCAGACGCCGTGACGCCGCATGCTGTGCCTTGCCATGTCCGTCTCCGCCAAGCGCGGGTGGTGGCGCGGCGCCCGGGGACGGCTTCACTCAAAGACGTAGCACGCGCCGGCGTTGCTGATGCCGAGCTTGGTGAAATCGCCGCCGACGCCCGTGGAACTGCCATCTTCCCAGCCCGCGCCGACGATTACGGTCTGTCCGGACAGCGCGACCGCGGCGCCAAACTGATCGCTGGCGTTGGCTTGGTTGGCCTTCAAGAAAGCGGTCTCATGCCACGTGCCGCTGCCCCAGGCGTACAACCAGGCGGCGCCGGCGCTGCCGAGGCTGCCGTTGTGCCAGTCGCCGTTCAAGCCCGTGGCGTTGCTGGCGTTGGCGTACGCACCGACGAGCAGCGTGTCCCCGCTGAGCGCGACCGCGGCGCCAAATTGGCTGCCGTCGACCCAGGACCAGAGCGGCGCGGCGGCAGTCCACACGCTGCCGGTGCGGTTGAAAGTGAAGACGGCGCCGACCGTCCACTCCATGTTCGTCGCTTGCTGTCTGGACGCGCCGGGAGCGCCGACGACGATGCGGTTGCCGCTGATCGCCACGCTGTTGCCGAAATAGTCATTGTTTTGTGGGGATACGGCCTTGAGATACGCCTGCTGGGTCCAAGTGCCGCCGGTGCGGACAAACACGTTGGCCGCGCCGCAGTTGCTGCCGCTGTTGTCGCCGGCGGTGCCGTTCACGCCGCCCGAGCGGCTGTCCTCGTAGACCGCGCCGATGACCGCCGTGTCGCCGTCCAGCGCGACGTTGGAGCCGAACAGGTCGGAGACGTCGGGCGAAGTGGACTTCAGGTACGCCTGCTGGCTCCACGTGGCGCCGCTGCGGACGAAGACAAACGCCGCGCCGGCGTCCTGGATGCTGTTGTCGGCGCTGTTGCCGTTGACGCCGATGGCGTTGCTGTCCTCGAGGTAGCAGCCGACCAGCACGGTATCGCCGGAAATAGCCACTGCATTGCCAAAGTTGTCGTCCGCGTTTGGATTGGGCGACTTGAGGTACGCTTGCTGCGTCCAGACGCCGCCGCTGCGCACGAAGACGAACGCGGCGCCGGCGTTGCTCAGGCTGTTGTCCGTCTGGTCGCCGTTGATGCCGCTGGCGGCGCTGTCCTCGTATTGCGCGCCGACGACCAACGTGTCGCCTTGCAGCGCGAGGGCGTTGCCAAACAAGTCGCCGTAGGTGGTCGCGGCGGGCTTGATGTACGCCTGCTGGCTCCAGGCGCCGCCGCTGCGGACAAACACATAGACCGCGCCGGAGTAATTGCACCAGAGCGCTGTTGGATCGGCGTTGACGCCTGTGCCGCAGCTGTCGTCCCACGGCGCACCGACGACCAGGGTGTCGCCGTCCATCGCCACGGCTTCGCCAAAGCCCTTGTCGTCGCCGGCGGTGGTGACGGGCTTGAAGTACGTCTCGGAGTGCGTTGTGCGCAGCACGCTCAGCGTGAAAGTCGTGCCGCCGCCGCCGGGAATCGCCGCGATGACTTGCAAGGTGTTGACACCAAAAAGCAAGCTGGCCGTGGCGCTGCCGACCATCGGTATCGGCGGGCCGCTGTTGACCGACAGCGAGAGCTGCACGCCGGGCGCGGCGCTGGCGGAGACCGTCGCGGTAGTGTTGGCGGTGGCGGCGGCGGCGTAGGCGGTGACGGTCGGCTGAAAGGCGGGCGTCAACGCGCCGGTGTCGATGTCGATGGCGGTGACGAGCGGCGTGCACGTTCCGGCGATGAGCTGCTCGCCGCCGACGCATTGCCGGGCATAGTGAAAGCCAAAATCGACAATGCCGACGTCCGCGCCGTCGCCCGTGCTCGTTGTGCGCGCGTCCAAGCCCGCGTCCGCGGCCGTGCGGCTGCCGGCGGGGCCGCTGTCCACGGCGGGGGAGGTCACGGCTTGGCCAGCGCCGACTTGCGCCAGGTAGTAGTTGCCCAGCGTTCCGGCGACGAACAGCGGGTCGCCGTCCAGGTTGCCGAAGGCGTCGCCGCCGTAAAACGTCTGCTGGTTGACCTTGCTGCCGTCGTCGGCGATGTCGTTGGAGCCGTCCGCCATCAACGTGCGCTGGATGCTGACGCCGACGTCCGCGGAATTCGCGTTGACCCACAGCTGGTTGGCGAGCGGTGAGGCATTGCCCGTCGCTGTGTTGCCCCAGATGATGCTGGAGTCGATGCGGCTCGCCGTGGCGTCGATGTAGATGCCGCCGCCCTGGACCGCCGTGTTGTCGACCACCGTCAGGTTGCGCAGGTCCAAGCCGAGGATGCCCGCGGCTTTGTTGTTGTAGTAGCCGGTGAGCTGGAGCCACAAGCCGCCGCCCTGATTGGCTTTGTTGTGATGAAACAGGAGGTTGTGAAACGTGCCGACGTAGAACGGGTTGGTCTCCGTGCCTGCCCCGACCGCGATGCCGCCGCCGTTGTTCTTGGCAGAGTTGTTGCTGAAGACGGTGTCGCGGAGGTCGACGGTGTTTTCGCTCAGCCAATAGCCGCCGCCGGAGTCGGCCGCCTGGTTCTGGTCAAAAACGCAGCCGGCGACCGTCGCGCCGTTGGTGCACAGCGCGCCGCCGACGCTGCCCGAGCTGTTCTGGATGAACCTGGTGTTCTGCAGCGTGGCGTAAGCGTTGACATTCATCGCGCCGCAGCTGCTGCCGGACGAATTCTGCTGGAAGGTGCTGTCGCTCACGGAGACGCTGTAGCCCTGGTTGTAGATCGCGCCGCCCCAGCGTCCGCAGTGGTTGTTGGTGAAGGTGCAGCGCAGCAACGTCAGGTTCGTGTTGTTCCACAGCGCGCCGCCGTCGTAATTGGTCACCGTGTTGTTGAGGAACGTGCAATCGGTCATCGCGTGGCTGCCGCCGCCTTCCAGGCACAGCGCGCCGCCCTGGTTGTTGTAGCCGGCGTTGTTGCTGAAGACCGTCTTGGTCCAGCTGCCGCTGGGCATCTCGCAGTAGATGGGCCCGCGGGTGCCGCTGCCGGAGTTGTTGTCGAAGGTGCAGCTGTCGACCGCGATGGTGCCGCCGCCGTTGAAGGACGCGGCCGCGGAGTTGGCGTTGCTCGTGTTCTGGCTGATGGTGCATGCCGTCAAGCTGACGTTGGACGCGACGGTGACCAAGGCGCCGGCATCGCCCGCGCCGGAGCCATCCGAGTACGCCTTGTTCAGCTGGAAGCTGGTGCGCAGCGCGGAGACAGTCGACTGCCCGACGTAGACAGCGCCGCCCGAACGCCCTTGGTTGCTCGTAAAGGCCGTGTCGGACAGGCTGAGCGTGCCGCCGGCGTCGACGCACACCGCGCCGCCTTCCCGCCCGGAATTGCTGGTAAAGCTGCTGTTGGCGATGGCCACGGTGCCGCCGTGGACGTACATCGCGCCGCCGGCATAGCCGTTGCCAGCCGTGCTGTTGCCGTGGAAGTCGCTGAGCGAGATGGTGAAGTTCGTGTTGCCCAGCGCCTCGATGGCGCCGCCGGTCTCACTGTTGCTGTTGGTGGCAAAGACGCAGCTGACGATCGTCGGGCCGATCCACAGGCCGGCGACGTCGCTGTTCATGCGAATGGCGCCGGCGACGCAGTTTTGAATGGTCAAGTTGGCGATGACGGTCTGCGCGGTCTCGCCGGTGTCGTTCAAGTTAAAGGCGCGCAGGTTGCCTTGGCAGTCCAAAATGGTCTTTTGCGCGCTGTTTTGGCCCATGACCAGGATCTTTTTGCCGGCGATGACCAGGCTCTTGTTGCCGTTGCCGGTGTAGGTACCGTCGTCGATGACAACGGCGTCGCCGTCGACTGCCGCGACGATGCCGGCCTTGATGGTCGTAAATGTCTCGGTCGGGCCAACGCGGATGAGGTTGCCGGTGTAGACGTAGAGCGGCGCGAGGCTGGTGCCCTTGGCACCACTTTTGTCGGTGGCGACGACGGGGAGCAGGTACGCGCCTTCGCTCAGTCCCGTAGTCGGGAAGCTGCCGCTGTAGACCGCGCTGTGGTCGGTGCTGCCGGGCGCGGACAAGTTGAGCGGCACGGCGCTGCCGCCGCCGATGCTGCTGGCGTCCACGACGACGCTGGCGATGTCGTCCGTGCCCTGGCTGGCGCTGGAGTTCGGGTCGCTGACGGTGACGCTGAGCGCGGCCGAGGCGCCGGCCTTCACGGGGCTGCCGGCAAAGGCGGTGCTGACGACCGTCGGCGCTTGGTTGCCGATGCAGATCGCGGACTTGCACAGCGCGTTGGCGCCGCAGGCCAGCCCTTCCTTGTTGGCGATCGCGCCGGTGAGCGCGCATGCGGCGACGCCCGCTTTGCACTGCGCGGCGACCGTGCTGCACGGGTCGGGCGCACACACGAGGTCGGGCAGCAGCGTGTCGTCGTTGGTGAACTCGCACAAGCCGCTGATGGCGTTACATTTGTCGGTGGTGCAGTCGTTCTGGTCGTTGCAGACCGCTGGCGTGTTCTCGCACAAGCCGCTGACGAGGTTGCAGGCGTCCAAGGTGCAGGCGTCGTTGTCAGCGCATTGCGCGGCGCTCGTGCATGGGCAGTGGTCGCCGGTTGGCACACACGCGCCGTCCTGGCAGTGATCGCCGGTGGTGCAGCTGACGCCGTCGTCGCACGCCGCCGTCGAGTTCGCGTGCACGCACGCGCCGCCCGCGCAGCTGTCATTGGTGCAGGCGTTGCCATCGTTGCACCACATGGCCGTGCCGATGCAGCCGCCCGCGGCGCAGTAATCGGCGACGGTGCACGGGTTGGCGTCATCGCACGGCGCGTTGTTGGCCACGTGCTTGCAGGCGCCATTTTGGCACGAGTCGTTGGTGCACGCGTTCTGGTCGTCACAGTTGAGCGTGCCGGCGCCGGCGCACACGCCGCCGCTGCAGACGTCGCCGGTGCTGCAGGGGTCGCCGTCATCGCAGCCCGCGGTGTTGGCGGCGTGGGTGCAGGTGTTGCCGCCGCAGGCGTCGTCCGTGCAGAGGTTGCCGTCGTTGCAGTTGAGCTTCACGCCGCTGACGCAGCCGCCGCCGCCGCACGCGTCGCCGACGGTGCAGGCATCGCTGTCGTCGCACGGCACGGTGTTGTTGGCGTGGCTGCACTGGTTGGCGCTGCAGCCGTCATCGGTGCAGAGGTTTTGGTCGTTGCAGTCGCGCGGGCTGCCGGCACACGCGCCGTTGCCGCAGTGGTCGCCGACGGTGCAGCCGTCGCCGTCGTCGCAGAGCGCGGTGTTGAGCGTGTGGCTGCAGCCGGTTGTGGCGGCACAGGCGTCGGTGGTGCACGGGTTGGCGTCGTCACAATTCATCGCCGCGCCGGGCGTGCACGTGCCGGTCTGGCAGCTGTCGCTCAGCGTGCAGACCGAGCCGTCCGCGTCACACGCCTGGCCGTTGAACGGCTGGCCGTCGAAGCTGCACAGGCCGGTGCTCGGACTGCATTTGTCCAACGTGCACGGGTTGTTGTCGGTGCAAGCCACGGCCTTGCCGGCGGCGCAGACGCCATTTTGGCAGGCGTCGCCGGCGGTGCACAGGTTGCCGTCGGCGTCGCAGGACGCGGTGTTGTTCAAGTGCGTGCAGCCCTTTTGCGAGTCGCAGCCGTCGTCGGTGCACGGGTTGCCGTCGGTGCAGGTCAGCTGCGGTCCGGGCAGGCACGCGCCGCCGCTGCAGTGGTCCTGGACGGTGCAGACCGAGCCGTCCGCGTCGCAATAGCCGCCGTCGGTGCCGGCTGAGCTGAACACGCACGCGCCGGTCTTGGCGTTGCAGGTGTCAATCGTGCACGGGTTGCCGTCGTTGCAGCTGATGGTCGTGAGCAGCGTGCAGGTACCCGCCTGGCAGTCCTGCACCGAACAGGCGTTGCCGTCGGTGTCGCACGTCACGACGTTGGGCAAATTCACGCAGCCGGACGCGATGTTGCACGCGTCGTCCGTACACACGTTGCCGTCGTCGCAATACCGCACGGTGCCGCTGCAGGCGCCCTGACCGCAGCTGTCAAAGACCGTGCAGTTGTCGCCGTCGCTGCACCATGCCACATTATCCTTGTGAACACAGCCAGTTGCGTAGTTGCAGCTGTCGGTTGTGCAGTCGTTGCCGTCGTTGCAGTTGGCGAGCGCGCCGGGCACGCAGTTGCCGGCGATGCAGCTGTCGCCGACGGTGCAGACGTCATCGTCGGTGCAGCTGCTGTCCAACGGCGCGTGGACGCAGCTGCCGGACACCGGGTCGCAGCTGTCGGCGGTGCACGGGTTGCTGTCGTCGCAGCCCTTGCTCTCGCCCGCGCAAGCGCCCAGGGCGCAGGCGTCGGCGATTGTGCACTTGTTGCCGTCGTCGCACGCGCCGCTGGTGGGCGTGTGTGTGCAGCCGAGGTCGGCGGCGCAGTGGTCCGACGTGCACGGGTTGCTGTCATCGCAGTCCGCGAGTCCGGCGCCTTGGCAGGTGCCAAACACGCAGTGGTCGCCGATTGTGCACGCGCTGCCGTCGTCGCAGCCGCCAGCCAGCGGTGTGTGCTTGCAGTTGCCAGACGGCAGGCAAGCGTCGTTGGTGCAGGGGTTGAGGTCGTCGCATTTGGTGACGTCGCTGGGCAAGCCCGGGTCGCATTCGCCACCCTTGCAGTCGACCGGGCAGTTTACCTGCGATTCTCCAAGGTTGAGCGTGCAGTAGCCGTCACCGCAGTAGCCGCAGTCGATCGGGCAGGTGATGAAGTCCTCGCCGTTGGCGCACTTGCCGTCGCCGCAGCTGGCGGCGCAGTCCTGCGGGCAGCCGACCGGTCCGCCGTCCGTGGGTTCGCAGACGCCGTTGCCGCACGCTTGCCAGCTGCAGTCCATCGGGCAGCTCTGCGGCGATTCGCCCTTGTTGCACACGTGGTTGCCGCACGCCGTGCCACAGTCCAGCGGGCAGGTCTGCGGCGATTCACCGCAGTCGTAGCCTTTGCACAAGCCGTCGCCGCACGCGCCGCAGCAGTCGATCGCGCAGGTCTTGGGGCCCTCGCCTGGCTCGCAAACGCCGTTGCCGCAGCCCTTGCAGTCGGCGGCGCAGGTCGCGGGGGTCTCGCCACAGGTGCCGCTGCAGACCCCGTCGCCGCAGGTGCAGGTCGCGGCGGTGACGTCGGCCGCTGAATCCGTTTCCGATGTTGTATCGGCCACATCCGCGCCAACATCGGCAGCTTGCTCATCGGGCGCATCGGCACCGGCTTCGCCGTCCGCGGCGTCCGCCACATCGGGCAGGACAGCCGCCGCGTCCGCGTCGTCAGGGGCCGTCTCAGCGCCCGCGGTGTCCGGCGCCGTCACTGTGCCCGCATCGCGACAGCCGACCGCGAGCGCACAAGCGACAAGCCACAGCGCAACACACCAAGCACTCGATTTCAATCCATTTTTCACGGTTGCCCCCGCCGCTGGTGTCGCGCCATCGCCCCGACCGCGGGTGGCCTCGGACGCGGGCGCGCTGCCCCGTGCTGGCTCGCATGCCCAAGCGACCGTTCCGCTGGTTGTCTTGGCTCGCTTTCAGCTCCATGTTATCGCGTGATTTCAGTCGCTTTTACATGGTCCGGCAAAGTTGCACTTTGCCGATCCGCTGTCAAACGACGTCAGTCACGCTTATGTCACGCAGGCGGCTGGACGGTGGCGAGGTGCCAAAACGACAAAAGCCGCCGCAGTTTCCCGCGACGGCCTTTGCCTCACTCACTTACCGCTGACCTAGTCCGCAGACTCGATGTTCAGCGTAATCTTCGCGCTCACGTCGCCGTGCAGCTTCGCGCCCCAAATGCCGCGTCAAACGACGGCCGCGAACTCGCCCAGCGCCTTGATGTTCTCCGGCACGACAAGGTCGCGACGGTCGAGGTTGAAGCCCTGCTCGGCCAGCAACTCCGCGATTTCGCGCGTCGTCACGGTGCCGGCAAGCGCACCGTCCGTGCGCGCGGCAGGACGCTGGCCTTCTGGTTCGTCCTCGCCCGCATGGCGCTTCACGGTCAACGTCACACCGTTGAGCTTCTCCGCCACCGTCATCGCCTCGGCTTTCGCCTTGGCAAGACGCGACGCGACCATCGCCTTCTTGTGCGCCATCTCGCCCACGGCGCGCTCATTCGCCAGCATGGCGAGGTTGCGCGGCAGCAGGTAGTTGCGGCCAAAGCCGTCCGCAACCGTCAG
>CAIPXZ010000247.1 GCA_903869075.1 uncultured Myxococcales bacterium | reverse complement strand
GCAGGTCGGTCGACTGCTTGCCCTCAATCGTCGCCGACGTGGCAATGAACTGCACGTCTTCAGGCGTCACGTCGAACGCTTGCAGCACCCGCCGCAACAGCAGCGCAATCTCGGCCGCCTGGGAGCCCAAGTACGAATGCGCCTCGTCGAGGACGATGTACTTCAGCTTGCCTTTGGACGCTCTGAGAATCGGCGCATCTTGAGGGCGCACGAGCAGGTACTCGAGCATCGTGGCATTGGTCACCAGCATCGGCGGCGGCGATGCACGAAGGGCCTTGCGGTCCATCACCTGCTGCAACGAGTTCAGCTGTTCTGCGTGCCTCGAAACATCCGGCGTCTCGCCGTTGTAGAGGCAAAAGCGAACACGGTCGCCCCAATGTTCGGTCCAAGCGTGGAGCCGTTCGCGCTGGCTGGCAATTAGGGCATTGAGCGGGTAGAGGAACAGCGCTTGAACACCGACGAGCTGTCCGCGATTGGCAGCTGCTTGCCGGGCCAAGTCGTCCAGAATCGGGACCATGAAACATTCCGTCTTGCCGCTGCCAGTGCCGGACGTGACGATAACGGACTTCTTCTCGCGCCCCAGTCGCTGCCAAGCCTCCAACTGGTGTGTGTACGGGGGCGTGTCGCGGGAAAAGCGCGAGGACGTCGCTTCATCCAGCGCTGCGACCGTGCTCGGGTGCAGGAGGTCTCCGGCCAACGCGCCGAGCGTCGTCTCCGCGGTCAGGTAGGGAAACTTGCCTTGGACAACGGGCGAGGCAAACAGCGAGCCGGGCGAGCCCGCAGGGGCAGCGAATCGCTCGAGCAAGTGCTTGCGCAACGCGGGGTTCGACGGTGCAAGATTGCTGACGTATGCACGCGACAGACGCGTGACGAGGTCATCGGACAATTGCGTCAACGGTGCGATCTTCATGGCGTAACAACCTCGTCGGGCGTGAGACCGGGCAAGAGTGCGAGACAGCACTTGACGTCACTCTGGAAGAAGGGCTCGTGAAAGCTGCGACACGTGCGAATCCTGAGGAGGCTCAGGTCATCCAGCAGAACACCGTAGCGAGCGGCGGACGCGACAATGGCCGGTGTGCTGAGCACAGCCAGTTGCCAGGACTGTCTGTTGTTCTGCGTTGGCGCCACCAGCGCCTCGTACGCGGCCGACGCTGCAGGGTTAGCTGCGAAAACGGTGTCGGTCAACTTGGCGCTTGGCCATTGCGCCTCGCTCTTAGCTCGGAGCAAATCCTGGATGCCATCTTCTCTCAGGATTTGCAGATACGGGGCAAAGGCAGGATTGCCTACGGCCCGCACTTCCTGGAGTTGAGTCGGGTCCAGACCAAGGGAATCGACAGCCATGCCAATCAGCGTTGTACACGGCCCCAGACCAAGCGCCGCCGTTGGAACCAGTTCGACCAAGCGTTGGACTCGACCAGCCACGAACTGCTCAACGAAGTCGGCTGGCAAAAACGCGCCAAGATACGCATGGTACTTGGCGAGCGCAGATACCCAGTGGGACAGGTGCAGCGCTTCCCAGACGACGCCCATCTCGGCCAATGAGCGATGTAGAGCCTGGCAGGCGGCCTTGTCGTCGAGGCGAACGATCACAGTCGCTGCGATCTGCGGATGGTGACGCAAAAGCTTTACCGCATCGATCGCAGCGGCTGGTAGATCCTTCGTCATGACGGCGAGAGCCTCCACGAGTGGCCACCCATCGTCGGCCAGATTGCTGTTCAGGGCAGTCAACGCCACCAGAATCTCGTCGGGACGCACCGAATCTCGTGCTTCAATCGCCTTCGCGAGAACACTCCAACCAGATTGGTCGCTTCCGCCCTCCGGCGCTTGCAGAAACTTCGCCGTCGGCCGGCTGCGGTGCCAGTTGCCGTCCCGCGCCGTGACGAGCCACGTTCCGGACTCTGCGACGTACGCCGCAGGGAACCGCCACACCCCGGAGTCGTCCGCGACAAGTTCGACGGCTGGCTCGTTGGCACGCCGGAGCAACTTGGCCTCGACGATTGGCGTTCCGTCGCCAATGAATTTGAATGCGAACTCGTCCTTCTTCGGCGTCAGGGTCCAGTCATACCGGCGGATTCGTATGCGCACGGGCCGCTGGACGGCGCCCAGCCACTGGAATCTGAGCTGCAGCTCAGCATCCAAATCGTCCGCCGAGGACAGCCAATCGCCAATCTGCGTCCGCAAGGCGCTGAGGTAGAGCTCGCATGGAAGGCCGGGTTCGAGTGCTCTTGGACCGTCAAGCGTCCATTCGCAATCTGGAATCGGCGCCGGATCGTCGAGAGGAGGCACTTTCCATAGCGTCGCATGAATCAACGGTTTGTCTGGTCCTTGCCAGCGAACGCGCCAATGTTCGAGTCGCGCCACGTGGAGGATCTCCTCCGGCCTGGCAAGAACGCCAATCGAGGAGCGGACCTCAATTCGGGTGGTTGGATTCGGAAGTGTCAGGCGGATGCGTTGACCGCGTCGGCCCATGAGCGTCAATTCGAGTGTGGTCGCGTTGGTGTCGAGCGAACTCGCGGCCCAACTGGCACCGTCGCGCCGAGGCGGGCCGGCAGCGACTGACCCGTCGACGGCGTCAAGTTCGCGGGACTCGAGCCTCCATGCCCCAGGATGAGCCGGGTTGCCCCAAGTCGCACGCATCGCCAAGTCGGACGGGGCGACCCATAGGCGAACCGTGAACCGTGTTTCGCCGGCCACAACATGGCGGAGGTGCAGTTCGCCCCAATCGGTCGCCTGCGCTGGCCGCCATCCTGCCGCCGCATCTTTGACCTGCAATTGGCCGACTGGCACGACGCGCGATGGATTTCCGACGCGGACATCTGGCAGGCCTCGATACACAGGGCGACTTCCGAGCTGTGCGGGCAGCGTGGCACCGGCAATACCGTATTCGGCGTCGTCGCCGAGCGTTGCGCCAGCGTGAATGCTCCACCGTGCGTCGCGAGAGTCCAATTGGACATCGCCGTCGACCAACCACCAGGAACGGCCTTCTGCGGCGTTCGTGTGCCAGTCGAGTAGGCTGGCCGCCCCGTCCACGCTCCAACCGCCCGGCGCAGCGAGCCACAATTCGGATTCCGACCGGCGACAACTGCCGGTGGCCACCAGTTCAAGGGTCGGGGCGTCCTGGTCGCCGCCGCTTCGAACGAAAACCCAAGGCGCTTCAGTTGATGGCGCGTTTGCGCCGGGGACGTCCCAGCAGTCGAGTCGCTCCAAGCCGGGAAGCTCGCAGCGCAGGCAAAGTGAGTCCAATGTCATTGAGGCAGGGACTTGCCCGTCGTCGACGAGGGAGTCAAATTCCCAGCCATCCGGCTGTCGTGTACGGCTTTTGACGAAGTCGCCGATGCACTTCGCGTCACCCGATTCGGCGGCTACTGCTGAGACGCGGATGGTGCCCGACGGCTCCCTGCCAATCGCTTCGGTCACATGCTTCGCGAGAAAGTTGACGGGAACGCGCAAAGATCGCCGCAGACCGACCACTTTGCCGTCTGAGCTGCCGTGGAGCACCCAGCGAATGGCAGTCGAATGAACCGCCACCAGCTTTTCGCCAGCGACCAACAGTCGGTCCAGCAGTCGTTTGGCGTTCTCGTCTTCGACCTCGATCGGCAAGCGATCGCGCCACCCTGGACGCTTGCGGTCCAAGTGCTCCAGCCAGTCAGTCCCGGTTGGGCGAGGTCCAGCAGCGTTGCGCTCCAGCCAGAGTTTCGTCATCAGCTCGGCGCAGAGTGTCGTCAGGTCGTCTGACGCGAGGTTTCGAGGCAGGAGGTAGGCCGGCCGCTTGCCCAGGTCCGCCAGTGCCGACGGATCACTGGCGCGGAACGTCAGGTCAACAGAGCTCCATCCAGCGACGACTTCAAGCAACGCAAGGAAATAGCGCCTGAATCGATTGCCGTCGTCGCGTTGGAGCAATCGGAGAGGAAACCCTCCTTCGGCGACGAGTGAGAACAAGAACATCCGGGAGCCGTCGGCACCGACCCGGACAGTTCGTTTCCACGCGCGCAGGCCATCGAGCGTCCACTTCATACGCCGCTGCATTGTCGCCGTCGTTAGCCTCAGCGGCTCGAGCGCGGCATCCCAGCTGAATGATCCACCCGTGAATCGCCGCCGATACCATTCCGCCACGTAGAGGCAAAAGAGCTGATCGAACTGTCGGTGTTTGCGCCGCTCGGCCTCTGGCAGCATCGCGGTGAGCTGGGCGAACTCGGTGTCGGTCAGACGATACGCGAACAATGGCCGCCCATCGGGCGCGTGGAGCTCGTGACGAAGAAGGATGGCGTCAATCATCTGCGACCCCTGCGCGAACCGGAGCGGAACACGCCGGCCAGCGTGCTTGTTTGGTCAACTCGTCAGTTACTCGAACGACAGGCTGATGTCCACCGTCGTCTGAGCGCCGACTTGCGTGTGGCGCAACACTGCGACTTGCCCTGTTCAAGTTTCGTGCCAAGACTCAGATGGAATTTGAGCCATCCAGCGCAACACCGTATTTCTCCAGCCAGTTCGAAAGCGTCTGGTAACTCGCCAGACCGACGAGCTCTGCCGCCCGCGTCTTGTTGCCACCCGCCTCGGCCATCGCGCGGAGCAAGTAGTGCCGTGCGAGCTCCGCGAGTAGGTCCGGCAGCGATAGTCCTTCCCCAAGCGTCCGATTCAGCAGCCTTTCGTCGGACTGCTTGCTTGTCAGCAGTGCGTCTCGAACGTCTTCAGCAGTCACAATCTCCCCCTCACTCCACAGGGCGAGCCGATGCAATGTGTTGAGCAGTTCGCGTACGTTGCCCGGCCAGTCGTGCGCGAGGAGGGTCCGCCGAGCGCCCGCGGAAAGCTCCTTCTGCTTCCACGAGCGATCTTCCTTTGCGGCTGTCGTCACGATTTCCCAAAGGTGATCCACAAGCAACTGCATGTCGCCCGCCCGGTCGCGCAGCGGTGGAATATGCAGCATCGCTACCGCAAGGCGATAGAAGAGGTCTTCGCGGAACCGGCCTTCCTTCGCGTCAGACAGCAAGTCGCGGTGTGTCGCCGCCACGATGCGGACGTTCACTTTCTTGGACTTCGTCCCGCCGACCCGTTGAACCTCCCCGTCCTGCAGCGTTCTGAGCAGCTTGACCTGCGCGGCCAGCGGCAATTCGCCGATCTCGTCGAGGAAGAGAGTGCCTCCATCCGCGCGTTCGAACACGCCGGGGCGCGTGGCGATCGCGCCAGTGAAAGCGCCGCGTTCGTGGCCGAAGAGCTCGGATTCGATCAGCTCAGTCGGAATGGCGCCACAGTTCACGGCGACAAACTCAGCCTTTTGGCGCGGCCCGGCAGCGTGGATCGCGCGCGCTAGAAGCTCCTTGCCCGTACCGGACTCGCCGAGCAGCAAGACCGGCACTGAACGAAGCGAAACGATCTCCGCTCGCGCGATGACGCGCGCCATCGCGTCACTGCGGTACACAATGTCGCCAAAACGGCCACCCGTCGGCGGTGTGGCAGCCAAGCGGGCCGCCACCCTTGCGTCAGCCTGCCGCTGAAGGTCCGGCAGGAAGTCGGCGGCAATATCGAAGGGTACGTCGACCGCCTGCACGCCTTGTTCGCGGGACGACTCGATCAAGTCGGCGTTGAACCGCGCCTTAGCGAGGAGCAGCCAAACAGCGGCCATCGCCGATGTCCCTGGGCTCAGATGAAACGTCAGGTGAATGTTCTCGCCGTGCGCGGTCTTGGCAGCAAGCACCGAGTCGACCGCGGCTGCGTAGACCTCCCGAAAGGCCGTCGGCCCCGAAAGTGTCACCCGGCGAATCTCAAATCGCGTCTTGGTCTGGGATTCCAGCCAGCCGCGCCACGCTGCGACGCGTCCGGGCTCGTAGTTGTCGAGGAGGACGGCGAGGTCAAAGCGTTCGGTCTTCAGCGCCTGGGCGATGGGGCCGACGCCGACAGACGGGTCTTGCGATGCGCGGAGGTCAGTGTGGCCTATCCAGGCGAAGAGGATGTTCATGGACCGGATGGTAACAGATCGTTTGTCAGCAACAAGGAACCTTATTGCGACGAAGTGGCGGCCCTCGCTGTGAATCACCGGCGGTGCACACGCGTTGCCTGAGCGAGGTCAAGAACATGCCGATTGCGAACGACAGAATCCGGGTGCCCCAAGCCAACCGTCTCGTTCAAGTTCATGAGACACTTCATGCGCTCGCCCGCGGCGACTCAGCTTTCGATTCGCTTCACGTGCGTCAGGACCGGCAACTGCACTATCTCCTCGAGGCTGCGGAGGTCTTGGGCATGGTGGTCGCCGGGCGACTCACTGAGCAGGGCCGAGAGTTGGCCCGCCTGACGTGGGCCGCCGCCGTCCCGGGGCTTGCTAAGGGCCTTGAGGAGTCCGCACTCGGACGAGAATGGCGGACGTGGGCGCACGTCGCGGAATTGCGGGACGTGAACCTGGCAGATACCGATCGGTTTTTGACGGAGACGGGGCTTTGCGGCGCGACAACGACAGCCAGGCGCGCGTCGACGCTCAGGACGTGGCACAAAACGCTTTGGCCGTTGCGAGTCGCGGGTCAAGTGCATAACGAAAAGGGACTTGCAAGCCAGGTTGCACTGCCTCTGGAGCTCGACGGAGACGAGCGGAGTCGCTGGCCTGACGCCGAGGTTCTGCCGCACAACGAGGAAGGCACCGTCGACCAGATTCTCAAGCGAGACCTTCGGGACGCCTCCGAAGCGCTGATCGTTGCCGGCTACGGTTCGCTCTCCGAGCTGGTTCGGATCTTTGGCCGGCCTCACAGCCCGCGGTCGATGCGGGTCCTTTTCGGCCACGAGCCCAACGACGGTACGGGACGCAAATCCGCCGCGCCCGGAGTGCCACTTAGTCGCGAGGTCGTTGACGCATGGCTTGCTCGCGGGCTGGACATCACCTTGTGTCCCGACGTCCTGGCGACCATTGAAGCTCTGGACTCGGGAGTCCTTCGAACGCGCATTGCGGGCGGCCGGCGAGTCCTTCACGCAAAGATCTACGTGACGCCGCAGACGGCGATTGTCGGTTCGAGCAACTTCACGAATCCGGGCTTGCGCGGTCAATCGGAGGCGAATGCCCGCTTCGTTGGGTTGAGTCAGCAGAGGCTCCAATTGACGGACATGGCCGAGCGGTGGTGGAGCGTCGGACACGCATTTGACACCGATCTTCGCGCGCTTCTGGAGCAACTTCTGCAACCGGTGAGCTGGCGGAAAGCGCTGGGACGCGCATGTGCCGTGTTGCTTGAGGGCGATTGGGCACGGCAAATGGTCCCGGTGGACGACATCGAATTTGCCAAGCTCTGGCCGCACCAGCGCCAAGGCCTCGCTCAGGCGCTTCACCTGCTCGTCAACGATGGCAGCGTGCTCATCGCCGATGCAACTGGTTCTGGGAAAACCATGGTCGGCGCCTGGCTTTTGCGAGCTCTCGGCGCCATGCGTGCCGCGCAAAACGGCGGGGTCGCGCCGGTCTCGCTGTTGCTGGTACCGCCCCAGGTCAGCCGCGGCTGGCAAGACGCGCTGGACCGGATGCGCACGACCGTGAACGTTACTTCGCACGGACCCCTGAGTCACGCGCACGCGGAAACGCATGAGCGTCTCATCGAACACTTGCGCGTGGCTGAGATCTTGGCGGTCGATGAGGCGCACAACTTTGTGAATCTCTCGAATCGGACGGAGCGGCTCAGGCGACACGGCGCTGAACAGACGCTGCTGTTCACGGCGACCCCGATCAACCGAGGGCCGCACGACCTGATCGGCCTTGTCGAACTGCTTGGGCCGGACAACTTGCCGGACTCGACACTTCAGGTACTGCGCGCGCTCAAGAAGGTTCAGCGAACAGGCAACCGCTTGACGGAAGAGCAGATCCGGACGATTCGGACCGAGCTGCAGAGGTTCACCGTCCGCAGGACACGAACAG
>CAIPXZ010000246.1 GCA_903869075.1 uncultured Myxococcales bacterium | reverse complement strand
GGTGTGGATGCCCAGCGCGGCGTGGCGGTGACGCTCGATGCCCGGGCGATGCAAGGCGCGCGACCGGCGCCTTTCCTGTGGGCCGCGGATGGTCCGCCGCGGGTCGCCCGCGCCGACCAGCTGAAGTGGCAGGCCGTGGCGCAGTGGTCGGTGGCGGCGCTGTCGCTCACGGCCGATGCGCCGCCGGCGTGGCAGCCGCCGGAAGGGCCGCGGCTGGCAGGCGATCCGGTGTTGCGCATGGCTTTTGCCGACATGCCCACAGGCGCGCGGACGACGCTGTACGCGCACGCGGACGGCATCGCGCAGGCGCTCAAGCCGCTGGTGGATGCGCGCCAGGGCGCGGCGGTCGAGCACCTGACGCAGCGGATTCGCGGGATTTCGCTGGTGATCGCGCCCGAGCGCACGGCCGGGCGCGTCGTGCTTTCTGCCGACGGCGTCGAGTCGCTGCGGCAGATCTTTGGCGATCGCGCGCCCAAGCAGCCGTTTGCGCCGTTCCTGCCGCGCGATGGCGTCGTGGCGCTGCGGATCTCCTTGAACCTGCAGGAAATTTTCGACGGGTTGATGACCTGGCTGCCGCCGCAGTGGCTCGAAGCGCGGCTGGGGCTGGCGAGCGGGCGGCTGGGGCTGCTGGCGCTTGCGGGCCTGGACTGGACGCAGCTGGAACGCGCGCTGGCGGGTCAGGTGGTGCTGGCGCTGGACCTGAGCGCGCCGGTGACGCCGGACACGCCGATGCCGTGGCTGGCGCTGCTGAGCGTGCGCGACGGCGTGGTGGCGGACGCGGCGCTGGCGCACTTTGCCCAGCAGGGCGCGCAGCGCGGGCGGGCGGTGACGGCCGTGCAGGTGGCGGGGCACGCCGGCTGGCAGACGCTGGCACCGCCGGTTGTCGCGGTGCGGGTGGCCGACGTGCTGGTGCTGGCGCCGAGCGTGGCGGCGGCGGAGCGCGCGCTCAAACAGCCGCAACCGCTTGAAACGCACGTGGAACTGGACGGCGATGTGGTGGCAGGGCTGCTGCTGCGGCCGCTGTCGAGCCGGCCGGCGGCAGCGACCGGTTGGCGGCAAGCGCTGGCGGACCTGCAGCCGCTGGCGCTGGCGCTGCGGCGGGATGCGCACGGGCTGCGGCTGGAGGCGTCGGCGTTCCCGCTGGCGACGCTGCTGCACGTCGTGGCGTGGTTTGTGCGGCTGCCGCACGGCGCCTGAGCCGGCTATTTGTTCTGAATCGTGGCGATTTTCGTCGCGACGTAGCGGCTCTGGGCGATGGCGCCGGTCAGGTACGCGTCGTAGCCGGTCAAGCCGCGCAGGTTGCGCTCAAAAAACGCGGTGACGTAGGCGCGGGCGAGCGCGACGACGACGTCCTGGCTGAGCGTCGCCGCGTTGCAGAATCCGCACGAGAGGCAGTTGCTCGTATTGTCCAGGAAGCTCATGTGGTTGGCGCCGACCACGGTGACGGCGAACGACGGCGCGGGCACGGCGGCGTAAAACGTCTGGAAATTGTTGGCCGCTGGCGCGCAGGGCTGCATGCTGTTGCCGGAATCCGTCGTCTCGCCGACAAAGCCGGTGGGGATCGTCAGCGCGCCGACCTTCGCGGCGACGTTGACGCATTGCGGCGGGTTGCAGCCCATCGGTCCGCCGCCGTCGACCGGGTCCAAGCCGAACACGGCCTTGAAGCGCGGGTCCTGGGTCGCCGTCAAGTACGCAAGCTTGCCGCCCAAAGAGTGGCCGACGATGCCGGCGTTGTTGACGTCGACCTTGCCAGCGAGCACGCCGCCCTTGCCCGCCGCCCAGTCGAGCGCGCCGGCGAGGTCCTTGGACTCGGCGACGTTGTCGTTGCCGAACAGGCTCGTCGGAAAGTCGACGGTCACGGCGACGTAGCCAAACGACGCCAAGCGCTGCACATAGCCATAGTATTTGTCCGGCGTCAGCTGAAAGCCGTGGGCGACGACGATGACCGGGTATGGCCCAGCGCTGGGACCGCCCGTCGGGTACGCGCAGTGCACGGCGACGGCATCGCCGGTCGCGCCGATGGTTGCCTTGTCGTCAAACTCCGCGAAAGTATAGGGACCTGCCGCGTTGGGATCCGCCAGGTTGGCGGTGGCATCGCCAGGCGGGACGTCGGCCGCGGGCACATCGGTGGCGACTTCAGGCGCGGCGTCCGCGACCGCATCCGTGGCGGCATCGGCGCCAGAATCGGGTGCGGCATCCGGAACCGCGTCGGCCGCAGCGTCTGGCACGGCATCGGCAACGGCCGCCGCGTCGGTGACCGCGTCGGGCGCGGCGTCGGCGGCGGCATCGGCCAGCGCCGCATCGTCGGTCGCGCTGACGTCGGCTGCAGCCTGACCAGCACCAGACGGCGGCGCGGCGCTGCACGAACAGAAAATGACGCCAGCCAGAAACGCCTGAAACCGCTGCTTATTTGCCACAAGTCACCACGTTGTTGGATTTGCTTGTATCGGTCACGAATTGAATCGCCGTGTCGGTGACATCGCCGCTCGCGCCCTTGTTCAAAAGCATGATGTAGAACTTGCCGCCGACGGCGGGCAGGCACGCGCCGGTCAGCGTCGCCGATTGCCAGCCGGAACCCAGCGCCGCGTCCTTCACGCCCGGGACGATGGCGTCCGCCAGCGTCTGGTTCTGGCCGAGCATCACCAAAAGATCTTTCTTGATGGCCAGTTGCACGTCAGGCGTGCCGCTGCCACCCAGCCCGCTCTGGCTCGCCGCCGCGCGCCACGCCAGCGTGACGCCCTTGGTTCCGGCGGGGATATCCTGGACAAAGAACTGGAAATAGCCGGGAATGCCGTCATTCAAGCCGGAATTGCCGTTGAATTGGTCGGTACCGGCGATTGAAATGGGCACCTGCTCCGCCGACGTCGCCATCGCGAATTGCGACCAGGCCTTGGCGCGCTGGGCGTTGAGAATACCGTGCGCTTTCAAGATGTTGTTGACGGTAGTGCCAGTCGCCGCGTCGACCTTCTTGGCTTCGCTCAGGATTAGCTTGCCGGCCGCCGCGAGGTTGGTCGAGGACGTGAAGCTCTCCAGCGCGTTGAGGATGATTTGGTCCGCCTGCTGCTGGCCGAGCGCCGTGCGGATTTCCCACATCGCCGAGCCGATAATCTTGCCGTCGGCGTGGGCTTCGCTTGTCAGGTCGTCGGGGCACTTGCGCGACTTGCTGAGGTCGCGGACGTAGAAATCGCCCTGAAATGTCAGGGCATACGGCCCGATAATCGGGCTGTCGCGGCGCGAGCAGGAAAAATAGTCGGCAAAGCCCTCGTTCATCGCCCCGGGGAGGTTGTCGAGGCCAAACGCGTCGACGAGAACGCCGGAAAGTCGCGTGGTTCCAACCATGGCGTGGGTATATTCGTGATAAATCACCGAGGCGTCATAGGAAAAATCGGTCGATTGATACTGGCCAAAGACGATGCCGCCGTTGGG
>CAIPXZ010000245.1 GCA_903869075.1 uncultured Myxococcales bacterium | reverse complement strand
GTCGCGTGCGCGGCCAACCTCCAGCCCGCGGTGGAGGTCTGCGACGGCCTGGACAACAACTGCAACGGCAGCACCGATGAAGGCAACCCCGGCGGCGGCAGCGCCTGCAACACCGGCTTGCCGGGCGCCTGCGCCGCGGGCAGCACCGTCTGCACCAACGGCGCGATGGGCTGCAGCCAGAACGCCCAGCCCGGCGCGGAGACGTGCAACGGCATCGACGACAACTGCAACGGCGTCGTCGACGAGGGCCTGGGCAGCTTGAGCTGCGGCACCGGCACATGCCAAAAGACCATCGCGGCGTGCTCAGGCGGCGCACCACAGACCTGCATCCCCGACACCGGCAGCACGTGCGACGACAGCAACGCCTGCACGCTGAGCGACAAATGCGTCGCCGGCGTGTGCACCGGCACCGCGGCCAACTGCGACGACGCCATCGCCTGCACCGTCGACGCCTGCAACCCGCTGACCGGCTGCAGCAACTCCGCGGACAACACGGCGTGCGCCGACGCGTTCGCCTGCACCAAGGACGTCTGTAGCGCCAAGACCGGCTGCAGCAACACCCCGGACAACACAAAGTGCGACGACGCCACGAGCTGCACGACGGACAGCTGCTCCGCCACCACCGGCTGCGTATTTACGCCCGACGCCACGAGCTGCAACGACGGCAACGTCTGCACCACGGACAGCTGCGTCAGCGGCAGCAGCACAACCGGCTGCGTCCACGGCAACAACAACGGCGTCTCCTGCACCGACGGCAGCCTGTGCACGCTCGCCAGCAGCGCCTGCGCCGGCGGCAGCTGCAACATCGTCAGCAAGAGCTGCGATGACGGCGACGCCTGCACCGCCGACTCCTGCACCGCCGCCACCGGCACGTGCGTCAACGCGACAGTCGCCGGCTGCGCGGTCTGCGGCAACGGCGTCAAGGAGAGTCCGGAAACGTGCGACGACGGCAACGTCGCGCCGGGCGACGGCTGCGGCCAACACTGCACGATCGAGACGCCGTACGCCTGCACTGGCGCGCCGAGCGTCTGCACTTCCGCCGTCGAGATCAACTGCAACGACGGCAAGGACAACGACGGCGACGGCAAGACCGACTGCGCCGACGGCGACTGCGCGCTCGGCTGCTCGGCGTCGTTCGGCACCTGCGCGTCGGGCGAAGTGTTGCTGGAGTACACAGCCACCGGTTTGCCGCTGGCGATCCCGGACAACAACTTGACCGGCATCACGGCGTCGGTCGTCGTGGGCAGCTACCTGAACGTGTCGCGCGTGGTCGCGCAGGAGAACGTGACGCACCAGTATGACTCTGACCTGACCGCGGTGCTGAAGTCGCCGACGGCGTTGAGCGCGAACGCCGCGACCAAGGTCGGCAACGCCGGCGTGAACTTCACGGACACCATCTTCTCGCAGAGCTGCGCCACCGCCATCGCCAGCGGCACCGCGCCCTTTGCCGGCTGCTACAAGCCCTCGGCGACGTTCGCAACGTTCACTGGCACGCGCACCAAGGGCTCGTGGCTGTGGAACGTCTTTGACAACTCGGCTGCCGACACCGGCACGCTCAACACCTGGCACCTCGCGTTCTGCGCCGTGGCGGCGCACGGCTGCGGCGACGGCGGCATCGACGCCGGGGAACAATGCGACGACGGCAACTACATCAACGGCGACGGCTGCGACGCCAACTGCACGATCCCGGTGTGCGGTGACGGCGTGCTCGCCCCGTCCGAGCAATGCGACGACGGCAACACCGCCAGCAACGACGGCTGCGACGCCAACTGCACAATCACCGGCTGCAGCAACGGCATCACGACCATCGAGGAGAACTGCGGCGGCACCGACTTCAACACGAGCAACGGCGACGGCTGCAGCAGCGCCTGCCAGACCGAGACCGCGCTGACCGAGGTCGAGCCCAACGGCACGACGGCGCAGGCGGACACCAACGCCGGCAACAACCTCGAGATCCGCAACACCAGCACGTTCATCTCCGGCACGCTCGCCGGCGCCGAGGCCGACATCTACCGCATCAAGCTGACCGCGGACGCCGTGATGCGCTTTGAGATGTTCGACTCCAGCGGCAACGACTGCACGACGGCCAACGTGCCGACGGGCAGCGCGCTGACCTTGCTCGGCGCGACCGGCGCGACGATCCTCGCCGACACCGCCTACCCCAACCTCGGCATCAACAACTGCGCGGCGATGTCGTACTCGCTCGTCGCCGGCACGTACTACGTCAAGCTGAGCAAAACCGGTGCGACGACGGTCACTTACCGCCTGCAAGCCGAGGTTGAGTACGCCAAGGGCAGCGAGGTCGAGGCCAACGACACGATCGCCACCGCGACGCACATCCCCGGCGAGGAATTCTACATTCTCGGCGGCCACCAGGTCAGCGCGGACGTGGACTACTACCGGCTGTACATCCCCGCCGGCAAGAGCTTGCGCGCTGAAATTATTGAAGGTTCCGTCGCCGCCGAGACCTGCGAGAGCAATGGCATCGACAGCTTGCTGACGTTGTACAACGCCGCCGGCACCTCGCTGGGCAGCGTCGACGACGCCGGTCGCGGCTACTGCTCCCTGATGGACGGCACCGGCGCGACCGGCAAGGACACGTACGCGCACGCGCTCGCCGCCGGCACGTACTACCTCAAGGTCACGGCCTCGACGCTGTGCTCCGGCGCCGGCTGCCAGTTCGACTACCGCCTCGTGATCACGATCCGCTGACGCCGCCGACCACTCGCCACCTGCGGCAACTTCTGGCACGCTCCCGGCCGCATGTCCTTTGTCCACTTGCACACCCATACCCAGTTCTCGATTGCCGACGGCGCGCTGCGGATCGGCGACATGGTCGCGTTTGCCAAAGCCGAGGGCATGCCCGCCATCGCGCTCACCGACCACGACAACTTGCACGGCGCGCTCGAGTTCGCCGACGCCTGCGCCAAGCACGGCGTGACCGGCATCTACGGCTGCTGCATCGGCATCAACGCCCGCCCGGTCGGCGAGCACGTCAAGCGCGTGCACCACATCACTTTGCTGGCTGTGGACAAAATCGGCTGGCAGAATCTGCTGTTCCTCGTGTCGATGGCGCACCTGAAGTCGCCGGCGGGCGCGCCGCCGCGCATCAGCCATGACCTGCTGGCGGACCATTCGGAGGGGCTGATCGGCCTGTCCGGCGACCTGTCTGGCGAGATCGCCAACGCGCTGCTGCGCAACGAGCCGACCGAGGCCAAGCGGCTCGTCGTCCGCTATAAGTCCATGTTCGCGCCGGGGAATTTCTTCCTGGAGTGCCAGCTTGGCGGCCTGCAGGAGCACGATGCGCTGGTGCCGCAGCTGGTGGCGCTGGGCGAGCAGACCGAGACGCCTTGCGTGGCGACGAACGACGCGCATTACCACCGGCCGGAGGAAGCGCGGGCGCATGAAGTGCTGATGTGCATCGGCCTCGGCATTCAGGCGCAGGCGGGCGAGCTGCCGACCACGCAGCTGGACCTGGCGAGCGGTGACGAGATCCGCCGGCGCTTTGCCCGCTGGCCGCAACTATGCGATGCGACGCTGGAAATCGCCGCGCGCTGCAGCTTCAAGCTGGGCAAGACCGACCCGATGCTGCCGCGCTTTCCGGTGCCGGACGGCATGGACGAGGCGACGCTTTTTGCCAAGCTGGCGCGCGAAGGCCTGGCGCAGCGGCTGCTGGAGAACCGCGCCAAGGGCCAGATCTGCGACCAGGAAGTCTACGAGGCGCGGCTGGAGCGCGAGATCGGCGTCATCATCACGATGGACTTCCCGGGCTACTTCCTGATCGTGCAGGACTTTATCGGCTGGGCCAAGCAGGCGGGCATTCCGGTGGGACCGGGCCGCGGCTCGGGTGCCGGCTCGCTGGTCGCCTATTCGCTGCGCATCACGGACCTGGACCCGCTGCCGTACAAGCTGCTGTTCGAGCGGTTCCTCAATCCGGAACGCGTCTCGATGCCGGATTTTGACATCGATTTCTGCGTCGATCGCCGCGGCGAGGTCATCCGCTACGTTGCCGACAAGTATGGCCACGACCGCGTTGGGCAAATCGCCACGTTCGGCACGCTCAAAGCCAAAGGCGCCATCCGCGACGTCGGGCGCGT
This sequence comes from uncultured Myxococcales bacterium, assembly GCA_903869075.1. GTDB lineage: Bacteria > Myxococcota_A > UBA9042 > UBA9042 > UBA9042 > CAIYBN01. The sequence continues at coordinate 14,191 of CAIPXZ010000245.1, read as the reverse complement.
GCTGGCCGTGGCGCTGCCGGAGGTCGATCGCCTCGCCAAGCTGACCGATCAGGCGCTGGAACCGCTGGATGAGAAACACAAAACCGTCAAGGACGCGATCGCCGGCAACCAGCAGCTGCGCGACGAGATGGCGACGGACCCGACGATCGCCAAGCTGCTGGAGACGGCGCAGCTGCTGGAGGGCGCGGTCCGCAACGTCGGCATGCACGCCGCGGGCGTTGTCATCGGCCGCGGACCGCTGTGGGAGCATGTGCCGGTCGGCAAGGGCCAAGCTGGCGAAAATGTGACGCAATTTGACAAGGACGACGTCGAAAAGGCGGGCCTCGTCAAGTTCGACTTCTTGGGCCTGAAGAACTTGACGATGATCCGCCACTGCGTGGACATCATCAACGCGCAAAAGCCCGCGGGCGATGCGAAATTTGAGATCGAGCAGATCCCGCTCGACGACCAGCGGGCGTTCGCCGTCACGGCGCGCGGCGACACAGCGGGCATCTTCCAGACGGAATCGAGCGGCTTCACCGGCATGCTCGTCGGGCTAAAACCCACAGAATTCGGGGACTTGATCGCCGCGGGCGCGCTGTACCGCCCCGGTCCGCTGGGCATGGGCATGCACACGCGCTACATCGAGCGCAAGCACAAGCGCGAGGAAGTCGTCTTCCCGCACCCCAAGCTCTCGGAGGTTCTGGAAGAGACGTACGGCGTCATCGTCTACCAAGAACAGGTGATGCAAGTCGCTCAAATTCTTGCCGGTTTTAGCCTTGGCCAAGCGGACAACCTCCGCCGCGCCATGGGTAAGAAAAAAGCCGATGAGATGGCCAAGTGGGGAGAAATCTTCAAGAATGGCGCGGTCGAGCGCGGCGTGGACGCGCAGGTCGCCGACGACATCTTCAAGCTGATGGCGCAGTTCGCGGAGTACGGCTTCAACAAGTCGCACTCGGCGGCGTATGGGCTGATCACCTATCAAACCGCGTACTTGAAGGCGCTGTTCCCGACTGAATTCTACGCCGCGCTGCTGACCGCGGACCAGGGCGACACCGACCGGGTCGTGCAAAACATCCAGCACGCGCGGACTTCCGGCATCGCCGTGCTGCCGCCGGACGTGAACGAGTCCTCGCTGTCGTTTTCGGTGGCGAACGGCAAAATCCGCTTTGGTTTGGGGGCGATCAAGGGCCTGGGCGAGAGCGCGGTCGACGCGCTGGTGACAGCGCGGGCGAGCGGTCCGTTTGCCAGCCTGTTTGACCTCTGCCGGCGCGTTGACACCCGCAAGCTGAACCGTAAGGCCTTGGAATGTCTGGTAAAATGCGGGGCAATGGACGGCTTCAAGCAGCCGCGGGACGTGCTGTGGTCGAACATCGGCCGCGCCGTGGAGCGGGCGCAGGAAGATCAAAAAGCCCGTGATTCCGCGCAGTCCTCGCTGTTCGGCCTGATGGGGGACGACCCGGCGGTCAAGATTCCCGACAACTACGGCCCGGCCGAGGAAAAGTGGACCGACCGCCAGCAGCTGCAATTTGAGAAAGATATCCTGGGCTTCTACGTCTCGGGCCACCCGCTGGATCGCTATGCGGCCGAGCTTTACCGGCTGAACGTCCAGCAGATCGCCGCGCTCAAGGATCCGGAGCATGTGCAAAAAGCCCTGCAAAATCAGGACTCGCGCGGGCGGGGCCGCCGGCCGCAGGCGCAGATTGCCGTGGTTGTCGTGTCGCACCGCGAGCGGATGACGCAAAAGGGCGAGCGGATGGCCTACACGGTCGTTGAAGACCGCAGCGGCCAGACTGAACTCGTTATTTTTCCACGCACTTTGGGCGAAATCGGCGATCTGCTGCACGGCAACGCGCCGCTGCTGCTGACCGTCTCGCTCGGCCTCGACCGCCAGGACGAGACCAAGGTGCAGCTGTCCGTGGACGCGGCAAAACCCTTGGATGACGCAATGTTGGCGAAGTCCGACGTGCTGAAGGTGACGCTCAACGTCGCGGACATCGCGCCGCGCCAGCTGGACGAGCTCAAGGCGCTGCTCAAGTCCGCGCCGGGCGCCGCCAAAGTGCAGCTGCAGGTGCGGACGCCCGGTGTCGGCGAGGTCGCCATCACGGCCGGCCGCGACTGGCACGTCACGCTCTCGGACGACCTGATCGGCAAACTGGAGCGCCTGCTGGGTCGCGGCTCAGCGCGCATGGGCTGATTATTTGTGCCTTTTGTGCTTGTGGCCGCCGGCGTGCTTTGTGCCGCCCGCGTGCTTGGCGGCGTGCGCCTTGCGGACGTGGACGCGGTGGATCTTGACCTTGCGCGCCTTGTGGCCGTGCGGCTTGTCCGCCTTGGCGACGGCCTGTTTGTCGTGCTTGGCGCCGTGCAGCCGGGCGTGCTCCTCGGCGCGCTGTTTGCGCTTTTCCGCCTTGGCCGCCAGCTTCTCCTTGCGTTTCTCGGCCTTGAGCGCCTTGGCCGCCTTCGCCGTCGGGATGAACTGGACCTTGCCGCCGGCATCCTTGGGCGCATCGGCGTCCAGCTCGTGAATTTCCTTCACTTTGTGCCGCGGCTTCTCGCCTTCCAGCGCGTCAATCGCCCACACCGGCGCCACTTCCGCAAAAGTCAGCACCGTCATCACCGCACACACAACTTGCTTGTTCCGCATAAACCTTTGACTCCTCAAGGAAATTTGACGTCATCCACACACTTGAGCGGGCCCCACGGCGCCGCCAGATTGCTGCACGCCGCGCTCTCGCCCAACGGGCCGATTGTCGTGACGTTGCCGGTGACCGGATCGACTTGCCGCAACATGCCATCGTCGCTGCAGGCATAGATCTGGCCGTTGCCCGGGTGGCGCTCCACGCCAACCGAGCCAAACTTTTGCGAAAGGACCGCCTGCGGCGTCGCCACGCCGGTCGCCGGGTCGACGACGTATAGCATGTTGTCAGCGCCGTTGATGGCGTAGAGCGCGTGGATGGCGTCCGACCACGTCGCGCCGTTGGTGCCGAATTTGGCGCCAAGCGCGCCAATGGATGTGCCCGCGCCGGTGACCGGATCGATGCTGATCAGCGTCTGCAAGCCCGATGAGATGCCGAACAAGCCAGCGGCGTGGTCCGACGTGATGCCGTTGACGCCGGTGGCGCCGCCGTACGGCCCGATGGCGGTGACGACGCAGGTGCATGGATCGATCTGGTCCAGCGCGGCGCCCTTGCGCGAGGCGACGAGCACGTTGTTGCGGCGAAAGGTCAAGGACGGATAGCCGTATTTTGCCGAGAGCGTGCACACCGCGGCGGTCTTGCCGGTCGCGATGTCGACCTTGAGCAGCTTGTGCGCGCCGTTGTCGATGCTCAGCAGCCACGGCGGCGCGTCGACGACCGGCGCGACGTCCGACGCCACTGCCGCATCACCGGTGTCGGGCGGGTCAAAAAAGCCGTCGGCATTGTCGGCAACCTCGGCCGCAGCGTCCGCATCGACGGGCGGCGCGGCGGTCTCAGCGGCATCGGCGTCGACTTGCGGCTGCAGGTTCACATCCGCGGCGGCGTGGACGTCCGCAGCGCTCGCCACGCCGGCGGTGGCAGCCGGCGCGCTGCAGGCCGCCAGCGCCCAAGCCAGGCACCAGCTCAATAGCTTGATTTTACGGCCAAAGCGAGTCGCCCGCGTGCGCCTGGCACCACGCGTCGATGCGCGCCCGCAGCCCCGCGGCGATGCGCAGCGTGAGCGGACCCGGCTGACCGTCGCCGACCGGGCGACCGTCAAGCGCGACGATCGGCTGCACCTCGCGGGTGGACGACGACAGGAAGAGTTCATCGACATGCTGCAAGTCATAGCGGCTCAACAGGCGTTCGCGCAAGGGGATCGCCAGATCCCGACAGGTTTCCAGAACTTGGGCCCGCGTCACGCCCGCCAGAATGCCGACGCTCAGCGGCGCCGTCCAGATTTCACCATGTTTCACCACAAAAAAGTTCGAGGTCGTGCCTTCGGTGGCGTACCCGCGGTGGTCGAGCATGAGTGCGTCGTCGGCGCCGTAGCTCTGCGCTTCGGCCAGGGCCAGCACGCTGTTCAGGTAATTCCCTGATTTCATGGCCGGATCCAGCGCAGTCACCAGGTTGCGCCGCCGCGCCGCCACCACCCAGCGCTGCGGCGCCAGCGGCTCACTCGGCGCGCGCTGCAGGTCCTTGACCAGCACGACGGCGTACGGCTTGCCGCAGCCGCGCCGGTCGATATTCACGTCGCCAACGCCGCGGCTGATTGTCGTGCGCACATAGACTTCCACGTTGCCGTAGCGCGCAAAGAACGCCGCGCACGCCTCGCGCACCATCTGCGCCAGCTGGTCGAGGTCCGGCAGCTCTTCAAAATGCGCCAGGCTCGCCGAGCGCCGCAGCCGCGCCACGTGGTCGTCAAAAGCGAACAAAATCCCGTGGTAACTGCGCGCGACCTCGTACAGCGAGTCGCCGAAGTGAAAGCTGCGGTCAAAGACGCTGATGTACGCGTCGGCGCCGTCAAGGATCTGAAATTGCGCGGTTTCCGGGTCCTGCAACGCAACGATGGAACGCGGAATGGCCACGGCAACCTCCGCCTTGCAAGGTGCCAGATCGCCGGGCGGATGGCCAGTCGGCAGTTGCAACTGCGGCGATTCCGTGGCACCAACCGCCGCCCAACGTGGAGTTGCCCATGGCTACGCTTTCTGATCTGCACCGCCGCCTTTCCGCCAACGACGTCCGCTATGCCCTGCACTTTGCCGGACATCCGCGGCTGACGCGTCGTCCCGAGCTGCTGGCGACGATGCTCGCCGACGCGCAAAGCATCCTGACCGACGTCAAAACGCTCAAGCCGGGCACCGATCGCCAGGCGATCACGCAGTCGGCGCAGCGGCAGGCGGATTTGTACACGAGCGAGCGGCAGGCGATCGTCCAGCTGCAGGCGCAGATGGGGCCGATGGCGCGCGAGGCGTCGCGGCTGGGCACGCGCGCGAACCTCGTGTTCCACCGCTACGCCCGGCATTTTGCCGGCCAAAATCGCGGCAGCCGGGACAGCACGTATCTGCGCGACATCATTTCGGAACTCGGCATCGTCCACGCGCAAATGCAGGCGATTTTGGCCGACCAGGACATTGACGGGCTGCGCGCCGACATCGAGGTCGTGGACGGCCGCATCGTGCAGTTCCGCACCGAGACGGCGCAGATCGCCGCGGCGCAGACTGAAGCGGCGCCGGATGAGCAGGCGGGCGCGATGGCCAACGTCGCCAACAACCTGTTCAACCAGTACAAAGTGCACTTTGCCGGCCTGCCGCGCGTGTCGCGGCGCCCGGAACTGCTTGTGCGGCTGATCGAGGCGCTGGAGACGGTGCGTGAGCGGATGACGGCGCTGCAGACCCAGGGGCTGCACGACACGCACAACGCGGCGAATATTGGCATCGTCGAGGCGCGGCTGCAGGCATGGACGCAGGAACTGGCGGCGATCCGCGCGGAGCGGCAGACGGCGTCTTTTACCAGCATGGTCAAGAACTTGGCGACCGCGGCCGACGCCGAGCTGGAGAGCTACGGCCAGCACTTCGCCGGGCAGTCGCGGCGCACGCGCGACCTGGGCAAGCTGGCGGAGATCCTCGACCGGCTGGACGAGGTCGAGCGGCAGATGACGCGGCTGGACGAGGTCCAGGACGACGCCGACAACGCGCTGCACCTGAGCGTCGTGCGCGACGCCATGACGATGTACCAGAACGAATACGACGAGATCGCCAAGGTCCAGGGCAAAGCTGGCTAGGACCAGAATCTACAGCGAACTCGAGTAGATCCGCCACACGCCGTCTTCCTTGCGCAGCGTCACCGGCGCCGGCGAATCGCGGACGTGGCTGACGAGGAAGAACTTGCATTCCTTGGCCGTCGCATCGCACTTTTCCGGCTCGCGATGCGCAATCCGCAAGGCGAATTCCTTGTCCGTGGTCGGCACGGGCGTGACGGCATAACTGTCGGCGCGGCTGCGAAACACCTTCCAGGAATAGTGCCGCAGCTGCGTGATCGCCGTGTCCGTGTCGCGGTTGGCGGTGATGTGCAACTTGACCCAGCAGTCAAACGCCGCGTTTTCGTCGGAGACATCCGCGCCGCAGTGGATGATGTCGCGCAGCGCCGCTTCCGGTGAGCCAGCTGCAAAAGCGCGGACAACCTGGGCTTCCTCGGCAGCTTTTTGCGCGGCAGCCTTGGCTTCCGCCTCCTTGGCTTCGCGCGACTCCTTGGTTTCCTTGGGCGCATCCGGCGCCGGTTTTTTGGCCTCCGCCACGCTGGCAGCAGCCAGACCAGCCACGAGCACCCACACGCGAAATCCACCGCTGCGCATCCGTCCTCCCCGCCGGCGCGGCGTCCAAGCCGGCGGCATGCCAACGCTACCACCGCGCTCGCGGGGGCGCTACCGGTGCCACGGCAATGCGCGTATACTCCCGGCAGGAGGCTGCCCGTGACCGCTGCCAATCCCCCCGTCATTGAACCCGCGCTGCCTGGCGATCGGGAAGCCGTTGTCCACCTCTTCGCCGAGGACTTGACCGACCTGCGGCTGCCGGTCGACCTCGACGCACTGAGCCTCGTCTACGACGCGCTGTGCAGCGATTCCCGCTCCGTGCTGTTGGTTTTGCGCGCAGAAGCCGGCGGTCAAGCCGTCGGCGTGCTCGTCGCCAGCCGCGTGCCGTCGGTGAAATTCTCCGGCTGGTCGCTGTGGATCGAGGAGCTGTACGTCGCCAAAACCGCCCGCCAGCACGGCTACGGCCGCGCGCTCGTCGTGCGCTTGCTCGAGCGGGCGCGCGCGGAAGGCGTCAAAGGCATCGACCTCGAGGCGTACCACGGCAACGCCCCGGCGGCGCTGCTGTACCGCAGCCTCGGTTTTCGCCGGCTGGGCCGCGAACGGTTCTTTTTCCGCTTTGAGTGGGAGTAACGGCGCATGAGCCTGGTCGATCGCAACCGCGCCAAACAACGCTGCTTTCGCAGCCTGCTGGAGTCCGGCGTCACCGCGCTGCACCTGGACGCGCGGGCGCCCGGCGTCAGCGTGCCGGAGCGGTTCCGCAGCGATCCGTGGCTGGTGCTGAACTATTCCTACCGCTACAACGTCGCCGATTTTGCCTTTGATGACAATGAGGTGCGCGCGACGCTGACTTTTGGCGGCCAGCCGTACCTGTGCGTTGTGCCGTGGAAGGCGGTATTTGCGATCACCGACGAGGCGCGCACCCAGGGCCAACATTGGCAGGAAGATCTGCCGGCGGACGCCCACCGCGCCGCGCCGCAAGCCCGCGCCAAGCGCGCGCCGGCACCGGTCGTCGAGGACGCCGACGCCCTGCCCGACACGTCCAATGAAGCGCCGGTCCGGCACGGCCTCCAAGTCATCGCCGGCGGCCGTGAAACCCCTGAAACGCCAGCGGATTCCGCCGCAGAACCGCCCGCAACTCCACGCGCGCCCAGCCACCTGCGGCGCGTAAAGTAGGCCCAGGTCCGTGCGCATTCTCATCGTCTCGCAGTTCTTCCACCCGGAAATGGGCGCGCCGGCCGCGCGTTTTGGCGATCTCGGCCGCGCGTTTGTGCAAGCCGGCGATGACGTCACGGTGTTGACGACGTTTCCGAATTTTCCGCAAGGGCGCATCTACCCGGACGCGCACCAGCGGCTGACGCAAACGGAGACGATCGACGGGATCCACGTAATTCGCACGCCGATTCTGGCGCTGGGCGGCCACACGCCAGCGCGCAAGGCGCTGCTGTACGCCACTTTTGCCGGCAGCGCGCTGCTGCGCGGGCTGCCGCTGCGCCACGCGCCGGACATCGTGATTGGCACGACGCCGCCGCCGACCGTCGGCTACACGTCCTGGCTGCTGGCCAAGCGGTTCGGCGTGCCGCATGTGCTGGATGTCCGCGATATCTGGCCAGAAGCCGTGGTGGCGGCGGGCCGCGTCAAGGCCGGGCCGGCGGTGCAGGCGCTCGACGCGCTGAACCACGTTGTGCTGGCCAGCGCCGCGGCGGTGACGACGGTGAGCGAGGGCAAGAAGACCCGGCTGCTGGAGCTGGGCGCGCGGCCGGGGACGGTGCACGTGCTGTCCAACGGCGCGGATCTGGCGCGTTTTGACCGTGAAGCCGCAGAGACCAAAGCCGAAGCGCGGGCGTGGCTGGCGCACAACGGCGTGCCGCTGGACAAGAAGCTGGTTGTCTACGCGGGCGTATTCAATCCACCGCAAGGGCTTGATTTGGCATTGGATATCGCCAAGCAACGCCAAGCCGCGGGCGACGCGCGCCTGCATTTTTGCCTCGTCGGCGATGGCAGCCTGCGGGCGCACCTGCTGGAGCGCGTGCGCGCGGAAAACCTGCAGCATGTCAGCGTGATGGGCCCGGTGGATCGCAAGCTGGTGCCGGGTCTGTATCATGCCGCGTGGGCGACGCTTGTGATCCTGCGGCCGCGCAAAGACAACCATACAGTGCCGTCGAAGATCTACGAGTCGATGGCGGCGGCGAGGCCGGTAATTTTGAGCGCGGATGGCGAAGTGGCGGAGATCGCAAGAAAAGCCGACTGCGGCAGCGTCTCGGCGGCGGGCGATGGCCCGGGGCTGCATGCCGGCTTGGACGCGCTGCTCGCCGATGACGCGGCCGCCGATGCGCAAGGTGCGCGCGGCCGCCGCTACGTGGAAGTGCACAACGATCGCGCGGCGATTGCCCAGCGCTTTCGCGAGGTTTTGTTGGACGCTGTGAACCCGGAGCGCAAACCGTGAGCTTGGCCGACGACGCAGCGCTGTGGTGGCGGACGCTCGGGCCTTTGCCGGTGCAGATGCACGCGTTTCGTCTGGCCAATGACGCGCGCAAAGCGGCGTGGCGGCCGGGTCTGCCGGTGCTGGTGGCGTTCTGGCGGCAGCGCGGGCAAGACGCGGCGCGGCTGGCGCGGCACGAACCGCTGGTGGCGCTGGGCACGGCGCTGGCGAGCGCGCCGCAGCCGGATGCAAGCGCGCTGCGGGCGGCGAAGCTCGTGCTGGCGGGTCGCGAAGTGGCGGCATTTCCGCCCGAGACGTGGGCGCTGCCGGGCGCGCGGCCGCTGGAAGTCTACGAGGCGCATTACCTCGACTGGGCCGACGCGCTGGTAGCCGAGAGCCTGATCGGCGCCGGCACAGATTTGGCGTTGCTGCATGCGGCGTTGCAGAGCTGGGCGGCGGAGTCGGCGCGGCTGGACAAGCCGTGGGAGCCGTACCCGCGGGCGCGGCGCACCCTGGCGGCGACGCGGGCGGCGGCGCGGCTGACGCTGGCGGAGCACCACGGCCGCGATCGCTGGACGGACACGCACGGCGCGGTGCGGGACCTGCTGCTGGCGATCGCCGCGGCGGCGGCGTGCGACTTGAGCTACCTGGCGGAGCGCCACCTGGACGGCAATCACCTGCTCGTCGACCGCGCGGCGCAGGCGGTGGCGGAGCTGGCGTGGGGTCGCGGCACGCGGGCGTGCGCGACGCTGGCGGACGAGGTCGAGCGGCAATTTCCCGGTGATGGCGCGCACGTGGAAGCCTCGCCGATGTACCACGCGCTGCTGCTGGAGGACCTGCTGACGGTGCGCGCGCTGTGGCCGCAGGGTCCGGCGCGGATGCGCTACGAGCACCTGCTGCAGCGGGCGCTGGGCTGGCTGGCGGCGGTCATGCACCCGGACGGCCGGCTGCCGGCGTTTGGCGACACGGATCCGGACGCGCTGGACGCCTTGGCGATGACCCGGACGGCGCTCGGCGGCGCGGTGCGTGGCCAGCTGGACGCCAAGCAGTCGGCGTGGGCATCGCGGCACGGCGGGCATCTTGCGGTCGTGCACACGGCGCCGCCGGTCTGGACGCCGCAGCCAGGCCACGCGCACGCGGACACGCTGGCGGTGGAGTGGAGCCGCAATGACGTACGGATTCTGGCGGATGCCGGGCTGGCGGGCTACGAAGGCGATCCACGGCGCGAGCTGAACCGCAGCGAGGCCAGCCACAGCACGGTGCAGGTGCTGAACGTGCCGCAACTGGAGCTGTGGGGCGCGTTTCGCGTCGGCGCGCGCGGCGAAGTGGCGCACGTGGAGACCGGACGGATGGACGGCTGGGATTGGCTGACCGCCGTACACGTCTGGCCGCACGCCAGCCATCGCCATGTGCGGCTCTGCGCGCACCACCCGAGCGGCAAGCTCGTCGTCGCCGATGCGCTGCAGGGGCCCGGCGAGGCGATCGCCCGCTTTTTGCTGGCGCCGCGGGTCCAGGCGGAGAGCGTCGAGCGGCTGCGCGTGGGCCGCGAGCGGATCGCCGTGAACGCGTCGCGGCCGCTGAGCCTGGCGACGGGCGTGCGGTTTGCCGGGCGCAGCGAGAGCGTCGAGGGCCAGGAACTGCACGCGCCGGTGGACGAGCACGGCACCTGGATCACGTTTGGCGGCGGCGATTGCAAAGAAATGAGTGAGCGCTTTGCCGCACCGTGGGCCGCGCTGGCGGCGCGGATGTGAACGCGATAAGATCCTGAACGCGGTTCGCGGCAACCAAAGGAGCACGGGGATCTTTGGCCCCCGCGGCACCAACGGCGAAAGCGCCCCATTTCGCGGAGTCATCGCGCCTTGCGCACTTTTCTCGTGGCATTTCTGATGGCGTTGGGCATCGCCGCGCTGACCACGTCGCCGGTCTTGCATCTGGCGCGCTGGCTGCGGCTGTTTGACCAGCCGGACGGCGTGCGCAAGATCCACCGCGATGCCATTCCGCGCCTCGGCGGCATCGCGCTGACGGCGGGCTACCTGTCGCCGATTGTCGCGCTGCTGTTTTACACGAACACTTTTGCCACCGAGCTGCGCGAGGCCGATACGCGCCTGCACGCGTTTTTTCTCGGCGCGTTGGCGATCCTCGCGCTCGGCGTCTACGACGACATCCGCGGCTGCGGCGCGTGGGCCAAGCTGGGCGTGCAGTCCGGCGTGGCGGTGCTGCTGTGGTCCGTCGGGCTGCGGTTCGATTCCTTCAGCCTGATGGGCACCGCGTACGACCTGGGCGTCCTGTCCCTGCCGGTGACGATGCTGTGGGTCGCGGGAATCATCAATGCGATCAACCTGATCGACGGCATGGACGGGCTCGCGGCCGGCGTCGCCGTCTTTGCCTCGCTGGCGCTGTTCATGATCGCCGTGATGGATGGCAACCCAATCCTCGCGCTTTTCGCGTCCGTGCTGGGCGGCGCGTGCCTGGGCTTTTTGCTCTACAACTTCTCGCCGGCGCTGATTTTCATGGGCGATTCCGGGAGCATGGGCATCGGCTACATGTTCGCGGTAGCGTCGCTGTGGACGGTGTCCAAACGCTCGACGGCGTTGGCGCTGCTGCTGCCGGCGGTGGCGCTGGGACTGCCGATCGCCGACACCGCGCTGGCGTTTGGCCGCCGGGCGATTCGCGGGCGGTCGCCATTCCACTCGGACCGCGAGCACATCCACCACCGGCTGCTGGACCTCGGGCTCACGCCGCGCAAGGCCGTGCTTGTGCTGTACCTGATCTGCGGTGTGCTGACGGCGGTTGTCGTGGCGCTGCGGGCGTGGGTGATTTGACGTCGGCTAGCGCCGCGCCACCACTGCGTTGCCGGCGACCAAGCCCAGCGTCTCGCGGGCGTGGTCCACGTCCTGCTTGGTAAACAGCGGCGGACCAAAGGCAATCACGATCGCCTCCAGACTGAGCCCGCCTTTTTGGTGCAGCGCCCAGCCGTTCACCGACGTGCGGCGCAGGCAATCGCGGATGAACGCCGCCAGCTTGAGCGGATCCTCGCGGTAGCGCCGCCACTGCTGCAGGCGCTTGATGTACGCCGGGCCAAGACGCTCGATCGTCTCGGCCTCACAGCGTTCCAGCTGCACGATCAGGGCTGCCAACGGCAACGACGGCGCGGCCGTCAGCGTGGGCACGGGATTCTGGGGCATGGCGACCTCCTGGTGGGCAGGCAAGTCGGCGGCTGTCGCGGGTCAACGCGGCGGCTGCGGCGGCTGAAGAGTGGCGTGCGCGGGCCGGACCTGACCCGAACGCCGGGGAAGGTACGCGCCCGGCAGGTCCGCCGCAAGCATCTTTTTGGTGTGGAAGTGTCAGCGTGGTATCAAGACGCGGCGCTGGCGCGAGTTGCGATGCGCGGCCATTTCGGCCATTGATCATTGGCGGCCATTGCGCCATCGTGACTGGATGCTGCGCGCGATCGCGGCGGGCCTTTTGGGGCACAGGACAGGACTCATGCGGCGAGTGTGGTGGCTGACAGCGGTGCTCTGCGTGAACGTGGCGTGCGGCAGCAAGGCGACGCCTGCGGGCGATGGCGCCGATGTCCAGAACGCCGGCACGGACGCCGCGAGCGGTGACGCGGCCAAAGCGGACGGTAGCGCGGACACCGCCCAGGGCAGCGACAAGGACGTCGCCACGGTCGACAGCGATGTCACCGCGCCGGACACCAAGAGCGCCTGCGACTTTCCCGCCAACCCCGCCGCCGGCGAGCCTGGCGCGCCCTGTGCCGGCGCCGGCGACTGCCAGAGCGGCTACTGCGTGGACAGCGCGGCCGGCAAGATCTGCACCCAAGCGTGCGTGGATTGCTGCCCGAACGGCTTCAAATGTGGACAGATTTCAGGCAGTTCCGACACGGCGTTTGTCTGCCTCGCCGAATTCATCGCCCTGTGCCGGCCGTGCACAACCGACGCCGAGTGCAGCGCCGTCAACCCCGGCGCGCTGTGCGTCGCCAACGGCACCAGCGGCAGCTTCTGCGGCGGCAGCTGCGACACGACGAGCGATTGCCCGAACGGCTACGCATGCAACCCGGTCGCTGGGCAAAAAGGCGCCGGAAAACAGTGCGTTTTGACCAGCGGCGAGTGCGGCTGCTCGCCCAAGGCCATCTTGGACGGCGCCAGCACGACCTGCCAAGTGCAAAACGCCGCCGGCACCTGCGCCGGCACACGCAAGTGCACGCCCACGGGCCTGAGCGCGTGCGAGGGGCCGACCGCGGCCGTCGAAATCTGCAATGGTTTGGATGACAACTGCAACGGCCTCACCGACGAAGGCATGCTCACCGCCTACCACAAGGACGCCGACAACGACGGCTACGGCAACGCGAACATCACAGTCCAGGGCTGCGTGCAGCCGCCCGGCTACGTCACCGACGCGACCGACTGCGACGACAGCAACCCCGACACGCATCCCGGCGCCAAGGAAGTCTGCAACGCCGTGGATGACGACTGCGACGGCACCATCGACAACGTCAGCTGCGACGACGGCAACCCCTGCACGACCGACAGCTGCACCGGCGTCGGCGGCTGCGTGCACCCGGCCAGCACCGCGGCGTGCTCGGACGGCAACGCCTGCACGACCGGCGACTCCTGCGCGTCGGGCACCTGCACCGGCGGACCGCTGGACTGCGACGACCAGAACGTCTGCACCAACGACAGCTGCTCGGCGACGGACGGCTGCCTGCACCAGAACGTGACAGTGAGCTGCAGCGACGGCAACGCCTGCACCGGCGGCGACGCGTGCGCGGACGGCGGCTGCGTCGGCACGACCATTTCCTGCGAAGACAACAACCCGTGCACCGCCGACAGCTGCCAGCCTGCCGTGGGCTGCTTGCACAAGAACACGTCCGCGCTGTGCAACGACGGCAACGCCTGCACCGACAGCGACTTGTGCCAAAACGGCAGCTGCGCCGGCGTGCCGACAAACTGCGACGACGGCAACAGCTGCACGACCGACCTCTGCGCCGCCGGGCTCGGCTGCACCTACAGCAACACAACCAGCGCCTGCGACGACGGCAACGCCTGCACGACCGGCGACACCTGCCAGGACGGCGGCTGCGTCGGCACGATCAGCGACTGCAACGACGGCAACCCGTGCACAAACGACGCCTGCCAGTCCGGCAGCGGCTGTACGCACGCCAACAACCAGCAGGGCTGCAACGACAACAACGCGTGCACAATCGGCGACAAGTGCAGCGGCGGCGCATGCAGCGGCGTGACGTTGAGCTGCGACGACGCCAACCCGTGCACGTCCGACAGCTGCCAGTCGGGCTTGGGCTGCGTCCACGCCTTTGCCAGCGCCACCTGCGACGACGGCAATGCCTGCACCACGGGCGACAGCTGCGCCGTCGGCCTGTGCGCCGGCGTCACCGCCAGCTGCGACGACCAGGACGTCTGCACCGACGACAGCTGCGACCAGAGCCAGGGCTGCATCCACACCGCCAACACCGGCAAATGCAACGACGGCAACGCCTGCACAACCGACGTCTGCGATGCGACGCAG
>CAIPXZ010000244.1 GCA_903869075.1 uncultured Myxococcales bacterium | reverse complement strand
CCACGGGGCCGAAGCTGAATTTTGACGCCACGCCCGGCTTGGGGCCCGACAAGAACACCGTTTCGGTCTGCACGGCGGATCACGCGGCGCACGCCTCGCAGCTGCTGGACGAAAAGGTCGAGCGGATGCGCAAGGGCGAGCGGCAGAAGTTCCTGGTTGGCATGGGCCACGGGACGTGTACGTGTCAGGGCGCGGCGTTTGAGTACATCGTCAACCTGGAATTTGAGTTGCGCCACCGCGGCGTGCGCGAGATGGCCGACATCACGTACCTGAGCAACGAGTACGAGCTGGGCGACTTTGGCATGGGCGGCCTGCACCTGCGCCAGGGTGGCTACGTGACGCCGAGCAAGATTTTCACCGAGTCGCTGTTCGCCGAGCGCGGTATCGACTGGGTCACCCGGTCTCATGTCAGCAAGATTGAACCCGGCCGCGTGTTCTTTGAGACGCTGGCGGGTGATGAAAAAGAGCTGGAGTTCGACATGGCGATGCTGCTGCCGCCGTTTCGGGGTGCGGCGCTGTCGGCGTTTGACCGCAACGGCGCAGACATCACCGCGCGGCTGTTCGCGCCGAGCGGCTTCATGAAGGTCGATGCGGACTACACGGCAAAGCCATATGAAGAGTGGCGCGCGGGGGATTGGCCGCGCACGTATCAGACTGCGTTCACGAACATCTTCGCTGCGGGCATCGCATTTGCCCCGCCGCATCCGGTTTCCGTCCCGCGCCAGAGCCCAAAAGGCACCAACATCACGCCCGCGCCGCCGCGCACGGGCATGCCGTCGGCGATTATCGGCAAGGCGGTCGCGCGCAGCATCGTCGACATGATTCACGGCGCCAAAGAGCCCACGCAGACCGCGTCGATGGCCGAGATGGGCGCGGCGTGCGTCGCTTCGGCAGGCTCCAATCCGTTCACGGGCACGGCGGCGTCCATCACCGTCTTTCCCATCGTGCCGGACTTTGAGAAGTACCCGGAGTATGGCCGCGACCTGAACCACACGTTTGGCGAAATCGGCCTGGCGGGGCATTGGATCAAGATCCTCTTGCACCATCTCTTCCTGCACAAAGCACGCATGCGGCCGCTGTGGTCGCTCATTCCGGAGTAACGATGACAAGTCCAAAAAGTACGCGGCCAATGGGGCGCGACGAGCACTGGCTGACGGTGACCAAGCCGACGGCGACAACGCGATTCTTCCGGACGTTCCTGCCTTGGCAGTTCATCCGGTTCATCATCATCAACGTCAAAATGGTGCGCATTATCGCGATGGGGCATCACCCCAAGCGGTCGTGATTTCGCGCAGTGCAGAAGTACGTGGCCTGACAACAACGGAGTTTTCTCATGAAGAATAGACTAATTTTCTCGACGGGTCTGATCGCGCTCGCATTCGCGGCAACGGCCTGTGGAACCGCAGACAGCATGATGGATGGCGCCGACGGTCAGAGCGCTGACACCGCCGTTGCGGATGCTCAGGTTAACGATGCTGCGTCCGACCTGGACGCGACGAACGATAGCACGACCGATGTCACCGGCGACGCGCTTGGCATGCCAGATGGCATGGGTAAAGGCGACGGTATGGGCAAAGGCGATGGAATGGGAATGGGCGACGGTATGGGGAAGGGCAAAGACGGCGGCATGTGAGTGAGTACGCAACGGTAGCTGACTGCGAATATCGGCTACCGATTGTGTGGCGCGAAGTCACGGCAGACTTGCCTCGCTGCCATACCAGTCTTCAGCCATGGTACGGGCAAGAATGGCCCGCGCACGGGCTGCCTGGAATTCGGCGGTCGCAATGAGAATGTCTGCCTCGGCCAATCGCGTCTCGGCGTCGACGACTTCCAGACCATTTGCCAGTCCCGCGTGCAGGCGCGCGTCCGCCTGAGCCGCGTTCAAGTGTGCCGCATCGCGGGCCTTCTGAATGGCCGGCACTTGTTGCAACGCCGCTTGGACGTCAGACCAGGCGCGACGCACGGCCACGCGACGGGTCTCGCGCAGCGCCTCGATCTCTCGGGCCAGCACGCTCTCTCTCGCGCTAGATGACGCGATGACCGCACTCTGGTGTCCGTCGTAGATGGGCCAGTTCAAGACGACGCCAGCAAACCAGTTGGGCACTTCTGGCAGCCAGCCGCCGAGCGATGGCGCTGCCCCACTGGAGGGTGGCGCACCGCCCGCCTGCGCGGAAACGCCCGCCGTTGCGTGGATTTCTGGCCGGCGCTTGACCTCCTCCACGCGGGTTCTCGCTTGCTGCGCCTCCAGTCGTGCCGCAGCGGCCTGCAGGCGCGGCGACTGTTGGATCGCCCGCTGCACCGCCAGCTCAAGGCTTGGCGAAGGCGGCAGCGGGACGGGCGTGTCGGCCGCGTCCACCTGATCCGCATCGGAGCCCATCGCCGCGGCGAGTAGCGCGCGCGTAACGGTCAAACCGGCCTCGGCTTGGAGCACGTCCACGTCATAGCGGGCGAGCAGGGCGTCTTCTCGGGTCAAGTCGGCCATCGGGCGCATTTTCTTCTGCACGAACGCGTCCACGAGGTCACGATGCGCGCGCTGGCGGGTTCGTGCCTGTTCCGCTGCGGCGAGCAGGCGATGCGCGGCCTGAACGGAAAACCACGCCTCCTCGACTTGCAGCGACACGTCCAGCCAGGCACTGCGCGCCGTCGCGGTTTCTGACCGCAGCAACGCATCAGCGAGCGTCTGTTCCGCCGCAATCAGTCCGCCGTCGTACAACAGCTGGCGCACGCCGACTGCTACGAGCGTCGACGGTTCAGGCGCCAAGTTGCCCAGACCGGACACCGTGCGCGTGCTGCTGATACGGGCAACATCGACGACCGGCGAGCCGACGTAACTCGCCGTAGTATTGTTCGCCGTGTAGCCAAACACCTGACCAGTCGCGCCCACGGTAGGTTGCCATCGGGCGCCTGGCACGTCGACTTCGGTGCGGGCAGCAGCGACACGGGCTTTGACGACGGCGAGGTCGACGTGATGCGTGCGAGCGAACGTCAACGCCTGATCGAGCGTTACAGCATGGACAGCTGGACCCGCCGAAACTTGTGCCGAAGCAAGCGCCGGAAGCAGAACAACTGCAGATACTGGGAGCCAATTTTTCCAACTCATGATGACCTTGACGACGCAGCTGAGGCGTGTCCGAAGAAGGCTATTTGCCTGCGGCATCTCGCGCAGGACGAACGACCAGAACGTTGATGTGTCCTTGGTTGGCCAAATGCCCCGCGACCGATCCGAGGAGGCGGTCGGCCCAACCAAAGACGTGGCTGCCGATGACGATGAGATCGACCCCGAGACGCTCGCCCGCCGCTTGGATCACATGCCAAGGATCGCCGGCCACGATTATCAGCGGATGCAGTGCCGCCCGCGCGTTGCCGGCCGTCAACGCCGCCATGGATTCGCGCGCCCGGGCAGTCAGGAATGCCGGCAGCGCGTCGTGAGGATCCGCGTCGGCCGCCGCGGCGGGGAACTCCGGCGGCACGTCCAGCGCGCGCACGAGGTGCAATTCCGCGTCAAACCGATCGGCAATTTCGCTCGCGGCCGAGAGAACTCGTGGAGCGATCGGTGTGTCGTCTAACGCGACGAGAATTTTGCGAATCATGTGTGCACCTCGACGAGCGGCAAATGTTCCTCCTCAGATGCGGCGCGTTTGGCGAACAGAAGGAACATCACCGGCACGAGGAACAGCGACAGGAACGTCGACGACGTCAGCCCGCCGACCACTGCCAACGCGAGTGGCTGGTTGGCCTCCGAGCCCGGCTCCAGGCCCATCGCCGTTGGAATCAGGCCGATCACGGTGGCCAGACTCGTCATCGCGATGGGCACAAAGCGCGAACGGGCCGCAGCGATGATCGACTCGAGCGCACTCGTCCCTTCATTGAACCTCCGGTTCGCGTCGTCGACGAGCAAGATGCCGTTGGACACTGCAATGCCGATGACCATCAGGATGCCCATGAGCGCCGTGATCGAGAAGCCCTGGCCTGCCGCCATCAGGGCCAGCACGATGCCGACGAGCGACACCGGGATCGTAAACAGCATCACGAACGGCAGCCGCAAGGACTTGAACTGCGCCGCCATGATCATGAACACGACCATCACGGCCAGCCCGAGCGCCAGTCCGAGGCCTGAGAACGTGGTGCGCATCAACTGCACCTGCCCGACGAAGTTGGTTTTGATGTCGCGCGTCCGTGGATCCGCCTGCAGCGCCTTCTCCAGATCCGCCGCTACGCTGCCGATATCGCGGCCTTCGGTCTGCATCAGCACGTGCGCCGCCCGCTGCAGCTGGTTGCGCTCCACGGCGATCGGACCGACCGAACGGTGAATGTCCGCGTACGCGCCCAACACCACCGCCTTACCACCCGGGGCAATTTTCACCGGCAATTGGCTGAGCGCATTCGTGTCCACCACTTTCTTGCCGTCGTAATAGGTCACCACGTAGTACGACTGGCCATTCTTCGGGTCGATCCACACGCTCGGACGGTTGATGTTGCCCAGCGTCGCCTCCAGTGTCGTCTGCGCGGCATCCTGGGACGTCACACCGACCAATCCCGCCTTGTGTCGCTCCGTATCCACGCGAATTTCAGGATAATCCATCTGCAGCGACGGATAGACGTCGCGCACGCCCGGCACCGTCCGCGCCACTTCTGCTACCGCTTTCGCCTGCGCGTTCAAATCGTCCAGATTTTCGCCGCGCAGTTCCAGCACGATCGGCGCGATATAGCCGTTGGCAAACACACTCGCGACCAGTCCGCCCGGCCACTGCAGCATCTCCGCGCCTGGATACGCGCGGTTGAGGATTTCCCGGACCTTGTCGGCCAGTTCGCGCTGGTTCAGCGTCCGCTCTTCTGGCGACGTCAGCGCCAGCCGGATGAAACCCATGTGCGGCCCCGCGTTCGGACTTGTCATCGCGCTGCGGGCGTTGTTGGGCGCACCGATGTTGGTCAGCACCAGCTTCACCGTGTCCTTGGGCAACTCCTTGGCCAGCAGGTTGCCCATTTCGTTCATGCGCTGCGCCGACTCCGTCAACGACATGCCGGGCGCGAGGCGGACGTAGATGCGCTCCATGGACTCGTCGATTTCCGGAAAGAACGTGCTCGGCAAACGCTGCGCCGCCCAGCCGCTGGCCAAGACCAAGAGCAACGACGCCGCGAGGACGACCGCGCGGTGCGGCAGGACAAGCGCAAGCGTGCGGGCGTAGCGATCCGCAATGCCATCAATGAAGCCCTGAACGGCCTTGCCAACACGACCGTGTTCGCCGTGACCGAGGAAGTACCTGCAGGCGACCGGCGTGACGGACATGGAGACGAAGTAGGAAGCAATCATCGCCACGGCGACCGTCAGCGCCAGCGGGGCAAAGAGCTTCTTGGCCAGCCCCGCCAACAGCAGCACGGGCAGGAGCACGGCCATGGTCGTCAGCGTGGACGCGAGCACGGGCAGCGCCACAGAATTCGCGCCATCGCGCGCGGCAGCCATCGGCGACTTGCCCATCCGCTGCTCCCGGTGAATCGCCTCCAGCACCACGACGGCATCATCGACCAAGCGTCCCATCGCGAGGGTCAAACCACCGAGTGTGAAAGCATTGAGCGTCTGGCCGGTTGCGTACAGGACAATCAGCGTGACGGCAAACGACAGCGGAATGGCGACGGAAACGATGATCGTGCCGCGCACGCTTTGCAGAAACAGCAGAATCACGAGGCCAATCAGGAAGAGCGCTTGGATAATCTCCTTCTTCAGGCCCGAATACGTGGTGCGCACGAAGGTGGACTGGTCAAAAACGGGCTCGACGCGCAAGCCGGTTGGCAGGTTCTTCAGGTTCTTCACGGCGTCCTTCACCGCATCGACGATCGCGATCGTGTTGCCACCGGGCACGCGCAGCACGTTCAGGTACACGGCATTCTGGCCACCGACTGCGACAGCCTGGGTCTCCGGCGCACCGCCGTCCTCGACCTTTGCCACGTCTTGAATCAGCACCGCCTTGGTTCCCACGACCTTCACGGGCGCCTCCCCGAGCGTCTCGACAAGCTTTGGAATCGCATTTGTGTACACGTTGGCATCAAATTTGGGTGAGATGAACTCGCCCGACGGCAACAGCGCATTGGAGTCGCGCACCGCTGCAGCAACATCCGACGACGTCAGCCCGCGCGCCTGCGCCTTGACCGGGTCGACGACGATGTTGATTTGCCGCTGCCGACCGCCGTTGATGGACGCGCTCGCCACACCGGGAATGCCCTCCAGAATCGGCTCGATCTGGTTCAGCGCGTAATCGTACAACTGCGGTCCGGACAGCCCACCGCCGGTGACCGCGACTTG
Organism: uncultured Myxococcales bacterium; assembly: GCA_903869075.1. Classification (GTDB taxonomy): domain Bacteria; phylum Myxococcota_A; class UBA9042; order UBA9042; family UBA9042; genus CAIYBN01. The sequence continues at coordinate 16,375 of CAIPXZ010000244.1, read as the reverse complement.
CACCACCGGCGCGTTGGACGGGTCGTACTGTAGGACGAACGGCGGCAAGACACCGAGCGACTTCGGAACCGCCGACATGGCAAACGCGACTTGCTGCTGCACCAGCGTCTGCGCGGCGTTCAAGTCCGTGCCCCAGTTCAGCCACACGTAGACGATGCTCAGGTTGTTGCGGGAGACGCTCTCGACGTGATCGACGCCCGGCGTCGCGCTCACGTACTTTTCAAGGCGCCAGGTGATTGTCTTTTCAACGTCTTTGGGCCCCAAGCCTGGCGCCATGGTGCCCACAACCAGCACGGGCGGTGTCAGTTCGGGAAATGTGTCCACGCTCATCCGCGGCGTGACGACACCGGCAAAGACGACAAGCGCGATGCACAGCATGAGAACTGCGATGGGATTGCGAAGGGAAAGCTCGGTCACGGCTTCACCTCCGGCGTCGCTGCAACCGGTGCGGAAACGACCGTTGCGGCGACCGCCTTCTCGACTTTGTACGTCACGCGATCGCCGTTGGTCAGCAGCGCTCGCCCCTCGGTCACCACGAGTGCGCCAGGCTTCAGCGCAAGATCGACAAACAGGCTGCCGCCACTTTCACCGAGTACGTTGACCGTGAGCGCCTTCGCGACGTCGCCCTCAATCACAAAGACGGTCGCCTTCTTGCCGCGCACCGACGCCGCATACAGCGGGATCTCTGCCGCCGGGATCGCGGAACCGACGTCCAACTCAGCCTCGCCGGTCGTGCCAATGGGAATGTGGCGTTCAGCGTCGACCAGATCGACTTCAAAATGCACCGACCGAGTCGCGGGGTCTGCGGCAGGCGATCGCCGCGCAACGGTGCCCACAAGTTCCTGCTTCGTCGCGCTCAGGCGGATTCGGACGTTCCGACCGGGCGCGACGACGTCAAAGTCCACCTCAGGCGCATCCGCTGCCAGGCGCACCGTGCTGCGGTCCACAAGCGACACAATCGCCACGCCTGGTCGCACAAACGCGCCCGGATCCATCGCGCGTGTCGAAACTTCACCGTCAAAGGGCGCGCGCAACACGCAGTCGCTCACTTCGAGATTGCTGTGCGTCAACTTGGACTTGGCCGCCTCCAGCCGCGCCTGCTCCGCTGTCGTTTGTGCGGCCTTTTGCTCGGCTTCGTTGGCGGACACGAACTGCCCCGCGACAAGCGACTTCAGCCGCGCCGACTCGACCGCAAGCGCCTTTTGCCGGGCATCGAGCGCACGCGCTTCCATGGCGACGGTCTGGCTTTCCGCGCTGGTGCCTCGGCAGTCCAACGTCGCCAGGACATCGCCGCGCTTGACGATGGCGCCGGGTCTGACCAGCACCGTATCGACGTAGGCAGAGACCATTTGCGGCCCGACGCTCGCAGACAGCCAAGCCTCCAACGTGCCGACATACGTCCGTGTTGGCTGAAAATCCTTCGCTACGGCAGCGATGGCTGTCACCGGCTTGGGCGACGAAGCGAGCGCGACTTTGTTGGTCTGCGCCTCCGAATGCCGGATCAGGTACGCGCCTAGCCCCAGCACGGCGACGACGATGGCGACGATCACAGCGGACACACGCCAGCCACCGGCGGAGCGCTTTTGGGCACGGTGCGCGTGAGGCGCTGCGTTCAAGGGAGGTTCAGTATTCACGTTGCAAGCTCCAAATCCCGCGTGAGCGGTGTCGTTTCGGTCGCAGTCGTCAAAGGCCGCATCGCCTTGGCGTGGCCGACGTCGCATTCGAAATCGAAGCGGGCGTTGCCGGTCAGTGTTCAACGTCTCGCTTTCGGGTCTATTCACGCCATCGCGCACGTTCGTCGGCATGTTTCGCAATCGACACATTACTTTACATTTACCAGTGCTGCCGCTCCAGGGCGCCGATCGTCGGACGCGTACATCGTCGCGTGCACCCTTTTGCAGTGACGTGGCTCCGATCGGAGCGTCGTGGATTTTGCGCCACACACAGGAGTTCAGATGCCCCACCTTTCCCCCACTCTGGCGATGCTCAGCCTGTTGGCCATCACCTCGGCTTGCACAAAGACCGCGGAGAATTCGCAGCCAAATCCAACGCCACCGGTCGCTCAGGCAGCGCAGCCCGCCCAAGCGGCCACGGCCACGCCAAAGCTGGCGACCGTCGACGCGCAGACGTTCCAAAAGCTGGCAGCAGAAAAAGGCGGAATTGTCCTGGACGTTCGGACACCCGGCGAGGTCGCGCGCGGCCACTTGCCCGACGCGACCGTCATCAGCCTCAACGACGAGCGCTTCGCCCAGAAGATCGCCTTGATGTCCAAAGACAAGGCGATTTTCGTGTACTGCGCCTCCGGGCACCGCAGCGCCGCGGCGGCTTCGGTGCTTGCACAGCAAGGCTTCAAGGAGGTGTACAACCTGGACGGCGGCATCGGCGCGTGGGCAAGTGCTGGCCTGCCGATCGACCGTTCCGCGACGCCGGTCGCCGCAAATGGCGTGAACGCGATGACGACGGACGCGCTGGACGCCGTGCTGAAGACGGAAAAGCGCGTGCTCGTCGACTACCACACGCCGTGGTGCACGCCGTGCCGGAAGATGGCGCCGGTGATGGACGCGCTTGCGCAAACCTGGGCGGGCAAGGCGAAGCTGCTGCAAGTCGACGTGGAACAGAGTGAGGCGCTTGCCCAGCGCGAAAAGATTCAGGGCGTGCCCGTCTTTGTGCTCTACGTCGATGGCAAGGAGCGCTGGCGGAAGTCCGGTGAGCTGGCCAAGGAGATTCTGGAGGCGGAATTGGCGCGGCCGTAGGCGGACGGAGGACTCATGCAGGCTTTGACTCGGCGTGGTCGCCGCTTTCCGCTCATCGTGCTGGTCGTTCTGCTCGCGGCTTGTCAAAGCGAAGTCGCCGCGGTGCCGACGCCGGCGGACGCGGCGGCGCTTACCCGGCTCATCCGGGATGTGGAAACCGTCAATCAACTCGTGACCGCGCACGCGGACCTGGCGACGACCTACAGGACCACGGCGCTCTCGTCCGCCGATCGCGCTTTGCTGATGTCGTTTTGGGCGCCGCACGTGGACCACGAACGCGCGCTGACTTCCTACCAGCGGCGGTTTCTGAACGGCTGGCAGCGGGCGGGCGACGCGGAGGATGGAACCCGCGCGCTTGTGACCGGGCTCGTGGCGCTTGCGGCTCAGGTGCAGAGCGATTTGCTGTTTGTCGATCAGATGGGACGCTCCGAGGCCGTGCGCGCGGCGATGAATGAGACAGCCGCCGATTACGGCGTGGGTCCGGGCGAGTACGACGCGATCCTGCGACGCATCGCGCTGCCGCAGACCATCTTGACGCTGCAGTTGGGGACTGATGCGCTGGCGCGGCGCCTGCAGGCGCTGCGGGACAAGAATCTCACGACCGACAAGGGCTTTCTTGAGCTGGCCGACCAGAGCCTGGCGTTTTCTGCAGCGGTCGATGCATCGTACCAAAAGAGCGCGCCGCGTTTGGTTGCGACGGCGATTACCGCGGCGACCGATCAGCAGCTCAACGCGATTGCCAGCGCGATCGTGACGAACATCGCGGAGTGGCTGGGCGACACGCGGCTGCGCGGCAAGGGCACGAGTCTCATCTCACCTGAGCAGGTCGTGTGGCTCCAAGCCCAACTGCGACCGGGCGACGTGCTCGTGGAGCGGCGCAACTGGTTTCTGTCCAACCTCGGCCTGCCGGGATTTTGGCCGCACGCGGAGCTGTACGTGGGTACGGCCGATGAGTTGCACGACGCTTTCGACAGCGACGCGGACGTGGTCGCACTCTACGGCGCGGGCGGTCTGACCGGGTGGCTCAAGCAGAACGTGCCCGACGTGTGGGACCAATACAGCGCGCCGGCAGCCGATGGCGAGCCGCACCGGATTCTCGAGGCGATTTCCGAAGGCGTGCTGTTTTCCAGCATGACCGAGGCAACGCAGGCGGACTACCTCGGCGCGATGCGACCGACGCTGTCGACAGTCGAGAAGGCGGAGGCTATCGCCAAGGCGTTCCAGCAGATCGGCAAACCGTACGACTTTGACTTCGACTTTCTGACGGAATCCGTGCTTGTGTGCAGTGAAGTCGTGTACGTGAGCTACCGCCCCGATGCCGGCAAGCGCAAGGGCATCACCTTGCCGCTGACCACGGTGATGGGCCGACTGACGCTGCCGCCCAACGACATCGTGCGCATGTTTGACCAACAGTTGGGAACGCCGGAGCAGCAGTTGACGTTTGTGGCGTTTCTGGATGGTCGCGAGGCAACGGGCTCGGCGATTGTGGCGACCGAAGCGGATCTGCGGGCGTCGTGGCGCCGTGCGAAGTGGGATCTGTCGCAGCTGTAGGCAGATCGGAGGGGTAATGCGCAGTTTCATTCGACTCCAGAATCGGCTCGGGATGCTTGCAGCGCTCGCGCTCGGCACCACTGGGTGCAGCATCGCCACGCTCGGCACCGCGCTGCCGATTGACCAGGGCACCTCGCAGGTCATCGTCGCGCCGTCGGTTGTACGCGTGGCCCTCTCAGGCAAGCCGTACACGGGACCACAGGTGGAGTTGGGCGGCCGCTACGGTGTCAGCAAGAACGTCGACATTGGCGCGCGGATCTGGCTGCCGCTGCCTGGCTATTCGCTGGATAGCCGCATCGCACTGCGGCGCTCTGAAGACCGCGAACACGGCGTGGATATCGGCTTGCAGCCTGGCGTTTCGTACATCTACGTGCCAGGAGGCGAGGCGGACAGCTCGCCGTTACACATCGCGTCAGCCACGCTGCCGGTGCTGCTCGGCTGGAATCTCGGTGGCGGCAAGCAGTTGGTGGTTGCGCCAAAGCTCATCGACGTGCTCTCCGCGAGCAGTTCTGTGGATGGCAAAGCCGCCAACCTCCTGACGGTAGCCACGACAGTCGGCTTCATCTGGCCGCTGACGAGCAACTTCTCCGTCGCACCAGAAATCGGCATCGGCAAGCTCCTCCTCGGCTCCGTTCAGGGCTTTGGCAGTGACCTGTGGATGTCCGGCGTCAGCGGTCAGGTCAGCATCGGCCTGCTATTTGGTGGCCACGCGCAGCCTCCGCCGCGCTGTACGCCAGAACCGCAGTGAGGCAGGCAAAAACAACAACTGCACTCGCCACTTGCTACCGAGATGTGCAGAATCGCCACGACGGCAGCGACCGTCACGCATGAGGCTTTCGTGAATTTTTGGGACCAACGCTACGAAATCGACACGTTCTACTACGGCACCGCGCCGAACGACTTCCTGCGCGAACACGTCGGGGACCTGCCAGCCGGCGGCCGCGTGCTCTGCATCGGCGAAGGGGAAGGCCGAAACGCGGTGTTCCTCGCCAAGCAGGGATTTGTCGTGACGGCGGTCGATTTGTCGCGCGTGGGCATGGAGAAGTTGCAGCGTCTGGCGGCGCAGGAGCACGTGCAAGTCACAACCGTCGTCGCCAATCTGGCCGATTTTGCCATCGTGCCCGGCGCGTGGGATGCGATCATCGCCATCTGGTGCCACCTCCCGCAGCCGCTCCGCGCGCAAGTGCACAGTGCGTGCGTGAGTGGCCTTGCCCCAGGCGGCGCGTTCCTGTTGGAGGCCTACACGCCGCGCCAGCTGGAGTTCGGTACGGGCGGACCGCAAGTGGTCGAGATGCTGATGACCGCAGACGCGCTGCGCAAAGAACTGGCAGGACTCAAGCCACACATTCTCGCGGAAATCGAACGTGACGTGGCCGAAGGCGCGGGCCATCTCGGTCACAGCGCGGTCGTTCAGGTGTTGGCGCGGAAGGCCTAGCCGAGATTACTTCGGCTTTGCACACGTCGAAATGCCGAACGGTAGATAGAGCGGGCAGCGCGAAATCGCCGCCGTGCCGAGCAGAATGAACCCAGCGTAGCCCCAAACACCGACCGTGCCCGTAGCGGCCAAGCCGACAAGCACGCCGCCGGCGACAAAGCGCACGACGCGGTCCAGATTTCCCATATTCACTGGCATCACAACCTCCCCGTCGGTCCAAAGATTTGCCGACGTGGAGTCAGAGCCAAGCAGCGCCGATTGGGTTCAGGCGTGCTCAGGTCGAGCGTGATGCGTGCGATTCAGCGGTTGGCGGTGGCCACACAGGTGGCACGGCGCCGGGTGATGGCGCGCTGGTAGAGTAGCGCCGAGCCCGCGCTCAGGATGGCGACACAGGCAATGAAGATCGTCATGAGAGCTCCCTCAGCTTGGAAACGGGCTACGCAACGCGCGCGGCTTTGCGGTCCGCTTCGATGTCACGCCGCACTTGCGCCATATCCAGCTTCTGCGCCTGGTCGATCAGATCGTTGAGCGACGCCAGCGGCACCACGCCCGGCTGCGAAAACAGCAGGATTCCGTCGCGGAAGATCATGAGCGTCGGGATGGACTGGATGCCAAATTGCCCCGCCAGCCCCTGTTCGCGGTCCGTGTCGACCTTGCCGAACGTCACGCCCGGGTGGGCCGCCGCTGACTTCTCAAAGATCGGCGCAAACGCGCGGCATGGACCGCACCAGGTCGCCCACCAATCGACGAGCACGATGCCCGGCTTGGAGAGGGTGGCCTTGAAGTTGTCTGCACGAAGTTCGATAGGTTTCATTGAGTTGGTCCTCCTGTGAGCGCGTTGCAAGATTGCGAAGTGTCCGAGCCGACCGTGGGCAAAAGGGTTCAGACCGGGCAGACCAGCATGCCGCCAGTCAGGTTCTTCACGTCGCCAAAGCCGTTTTGCTGCAGGATGCGCGCCGCCAGATAGCCGCGAAAGCCGACCTTGCAGTAGACGACTGTCTCCATGTCCCGGTTCAGCTCCGCCAACCGGTCGCGCAAGTCATCCACCGGCACATTGCGCGCGCCCTCAAGATGACCCGCCGCGAACTCACCCGGCGTCCGCACGTCCAGCAGCTGGATCGACTTGCCAGCGGCCACGCGCTCGCGCAGCGTCGGGCACGTGATCACGTCCAGCCCATTGCGCAGCGCGTTCGCCGCCACGAGCCCGGCCATGATGACCGGGTCGCGCGCCGACGAGAACTGCGGCGCGTAGGCCAGATCCAGCTCTTCCAGTTCATCGACGTGCATCCCCGCCTGCAGCGCCGTCGCCAGCACGTCCAAGCGCTTGTCCACGCCGCTTTCGCCCGCGACCTGGCCGCCCAGCAGCCGCCCCGTCACGGCGTCCGTCACGAGCTTGATGTGCAGCATGAGCGCGCCGGGGTAATAGGTCGCGTGGTCGAAGTTGTGCGTGTACGTCACCAGCACGTTCAGGCCCAGCGCCTTGGCGTCGCGCTCCGTCAGGCCCGTGCGCCCCGCGGAAATGCCCATCGTGCCCAGAATCGACGTGCCCAGCGCGCCGGGAAAACGCAAGTCGCCGCCCGCCGCGTTCGCTCCTGCCACACGCCCTTGCTTACTCGCCGGACCCGCAAGCGGCATCCGCACTTTTTGGCCCGTCACGCGCTGCACCACTTCCACCGCGTCTCCCGCGGCGAAGATGTGCGGGTCGGACGTCTGCTGGCGCTCGTCCACCGCGATACCACCCGCGACGCCAATGTCCAGACCCGCCATACGCGCGAGACTCAGCTCCGGGCGCACGCCAATCGACAGCACGACGATCCCCGCCGGCAACACTTTGCCGCTGGCCAGCTGCACGCCGGTCACGACCTGCGCGCCGTCCGTCTCCAGTCCCGCGATGCCGTCGCCCAGCACCAAATCGACACCGCGCTCGCGCAGGCGCTGCGCCACGTGCTCAGCCATGTCCGCGTCCAGCGCGGGCAGCACTTGGGGCTGCAATTCCACAACCGTCACATGCAAACCGCGCTGGTGCAGCGCTTCGGCGGTCTCCAAACCAATAAAGCCCGCGCCAACAACAACCGCGTGCGTCGGCTTCTGCTCGTCCAGCCACAATCGCACGGCGTCCGAATCTGGTACCGTCTTGACCACGAACGCATTTTTGGCCGGCAAACCCGGCAGCGGCGGCACAATCGCGCCCGCGCCCGGCGCCAGCACCAGCGCGTCGTAGGGCTGCTGGAACGTCTCACCGGTCTCCAGATTGCGCACGTCAACCGTTTGCGCGACGCGATCGATGGCCATCACTTCGTGGCGGACGTGCACACGCACGCGGAAACGCCGCCAGAAGCTCTCCGGCGTCTGCAGGAGCAGCGACGCGCGCTCGGCAATGTCGCCGCCGACGTAATACGGCAGCCCGCAGTTGGCGAACGACACGTGTGGACCGCGCTCGAACATCACGATGTCCGCGTGCTCATCGGTCCGCCGCGCCTTGGCCGCTGCTGCCGCGCCACCCGCCACACCGCCGACAATCACAATCCGATTTTGCTTTTTCGTATCCATTCTTTGACGCCTTCTTGTGTTGATTCCGCGCGCAACTCCCGCTGCGTCGCCGCGCTTGAACTGCGCGGGAGGCGATGCTTGAGGGAACATCTCCGTCACCCTGCGCGCTCTGGTTCTGAGCCGCAAGTCGGTCGATGGGTTCATCCCCCGACATCACTGCTGCGACCGTGACACGCGAAGCCCACGGCACTATGCTGGGCGCCGGAGGACCGATGGAACTGACCGACAAACAACTTCTGGCCGCGGCACAATCTGGCGATCGCCGCGCAATTGAGCGCCTGCTGGCAGCCGAAGCCCCACGCGTGGCCCGCTTTGCCGCGCGCATGTGCCGCAATCCCTCAGACGCCGAAGAAGTCGCGCAGGAGACGCTGATCGCCGCTGTGCGCACGCTGCCCAACTTCCGCGCGGAGTCGTCTGTGTCGACGTGGCTGTACACGATCGTCCGGAGCTTCTGCATCAAGCAGCGTCGCCGGGGGCGCACGGTTCGCCGAGCGGACGCGTCCTTGGACGACCCGCAGTCGGCGGCGGCAACGCAGCTCGCGGATGAGAACCCTCGGCCCGACACGAACTTCGCTGACCGGGAACTAGGCGAGGCGATTGAACACGCGGTCGGTGAGCTGGCGCCGATGTACCGGGAAGTGCTGATCCTGCGGGACATGGAGGGGTTGTCCGCGCAAGAGGTGGCGGATGCGCTCGGTTTGCGCGTGGACGCGGTCAAGAGCCGCCTGCATCGCGCGCGGATTGCGGTCCGAGAGCAGCTGACGCCGGTGCTGCAGGTGCCCGCAGAGCTCACCGGCGAAACGGACAGTTGCCCCGACGTGCTTGCCACCTACAGCCGCCACATGGAGGGCGAGATCCGGCCGGAAACGTGCGCGGCGATGGAGGCGCACCTCGCGCAGTGCCCGCGCTGTCAGGGGAAATGCGATTCGCTGCGGCGGACGCTCGTGCTGTGCAAGACCTCGCCGGGGCCGGCGGTGTCGCCGTCGACGCAGCAGTTGGTGCGGGTGGCGTTGCAGCGGGCTTTGGCGCGGTAGGCTTGGAGCACGTTCACGCGGGAACGTAATGCGCAAACGCGACACGGCGAGCTCGGTTGACCTGATATCGCACTCCGGCGGTGCGGCGCACATTGTACGAGCAAGCAGGCCCGTCGCGAGGTCATACGACGCCTCGCCGTCCACGCACCGTCGCGCCGAAGCTGATAGCGCGTCAACCCATAAACCTACAATACTTAGAACGTTTCACCCAAACCGTGGCCGGTGTGCTCTACGCCGGCAACACTTCAGCCATCAACTGCCCAGCCTCGGTCGTGTCATACCCGCCCAGCGCCGCCAGCTCGCGTCGAAAGCCACGACTGCCGACTACGTCCAGCATCCGCGTCACCCGCTCATCGCCCTGCAGCGTCGCTGGGACCACGAGGTCGAAGTGCGCATCCTCCAGCGGCAGGAAGTCCAAGCCAAACGCACGGGCGGCGCTGAGCACTGCGACACCGACGTCGGCGAGATCGAGAGCGACCGTCTGTGCGACGCCGAGGTGACTCTGCGCGCTGCGGCCATGACCGTTGACCAGCGCAGAATCGACGCCGGCTTGTGCCAGTAGTCGGTCCAGCAACTGACGAGCGCCCGCCTGAGGCTCACGGTTGATCAGGCGCACGTCGGGCCGGACGAGGTCTTCAGCCACGCGAATCGCCTTGGGATTGCCGTGCCGCACCACGAAACCGAGCTGCCAACTGGCCATCCGAAAGAGCAGCGTTGCCCGCGTCGGCAAGGCCCGGCGGACAAATGGCGCGTTGAACTCTCCCGTCGCGTCGTCGCGGAGGTGCGAGCCGGCGATGTGAACGGCATTGTCCGCCAGCAGCTGCAGTGCGCGACCGCTGGACGCGTCGATGGCCGTCATCTGGTGCTGCGGAAAGCGCTCGCCATAGTGCGCGGCCAGCAGGCCCAGCGCCGGATCACAACCGCTGACCAGCAACGCATCGCGCAGGCGATCCGTCGGGCGCAGCGTGTCGACCGCAAGCGTCGTGCCATCGTCGCTGACCGCCAGGCCATCCGCGCCCACGCACCACGACGCGGTTCTGTCCGACGGCAGCGCGTGCGCAACCCAATTCCCGCCGATGTGCCCCAGCGCCAGACGTTCACTCGGGTGGGAATGGGGCGCGGCGATCTTGCGCGCCAGCAGCCGCACGTCGTCGTTCACCCAGAACAGCTGTTCCACCGAGCACGCCAACGCGTGCGCCAACCGCAGTGCGATCGCCGTGGATGGCGCCATTTTGCCCGCTTCAATCGCCACGACGCTCTGCCGCGACAAGCCGGCGAGATCCGCCAGCTCCTGTTGCGTCCAGCCCTTACGCGTTCGTCGCAGCCCCACTCGATTTTGCAGCGGTTCTTTGTCTTTTGGCGGTTCCTTCACGCGCACCTCCCGCACAGAGTCGCCTATCGTTGACATCATGTCTACCATCGATAGCATGCGCCGCCGAGGCGACGACCTCGCGCGGGATACCATGAACCATTTTCGCTACGCTTGCATCCTCGCCTTCCTGTCGCTTTGCGGCTGCGGCGCGGCAACCTCTCAAAACGACTCGGCTGTCGATGCAAACGACGCCGCGTTTGCTGACCTAGCCGAGGACGTCACGGCCGACGCCGCTGGCGTCGACACCACGAGCGCCAACGTCGAATACGGCCCCAAGGCGATTCCCATTGACGGCGACCCGAACGGGCTGGTCTGGGCGGACGACATCCAGACGCTCTTCATCGCGGACGACAACAACAACCGAATTCTGACCTGGACCGATAAGGGCGGCTTCGGCACGCCGATTGCGCTCCCCACCGCACCCGCGTCCGGCGCCGGCTTGGGCGGCCTCGCGCGCCTGAAGGACGGCACGCTTGTCGCGCCGCGCTTTGGCATGGGCATGGACGGCGCGATCCTGTTCGTCAAACCGAACGGTACGACGGGCATCGTGCCCGCGCTGGACACGATGCGGCGGCGCATCGGCGTGACCGTGGACGCCGCGGGCGTCATCTACGACACATTTTTCACCAAGAACGGCACGGGCGCGCAGACGGGCTCGGTCGCAACGCTCGATCTGGTCGGCACTGAGGTGCAAGTCGCGACGAACGGGTTGATCAAGCCGGTCGGTGTCGCGATTCTGGGCGGCAAGCTCTACATCTCGGACCAGAAGACGGAGAAGGTGTGGCGCTGCACGCCGCCGGACTGTGCGACGTTGGAGCACGTGGCCGACGTGACGAGCCCGGATCTGATGGTTCCGGGACCAAACGGCTCGCTCTTTGTCGGTAGCCACGCGGGCACCGTCATCGCGCTCCAGCCGGACGGCACGAGCGCGGTCGCCGCAACTGGGCTACAGGAACCGCACGGCCTGGCCTACGACGCCGCCAACAAGCGCCTCTTCGTCTCCGATCACGACCCCAACGGCAAGACGAACTTCCTGCAAATCTTTCCGGTGAACTGATGCGGGGCGCAGTCCTGCTGCTGGCGTTCGCGAGCGTGGGCGTCGCGCAGGCGGCGCGGGCGGACATTCCGGTCGCACCGATTCTGGTTCTCGATGCCGACTGCCGGCAAATCCCGCGCGATCAGGAAGGGTACGGTGGATTCGCGCTGCCGCATGTCCAGCTGGGCGCGGCGGTGTCGATGACCGACAGCGTGCAGGCCATCGCGACGCTCGGCTACGCCGGTGAAGGCATTGGCCTGAGCGATACAGGCATTCGCGTGGCGCCACGGCACGATGTCGGTGTGTCGGTCGGATACTTCAAGTCGCCGCTCTTCATTTCCGGTCGCGACCAGTTTGAAGAACGGCTGCCTGTGCCGGAACGCTCGATGGTCGTGCAGGCGCTGTGGCCCGGACGCGACCTCGGAGTGGAAGGCCATTGGTTCCCCGAGAGCTGGCCGCTTGAAGCGTGGCTGCGCATCAGCAACGGCTTTGACAGTTCCACCGGCAACGACAACGCCAGCATCGCGCTTTCCGGACGGATCGACCTCGCGCTTGGCCGTGCGCACGCCGGTGCCGATCCGCGCGAGACGTATGGCCTGCGCCTGGGTTGCGGCGCGCTGTGGGACCCCAAGGTCGATGACCGGGCGTCCGTGACCGGCAAGACCGCCGCAGGCTTCGTGTTCTGGCGCGCGCCGATCGTGTCCGCGGCGCGAACGGTGGTGGAGGGGCATCTGCTCCTGCAGGCCGGTCCCGTGCAAGCGACGGTCGAGGGCGGCGCGGCGAGCGAGGAGCGGACGTTGGACACGGACGGCAATCCGAACACGCCGCGCGTGGCGCAGCCGAGCATCACGGCGTGGGGTGTGGCGGGCGAGGTGGCGTGGACGGTTACGGGCGAGCACAGGTCCGGCGACGCGTGGCCGGCCACGAACGCTATCAGCGGCTTTGGCGCAATCGAGGTGGCAACGCGCTTGGAGCGGCTGAAGCTGGGCACCGGCGCGGTCGACGTGACCAGCGGCGGGGCGTGGTCGACCTCGGCAGCTGTTCGCTGGTGGTTGAAGCCGCGGCTGGCGCTGTCGGTGGCGGGTTATGGCTACGCGTTCGACACCGCGCCGCTGCAAACGCCGGGGAACACGACGACGTGGCTGGCGTTGGCTCGGTTGACGTTCAGTTTGCGGTGAGCGGAACGCCGCCTGTACTGCTGGCAGGACGCGGCTATGACGTCGTTTGCATGCTCCCAGCAGGGCTGCGCTGCCGACTCGGAACGTCGCACGCATCGGCTGCGAGAAATTCGTTGGCGGGGTGAGTAGCAGACCATTGCCCGGGAAAGCGGCCCTTGGTTGGGACCGGAGCCGTGCCAAAGCCGAATTGTGGGAAAAATCGTTCCCCGGCCGGATCCAAATCGCACGAGCTGGCTCTAGCGCTTCGGTGATACCTACGATCGGACGTACTGGACGACGACCAAGTCGCCCGGTCCGCGTTGGCTTGCCGGCAAGCCAGTGTTCACGGGAGTTGCGATAATGGTCGAACGTGCCTGCATTTGCGTCTTCGCCCGCCCGGCCATTCCTGGCCAGACCAAGACGCGCCTTGCCGCAGCTGTGGGCGACGAAGCAGCGGCCACGCTTGCACGCGCCTTTTTTGCCGACGCTTGGGCGACTGCGCGCAAGCAACCCGACGCGGACTGCGTTCTGGCGACGACGTCGTCACCCGACGGCACCCTCGATCTGGAACCTGGCACGGCGGTCTGGCTGCAAGGCGAAGGCGACCTCGGTGCGCGCATGGAGCGGATCTTGCGACGGGCACTGGCCGCGCAGCCGCTGGCGTTTGCGGTGGGTGCCGACATTCCCGGACTGCCGCAGCGGCTGTGGGACGCAGCGCGCACGTTGCTGGACGACACCGACGCGGTCATCGGTCCTTGCGACGATGGCGGCTTTCACCTGCTCGGTCTGCGACGCTGTCCACCGGGCCTGCTGGCAGATATCCCGTGGAGTGCGCGCGAAACGTGCGAGCGCACCATCGCGCGCCTGAAGTCCGCGGGCATGCGCGTGCGTCAGTTGCCAGTCTGGTTCGATATCGACGAATTTCCCGATCTCCAGCGCTTTCACGGCCTGTTGCAGCGCGGCGAGGTGGTGGCGCCGCACACAGAAAGCGCCCTGCTCAAGCTCGCTGCGCGCGGTGTCGTTTTGGGGCAAGCGTGAGCAGGCATCGTGTCAGCGTCATCATCCCAACGCTGAACGAGGCACGACGCATCGGCGCGCGGCTGGATGAACTGGCGGCGATCGGTGGCTGGCATGAAATTCTCGTCGTGGACGGCGGCAGCACGGACGACACATGCAAGATTGCCGATCGTCCCGGTGTGCAGGTCCTGAACGGTCCGCGCGGGCGGGCAAGACAGATGAACACAGCCGCCGCGCGCGCGACCGGGGACGTGCTGCTGTTTCTGCACGCGGACGTTGTGCTGCCGACCGACGCACCTCGTTGGATGGACACGGCCATGGCTGATCCCCGCGTGGCGGCAGGTGCATTTCGCACCTGGACGATCGCCGACCTCGACGGCTACTGGTGGGCGCCCGCTCTGCACCTGGCAGACGTGCGTTCACGCTACACGTCGCTGCCCTACGGCGATCAGGCGATGTTTGTGCGCGCCCAAGCGTTCGCTCAAGTTGGAGGTTTCCCCGACCAGCCGCTGCTCGAAGATCTCGAACTCAGCCAGCGCCTTCGTCGCGTCGGTCGCATCGTGACTGTGCCTGCGCGCGTGCAGGTTTCAGGGCGGCGCTTTCTCCGGCGCCCCGTCTACTACACCTTTCTCGTCAACGTGTTTCCGGCGATGTACCGCATGGGCGTCCCGGCCTCAACGCTGGCGCGGGTGTACGGCAACCCGCGCTGACCCGCGCCGCTACAGGCTCGCGGGCTGATCGAGCGCCTCGCGCAGTCCGCGGCGGGCGATGCGCGTCACGACTGCGACGACGAGTACGGTCGCAGCGAGGCCAAACCAGTAGAACGCTTGCCGCCAAGGACCGGCGCTGATCGCCGCGCCTTGAGCGACCTGGCTCGCAGTCGTCACCAGCGAGCCGAGGTACACAAAGAGGAACGTGCCGGGCAGCATGCCAATCCACGAGGCCAACACGTAGTCACGCAGACGCACACCGGTCAGGCCGAGCGCGTAGTTCGTGAGGCTGTACGGGAAGATTGGCGAGAGGCGCAGCAACAGGACGACGCGAAACCCCGACTGCCCGATCGCGCGGTCGACGGCGGCAAATCGTGGATCCCGGGCGATGCGGCGCGAGACCCAGCCGCGTGCAAGCGTGCGACCGAGCAGGAACGCCGCAGTCGATGCAAGGACGCTGGCGGGCGAGACGACCAGTAGCCCGACAACTGGGCCGTAGGCGAAGCCGGCTCCGAGGGTCAAAATCGAACCTGGAAGGAGCAGTACCGCAGCCACGACGTAGGCGACAACAAAGATGAGCGCGCCCATGAAGCCCGCGCCCCGCAACCACTCGACCAACGCGAGCGCACTGGCCTGAACGGGGAGCAGCGCGATGGCAGCGCCCATGGCGAGAATCAGCGCCACGAGGGTGGCTGTGCGGGCCGTGCGGGTCATGCGGTTTCCCCGGTCGGCCAAGAGGCGCGACGTACGCCTCGCCGTGTGGGCAACATCCATCCGCTCATTGCAGGGCGCCTGCGCAGCTGGATCCAGCACCAGCCGTGCAGCCAAAGCAGTGTCCGCCCGTCGCGATACGCGCTGCGTCGAACTCGGTAAGCGATTCGACGTCCCACACCGTGCGCGCGACGGCACCGAGCGGCAGTTCCAGCATCTGGTTGAAATCGCAGTCGTACAGCTGGCCATCCCAGCCCACGCTGACCATCGACCGGCACATCAGCTCGGGCACGGTGGCCGGATTGAAGCGGTCGACCAACAAACGTTGGTAGATTCCAAGCGTTCCTGCCCCGCGCAACGCGCTCGCGAACCGGTTAATCGGCAGGTTCGTGATGGTCAGCAGGTCGTTGAACGCGATGCCAAAAAGCCTCGACAGTTCTTCCTTGTACGTCGCCTGAAGCGTGTGCTGCACCGGCGGCAATGACGGCCCGACCGGGTTGTAGACGAGATTCAGCCGGAGTCGCGACTCTGGCTTCCCGTAGCCCAGTTGGTTGAGCAGCAACAGCGCTTGGATGCTCTTGTCAAACGCCCCCTTTCCGCGCTGCTTTTCCACGTTCGCAGCGCCGTAGCACGGCAAGCTCGCAACGACCTCAACCTCGTGGTCCGCCAGAAATGCTGGCGTGTCGCTCTGTCCGGGCTCAAAAAACACAGTGAGATTACAGCGATCGATGACCCGCTTGCCGAGCTTGCGCGCCTCCGCGACGAGCCCGCGAAAGTGGGGATTGAGTTCAGGCGCACCGCCGGTAAAGTCGACGGTCTCGATGTGGGGGGTGCGTTCCAACAGCTCGATGACGCGTGCCGCGACTTGCTCCGACATCATTTCAGTGCGCTTCGGTCCGGCCTCGACGTGGCAGTGCTGGCAGGTCATGTTGCAGCGCTTGCCGAGGTTCACCTGCAGCGTTTGCAGCTTCGCACGCGCCAGCGGCTGCACCCCGTGTTGGGCAAGCGCCCGGTCAAATGACGGATCTGCACCAGCGGACTCGGAAGTT
>CAIPXZ010000243.1 GCA_903869075.1 uncultured Myxococcales bacterium | reverse complement strand
TGCCGTACGCCTCGATGCGCGGGTCGTCCTTGGCCACGCGCTCGCCGCCGACCAAGCCGGTGGTGCCGTCGTCGCCTGTCCTCGTGTAGATGCGGTTGAGCCTGACCATGGTGCGAGTCTACCGCTGCCACCGGCGACTGCCCAGCCCGCGCGGCGCAGACGCCGAAGATTGCGAGCTTTGGCGCCGCCGGCGGCTGGCCGTGGTTCCCTCCCGAGTCGCCCCCGGATGCGTGGCAGGTCTGATGGACCACCGACCGTCCGCGCCGCCCATGGCTTGTTGACGCCCAGCAATGCCCCCGGCGAGAACCGGCGGAAGTACGCACTTTTATTTTTTTGCGGCCCCCTTCACGTTCGAACTCAAAAGATGTACAAATACTTCGCTCGCTGTGCGGACAGCTAGCCACCAGCCCCAACTGATGGAGTGTATTGCTATGCCCAAGACCAAAGGCACTGCCGCGGAATTCATCCTGAATCTTCTTCGCGCGCATCCCGACTATGAAATGCAAGTTTCTGATATCTATGAAGAAGGCGAACGGCGTTGGACCAAGGCCAACATCTCCAACGCCCTGACGCGCTTGCTCGACAAGGGCTTGATCGCGCGCACGGTTGACCCCAACCGCGCCGCGTGGTGGACGATCGCCGGCTAGGCCGATCGCGCGACCAACCGGTCGATAAGCGCGTGTGCCATGGTGATAATCGGCGTCATCGTGTGGCTTGAACTGGTGCTGGGGAAGACGCTGCCGTCGCAGACGAAGACGTCGCGGGTCCCCCAGAGCTGACCAGTCAAGTCGCACGCTGACGTCGCGTCACTGGCGCCCAGGCGCGCGCCGCCTTGTTGGTGGGCTGAAATCAAGGAAATTGTCCCCGGCTCGAACGTCAGCGTTTCGATCTGCGCCAGCTGTGCCGTGGACTGCAGGACCAGCGGCGGCGCCGCGGGCACGACGACCATCTTGGCGCCGGCGGCAAAGTACGCTTGCGCCGCGGCCTTGATGGCTTGGCGCGCGCGCGTCTTCCACTCGGCGGCGAGCGTGTAGTCGACCTCCGGGCGGCCATCGCGGCGAACGCCGATCTGCCCCACCGGCTGGTCGGGAATCAGGATCAGCGACGCCGCGACGTGGTCCAGCTGCGCCATCAGCGCCTTGCCCGCCGCGCCCGGCTGGCCAACGAGCGAGCCGAGCACGCCCGGCGTGCCAAAAATGCTCTCGACGCGAAAGCCGGTCAGGCCGACGTCGGGATCGTGGCGCTCGAACTCAGTCAGCGCGTAAGCTTGCGGAATGCCGTCAAAAGCCCGCACCGGATCGGGCATCAGCGCGACGATTGGCACCTGCGGCTGCAGCGAGACGTGGCGGCCCAGCGTGTCGTTGCCCAGCCCGGAGTTGCGCAGGAGCGCGACGGTGCCGACCGGATTGGCGGCGACGATGACGTGCCGCGCGTCGATCGCGAAGCGGTTGACCGGGTGGTAGCCTTTGCCGTCCAGCGTCTGCACTTCCACGCGTTTGCGCTCGGCCATCGCCTCGCGGATCCGCGTCGCCCGCGCCCGCACGTACACCCGCGCGCCGGCGCTCAGCGCCTTGGGAATCGCCACCATGCGCGGGTTGCGCTTGGCGCTCGCCGGACAGCCGATCAGGCACGAGCCGAGACCCTGGCAGTTCACGCGGTTGTGCATCATCAGCTCACCGCGCCAGCCGAGCGCCTGCGCGCCTTGCCGCAGGATCTGGTTGTTGCGGTTGACCTGGCGCTCCTCGATGCGGTTGGCCGACAAATCGGCCAGTGCCCGCTGCAGGTACGACGCCATCGCCGCGGCGGAAAATTCGCTCCAGCCGTGGTGTTTTTGCCAGTACGCCCACGTCGCGTCGTGGATTGGCACCACGTCACAGGCGTTGATGACGCCGCCGCCGCCGAGTACGCGGCCGGACAGGATGTTGACGGTGCGGTCCTTGCTTGTGCGGCCGCCGCGGTCGGTGTAGAGCTGGTCGTACATCGGCGTGTCGCGCTGCGTCAGGCGCGTGGGGCCGACGAAGTCGCCGCCTTCCTCCAGCAAAATCACGTCCTTGCCGGCTTCGGCCAGCACCCGCGCCGCTGTGCCGCCGCCGCAGCCGCTGCCGATGACGAGGTAGTCGCAGGTCAGGTCGTTTGGCGCGAATTCGCCCGCGGAGCAGTCCAGCACGTCGTTCACGGTGCCTCCGCGGGACGGCTCGCCAGGCGGGCAAACGACGGGCCGGGGTAGTGGATGTGCGGCCAGACGGCCTCGTGGTCGTAGAACGTCAGGCCCAAAAAGCGCGAGAAAGACCAGAAAATTTCGCGCCGCGTCTGCTGCTGCGCCGTGCCCCAGCCGCTCCAGTGCGCCAGCTGGGCGTCGGGCGGCAGGTTGCTGAAGGTCACGGCGTGGTGGTCAAACAGCAGCGGACCGAATTCGACGAGGTTGATCGCCAGCCCTGCGTCGTGCCGGTCGGTCGTAGGCTGGTCGGCCAGATAGCCGTCGAACATCCGCGCCAGGTCAAAATCGTCCGCGCCTGGCGGAAACGCGCCACCGCGCGGCAGGTGCGTCCGGGCGATGGCCGCGAACGTGCGGTACTGTTCGGCGGTGAGCACATGCAGACCGGCGACGTCCGGCGCCGCCCCGCGCAGCCACGCCAGACCGCCGACGGCACCTGCCGCCAGCGCCGTCGCCGTGCCGCCGAGCACCAAAAAACGCCGACGCGTCACTGGGTTCACGGCAGCTCCTCCAGCTTCCAGCTGGCCCGCGGCGCCGCCGTCACCGGCTGGGTGAACGCTGCCAGCAAGTCCTCGCCCGCCGCCTCGCGCTGCGCCAGTTCCGCCGCCCGCGCCGCCAGCCGCGCATCGCGCACAGCGCCGATTTCCTTGGCCGTCTTCAAGCCCTTGTCCAGCAGCGCATGCACCGCCACGCGCAGCTTGGTGCCGCGGTAGAACAGCTTGCCGTAGCGGCTCAGCTGCCGCTGGTCGATGTCAAAGCCCAGCCCCGGCGTCGTCGGCAGGTCCAGCCAGCCGCGATCGTGGCTCCACGTCTGCTGCAGCAGGCCATCGCGGAATTGCGGCACCCAGCCCGGCTCGCTGATCGGGTATTCCAGCAGCGTGTCATCGCGCCACGGCGACGCCGAGAACAGCTGGAGATTGATGGCAAAACCGATGCCGTTGGTCCACGTGTGCGGCGTGTAGCGCGCGCCGGCCTTGGCCACCGCGCCAATGATCCGCCACGTCTCGCTGATGCCGCCGGCGAACACCGAATCCGGCTGGTAGACGTCCAGCGCGCGCTTTTCCAGCATCACCTGCGCCTCGGGCAGCCCGACGTGGTTCAGCTCCATGCCCGCGATCGGAATCGCAGTCCTTTTGCGCAGTTCCGCCATGCCGTCGTAGTCGTCGTTGGCCAGCGGTTCCTCCAGCCACTTGTAGCCCAGCTCCGCGGCGCGGTCGGCAAAGCGCAGCGCGCGGTCCAGATCCCACTTCGGCGCGTCCGCAACGACGGCTACGCGCCAGCCCTGGTTGGCGTCGATGCCCATGGCAAAATCACCGCCCATCGCCGCGGCAACCGTCTCAATTTGTTCCAGATCCTCGGCCAAGGTCGGCTTGTGCACGCGCAGCTTGGCGGCGACAAAACCCTCGGCGCGGCGCTTCTCCAGCTCGACGATGCGCGCCTTGCCGTCCTTGACGTCGCCGGTCGAGGCGTACAGCTGCACGCGCCCCGGTCTGCCGCCCAGCAACTGCCACACCGGCACGCCGCGCGCCTTGCCGATCGCGTCCCAGCACGCCGCCTCCAGCCAGCCGACGTGCCAGCCGAGGTAGGTCATCTCGCGCAGCCGCTGGCGGATCGACTCCAGGTCATCGGCGCGCTCATCCAGCAGGTACGGCCCCAGCAGCGCGCCCAGACCCTGGCGTTCGGCGTCCATCGCCGGTCCCGCCGACCAGCCTTCCACGCCTGAAGCTGTCCGCAACCGCACGAGTGTAAAGCGATTTTCCGTCTGCGGCAGCCCCGGAATCCACGACGGATAGAACGGCGCCGGCAGCGGCACGGAGACATGCCACAGCGTGACATCGGTAATGCGCATCGGCGACTCCCAGCGGCGATCCACGCCATGCGTAGCGTGCGCCCGGTGTCTGTGCGGAATCAAGGGCTTGGCGGGGCGATTCCGCACCGCTGTGGCAATTCGATGACGCAACCGGCTGGGCGGCCCGGCGTGCGGCGACTACACTCGCGCTGCGCCGCCGACGGCTTGGTGCGGCAAGAAAGGACTGAAATCATGCTGAATTTTCGCAATTCCCTGTGGCGCGCGGCGACGCTGGCCGGGCTGACAGCGGCTATGGTGCTGGGCGCGGCGCCAAACGCTGAAGCCAAGAAGAAAAAGGCCAAGGCTGCGCCGACCAAGGTCGTGCCGGCCAAGCCGACGGAGCCCATCAAGCCCGGCGAGCCGACCAAAGCGGTCGAGCCGGCCAAAGCCGCGGCGCCGGCGCTCGACGTCACCGACCTGTGGCAGGGCAAGTGCAAGGCGTGCCACGGGCCCGATGGCACCGGCAAGCCGCCCAAGACCGAGAACATGACCGCGGCGGCGTGGCAAAAGCGCTTCACGGACGCGCAGATCCGCAAGACGATCGTCGAGGGCTTTGAGCGCGACGTCGACGGCGTGCACCAAAAGATGAAGGCGTTTCCCGACCTGACGCCGGCGCAGCTGGACGGCCTGGTGGCGCACGTGCGCGGTTTTGCCAAGTAGCCGCCGCGATTGACCCCCGTGCGGCGCGAACGTAGGCTCGCGGCGGGGGATGCGATGGAGCGTGGCCAGCTGCAGCGAGTGGGACCGGTCGCGCTGGCGCTGGCCGTGGCGCTGCTGACGCTGCTGGCGGTGTGGTTTGGCCAGCGGCCGGCGGACACGCCGCTGGGTTTTCCGCTGGATGACGCGTGGATTCACCTCGTCTACGGCCGCAGCCTCGCGACCGATGGCGTGCTGGGCTACAACGCCGGCGAGCCGTCGACGGGCGCGACCTCGACGCTGTGGGCGCTGCTGCTGGGCGGCGTGCACCTGCTGCTGGGTCAGGCGGCGCTGGCGACGCGCATTACGGCAGTTCTGGTGCTCGGCGGCCTGCTGCACATGCTGACGGCGGCGCTGGCGGCGGACCTGACGCGGCGGCTGGCGGACTGGCGCGCCGGGCTTGTGGCGGGCGTGCTCGTGGCGGCGAATCCGGCGCTGGCGGCGGCAGCGCTGTCCGGCATGGAAGTGGCTTTGACGACGGCGATTTTGCTCGCGGGCCTGCGCGCGCTGCACCTGCGCGCGTGGTGGCAGGCGGGGCTGTGGCTGGGCGTGGCGCCGCTGGCGCGTCCCGAGGCGGCGCTGGCGGCGACGCTTGTCGTGCTGGCGAGCCTGGCGCTGGATCGCCCGCAGCGATTGGCGGATTGGCCACGGCGGCTGGGGCAGCTGGGCGGGCCGGCGCTGCTGC
>CAIPXZ010000242.1 GCA_903869075.1 uncultured Myxococcales bacterium | reverse complement strand
GGCGCACTTCGGCGTTACTGCGTTGCAAAGCCCGCTCAACGACCCCAACGGTCGCCTTCACGTCCTTCGCGCCTTGTTCCTTGAACTGCATCCGGAATCGTCGGCCGCGCGTAAGCTCGCCCAGACCAGCGTTCATCGGAGCTCCCAGCGCGCGGTCGGCTTAGAACTTGTGGGGCAGCTCGCCCGAGGAGCGCGTGGGCTCGCCGGTGAACACGCCGCTCTGGCGCACGGGCGAGGACGAAATCGTCGGTACCGGCTGGCTCTGCGACATCGCCGCCGCCATCGGCGCCGCACCCATCGGGATCGGCCGCGGTGCCGGGGCGGGACGCTGCGGCGCCACGTTGTTGCGATCGTCTTTCGGCGTCGTCATCTGGCAGGCGCCATCAAAGAACACGCCCTTGTCGATGTGCAGCGCCGGCGAGGCGATGTTGCCGCGCAGCGAAGCCGGGGCGTGCAGCTCGACGCCGTCGTTCGCGGTGACGTTGCCGGTCACGTTGCCGTAGATCTGCACGGTGCCGACGCGGATCTCGGCCTGGACCTGCGCGCCTTCGCCGATAATGAGGTGGCCGTCCGTCAGGATCTCGCCGGTAAAGCGACCGTCGATCCGCACGCTGCCTTCGAACGTCAGTTTGCCTTGAAAATCGCTGCCCTTGCCCAAAAGCGCGTTCAGTTCGTTTGCCATGATTGCCTCTTGCTTCCTGCCAAAATCGGGTTGACGTTCGGGTTCGCGTAGCGCGAGCGTACTGGCATGCGCGACCCGCCCAGTCTAGGGCAAAAGGTCGCGGCTGGCCATAGCGAAGTGCGATCAGCCCCGCGGCCGCGCCATCGCCACCTTGCCCAGCCGCAGCTTCCAGACGTTGACGACGGCTTCGCGGACGATGCGGCTGTCCATCTTCGACTCGCCGCGCGTGCGGTCGGGGAACTGGATCGGCACCTCGCCGACGCTGAAGCCGGCGAGCACCGTGCGCCAGGTCAGCTCGATCTGGAACACATAGCCATTACTGAGGATTTCCGTCAGCGGCAGCGCCTCCAGCACCTTGCGGTGAAAGCACTTGAAGCCGCCGGTCAGGTCCTTGAACGGCAAGCCGAGGATCATCCGCGCATACGTGTTGCCGCCCTTGGAGATGGCCCGGCGCCGCCAATCCCAGTCCTGCGTGCCGCCGCCGGGGATGTAGCGCGATCCCAGAACCAGGTCGCAAGTCTCTGCTTTCTTGAGGAATTCCTTCAGGAACCGCGGCTGATGCGAGAAGTCGCAGTCCATCTCGAACACAAGTTCGTAGTCGCGGGCCAGCGCCCACTGGAAGCCGGCGATGTACGCCTTGCCCAGTCCCTGCTTACCGGCGCGGTGCAGCACATGGACCTGCTTGTTTTTGCTGGCGATCTCGTCGGCGAGCTGACCGGTGCCGTCCGGGCTGTTGTCATCGATGACCAGGATCTCGACGGCCGGCACTTCGGCAAAGATGGCGTCAACCAGCAACGGAAGGTTCTCGCGTTCGTTGTAAGTCGGCACACAGATTAGCGTTTTCAGTTGATTCACGGGTCGCAAGCCTTTGGGTTCGGAGCGTCTGCGCAGGGCATCGGCGGGTCAGTAGTGTTCGCTGTAGAAAGAATCCAACAAGTCCTGATACTTGCGGGTCACTTCCTTGCGCCGCATCTTCAGCGACGGCGTCAGGTCGCCGTCCTCCACCGTCAGATCGCGCTCCAAGATCGCGAATTTCTTGATGGTTTCGTAGCTCGCCAGCGTCCGGTTATTGTCCTGGATGATGCCGTCGACGAGCTTGTACACCTCGGCGTTCTGCGTCAGCTCGGCGATCGTCGCGTAGCGAATTCCCCGTTGATCAGCCCACTTGCTGATGCCGTCGTCTTCCAGCGTCACAAGCGCGGTCAGGAATTTGCGGTTGTCGCCGTAGACCATGACCTGGCTGATGAACGGCGCGTTCTTGATGTGCGCCTCAATGTTCTGCGGCGCGACGTTTTTGCCGCCCGCCGTGACGATGATGTCCTTTTTGCGGTCGGTGATGCGCAAGAAACCGTCGGCGTCCAGCTCGCCGACGTCGCCGGTGTGCAGCCAGCCGTCCGTCAGCGTCTCGGCGCTGGCTTCCGGGTTGCGCCAGTAGCCGTGCATGACGTTGCGGCCCTTGATGAGGACCTCGCCGTCCTCGGCGATCTTGATCTGCACGCCGGGGATCGGGATGCCGACGGTGCCAAACTTGAAGTGATCCAAGCGGTTGACCGTCGCGGCAGCGCAGTTTTCAGTCATGCCGTAGCCTTCGAGGATCAGCAACCCGACGGCGTGGAAGAACTCCGAAAGTTCCCGCGAAAGCGGCGCCGCGCCCGAGATGAAGCCGCGCACACGCCCGCCGAACGCCGCGTGAATCTTGGTGAAAACCAAGCGGTTGGCGATCTCGTAGCGCACCTTCAGCACGCCGGTCGGCTCCAAGCCGCGCTGCCGCAGCTGCGACACCTCGCGGCCAATGCCCAGCGCCCATTGGAAGATCTTCTTTTTGACCGGTCCGCTCGCGTCGACGCCCGCCATGATCTTGGCGTGGGCTTTCTCGAAAATCCGCGGCACCGCCGGCATCACCGTCGGCTGCGCCTCGGCCATGTCCTGCAGCACCGTGGCGATCGAGCGCGGAATCAGCATCTCGCAGCGCACGTTCACGCAGACGACGTACACGAGCTTGGCGAACACGTGGGCGAGCGGCAAAAACAGCAGCAGCCCGTCGTCGTCATGAACATCCAGAGAAGTTTCGCAGGCTTGCGTCTCAAACACGAAGGTGTCGTGCGTCAGCACAACGCCCTTGGGCCGGCCGGTCGTGCCCGAGGTGTAGACGATCGTCGCCGGCTGCTCGGGCTCGATCTGGTCGCGGCGATCCGCCAGCAGGCCTTCGCCGATGCTGCGTCCCAGCTCCGCCAGCTGCGCCAAGGACAGCAGCCACGGGTCGTCCGGCGCTAGCACCTCGTCCAGCCGCACCCGCAGGCGGCCTTGCGCGTCCGGCCGCTCCAGCACGGCGATATCCTGAAGATAAATGACTTTTTCCAGCTTCGGCAGCTCGGCGCGGTGCGCCACGAGCTTCTCCAGCTGCGCCGGATCTTCGACGAAGACGAACCGCGACTCGCTGTTGTCCAGCACGAACTGCGCTTCCTCGGCCATCGCCGACGGGTAAACGGGCACCGTCACGCCGCCGGCCATCAGGATCGCCATGTCGGCGAACAGCCACTCGCGGCGCGTCACCGACACGAGGCCGACGCGGTCGCCGACTTCCAGGCCCAGCGCGCACAGGCCACGCGCCCAAATGCCGGACGCATCGCGCCAGGCGGCAAACGTCGTCGGCTGCCATGTGTCGCCGATCTTGCTGCGCAGGATCTGCTTGCCCGGGCCGGCTTGCACGGCGCGCTCGAACAGGTCCACGAGTGTGCGGATCCCTTCGGGCCGGGGCGGCTCCCCGGGCGCGAGCGTCGTTTTAAGACTTGGATTGCCGACCACGACCGCCTCACCCTTGCGCGGCCCATCCGTCGCCCCGCAGCGCGCCAGTGTCGGACGGACCGGGCCGCGAGCGCAAGGCCCAGCGCGGCGGATGTGGTGGGAATCGCGCAACGGTGCGGGTGGTGACTTGCCCGTTGCGCGCGAGACACTTACACTGCTCCAGATCGTGGTGCATGGGCGCGCCTCTGGAGCCGTTGCGGTGACAATGGAATCTGCCAAAATCTGTGCGCGGCGTCGCTCCGGCGATGGCTCGGGTTCAGAGAAAAGCAAGCGTGTCTCGCGGGTTGGCTGGGTCATCGGCTGCCTGCTTGCCGCCGCCGGCTGCTCCAGCACCGCTGCGCGTGCCGAAGGTTTCGGCGAAGTCAGCGAGGAAGATCGCCTCACCGTTGACGTCGCGACCAACCGGCAAATGCAAATTGGCTACCAGATTCAGTCCGTCTCGTCGTCCGACAACGCGCTCGATTTGTGTTTTGAAATGTGCAACCGCTCGTCTGAGAGCTGCCATCTCGCCAACAGCGTCTGCAACATTGCCAAGCGCTACCCGGACGTCGCGGCGCTGTCCGCGCGCTGTGATGTCACGCGGGAGCGCTGCCGGGCGCACCGCACGCGGGTGCCGCGCCAGTGCCCGTGCGAGCAATAGCGGCGGCATCGCCGGCTGCCCCGAACCCAACAACTTGTAAGTGAAAACCGGGAACCGCGGCGGCTGAACGGCCGCGCGCTGCTACTTGTCCAGCGTCGGTCGCAACGACGCCGTGCGATGCGCCAGCGCCGACAGCAGCGCCGATGGCGCGCCGACTTCCACGAGGCGCCCGCGACCGCCATACGGCCGGCCGGTCATCATCCCCAGCGCCAGCACGAGGCAAACGATCAGGCTGCCCGATGTCAGGGTGATCGCCTTGCGTTGGTCCCAATACTCGGCCAGCGATTGGGTGATCTCCAGGTCGCAGCCGACGGCGTAGCGGCCGATCGCCGTCGCGGCAATCGCGATGAACACCGCGCCAAAGACCGGTCCCGAGACGAGCAAATCGGGCTCGCGGATCACGGTGAGCCAAAAATCCTCGTCCGGCGGGCGGTGCACCATGGCGCTTTGCACGACGTCGAGGATGCGGAACAGCGTTGAGACGAAAAACACCACGAACACGGCGCGCTTGACGATCGTCACGTACAGGTGGCGGATGTCCGCGGCCTCCGTGGTAGCGACGACGGTCAGGCGCGTCGCGGCAAAAGTCAGCTGAATCAGGACCAAATCGGCGATCAGGCCTGAAATCAGCGCCAGCGGCTGGGCGTTGGCACCCGTCAGCTCATCGCGGGCGAAGACGGCAGTCAGCCGCCAGCCCCACCACATCGCGGCGGTCATCAGCACCCACGAACTCGGCGACGTCAGGCCCAGCGTCCGGGCGATCGGCGAAATATTCGCGGCGGATTGCCGGGCAAAAGCGTCCGAGTCCGTGTTCGCCGGGGTGTGGCCCGCAGCAACGCGGATGGCGTCAGAGGTATTGGCCGGATTTTGTACCGGACTCGGGCGATCCCAATGCATCCCTATCCTTACACGTGGCTGGCCGGGCAGGGTGAGCGCGCATCTTTTGCGCACTTGCGCCCGGCGGAGCGACGGCCGTAGCTTCATCGTCGGTCACCGGCGTGTCAACCGATTCTCCCGCCAGTTGTGCGGGTTTGTGAAGGCCGGCGGGCCGTGGGGCCTGCGCGCTCCAGGGGGCAACGGCGGCGTTTGCGCTGCCCTTCGGCCGTGGTAGCTTCTGGGCGAGGGACGATGGCGACACGACGCAACACACCGACACCGCAGCCGCAGTTGGATCGGTCCGAGGACGCGCCGGAGCCCGGCCAGCTCGGTGCCCAGCTGGCGACGACGCGGGCGGCGCAGGTCGGTCAGGACATGGCGGAGCGGTATGCGGCGATCGGCGCGCGCTGGCTGGCGGACCCGTTGCCGACGCGGCTGGACAGCGCGCTGATCGATCGGCTCGCGGCGCAAGGTTTTCGCCGCGATCGCTTGGCGGAGATTCGCGTGCACCGCGGCTCGCGCGCGCAAGCGGCGGCGGACGCGTTGGATGCGCGCGCGTTTGCCGTGGGTGACGCCGACGTGTTTTTTGCCCCCGGGCAATACGACCCGTCGACGACGGAAGGCCGCGCCGTGATCGCCCATGAGGTTGCGCACGTGGCCCCGCCGACACATGCGCGCGGGCTGCCGGGCGCGGCGGCGATGCCAGTGCTGAATGAGCGCGGCCGCAACGACGACAGCAGCGACGGTGAAGCCGCCGAACGCGTCGCGCGCGATGCGGAAGCCCGTGTATTCGCTCAAGAATCGCAGGGCGCGGCGCCGGCTCTGGCCAGTTCCCCTGCGGCCGCCGCTGCGGCGCAGGTGCCGGCGAAGCGCGCGCCGATCGACCCGCATGTGCTCGAAGACAAAGTGCTGGCGCTGCTGGAGCGGATGCAGCGCACCGAGGGCGAGCGTTCCGGCCACACCTGACGGCGACAGCGGTCAGTCGTGCTGTTCGGCCAGCTCGGACAGGTCGGCGGTGTCGTGGCGATCCGGCCAGCGCTCGGCCTCGTAGCTGCGAAAGTGCTGGTCCAGTGCGCGCATCTCGGAGAACAGCCCGGCGCCCGCGGGCGTCGGCTGGGCGTTGTCCAGGACCGTCGTCGCGCCGGCGCGGTTGATGTGGATGATCTTACGGAACCGCTCATTCCAGAAGGCGTTCTCCGCCTCCGGCCGGCCTTCGCGCGCCATCTCCTCGTACAGCCGGGCGATCGGCTGGAAGGCGTGCACCGCCAGCACCACGCCGTGCAGCGGCCGCGGATCCGGCCGCACCGGCGACGGGTAGAGAGGCGACCAGGCGTTCACCAGCAGCGGATCGAGGCGGAACGCCGCGTTGATCTTGTTGTGTTGGAACTCGTGGAGCACGGCCTCGGTCATCGTCATCTGCTGCGGGTGCAGCGTCAGGTAGATCAGGCCGATGGCCTCCTGAAAGCTCGCCGACAGGTGCTTGTGCTCGTCAAAACCCACCGGCACGAACAGGCGCATGCACAGCCGCAGCTCCTCGCCGAGCAGCGGCAAATGCCGGTCGATGTCGGCGATCGCCTGCCGCAGGGACGCCAGCCACTCGCTGGGCTGCCGCCCGCCGAGGTCCAGCTGATTGCCGTTCTTGTCCGGGTGCGCCTCAAAACTGGCCAGCGGATTGTTGTCCGTCAGCGCCAGGAAGACGCCGGGGACAATCGCCAGGTACGGGTGGTCCAGCTCGGCGGGTAGGCCGAATTCTCCTTTAAAATCAATCCATTTCCCATCCGGCCGCAGCGGCAGCGCGTGCGTCTGCATGCCCTCGTGCAGCGTCAGGCTGTGCGGCCGGAACGTCAGCGCTGACACGACCTCGTGCGGCCGCAGCAGCAGGTTCGCCGTCGGCGAGCGCAGCACCGGGAACTGGCCATCGGGATCGCGGCCGATTGTCACGCCTGCCGCCGCCAGCTCGCCCAGGGTCGCCAGCTCCAGCAGCACCAGCGCGCACAGCTCGCGCAGCCACGCGTTCAGGAGCGCCAAGTCAGGCGTCGCCGCCAGCTGGTGCTGGATGCACTCGACAAGCACCGACACGGTCGGCTGGCGCACCACGTGCAGCGCCTTGCGCGGATCGCGCTGCCCGGCGGCGCGCAGGGCTTGGCAGGTCCGGTCGTACAGCGCGCGGTTGTGTGGCAGGACCGCGGCCAGCGGCACACGCGCCAGATCGTGGAGCACGCGCTGCCAGTAGGCATTGAGCACGCGCCGCACGGTGCGGGTGTCGCCGCGCGGTTCGGTCAGGTCCGGCAGGGTCAAGCCGGGCAGGTTCGTCGGTTGGGTCGCGATGGCCGCCATGAGCGCCTCCTGCCGCGACTGTACCGCCAAATCCGCCGGCTGCAACCGGGCATGTTGCCGCGGCGGCGCGATTCGCTGCGACAAAGGCCCCTTGCAATGCGTCCGTGCGCTGGCTACGGTGCGAGCTGCGGGCGATTTGGGAGGTGAGCATGGGGCGATGGCGCACTGGGCTAGGCAAAGTTGGCATGGCCATGCTTGTCAGCGCGCTCGGGGCAGGCGAGGTCGCCGCCGACCCGGATCTGGGCACCACGCTCAGCTTGGACAGCTGCGACTGCCAGCGCGGTCCCGACGGGCTCTGCCGCCGCTGGTTGCACAACGACCTGAGCTGGCAGCTCTATGCGCCCGAACCGGCGGTGACCGGACCGAGCAATGACGACCTGCAGCGGGCGATCCTCGAAGCTTTTGGCGCCTGGCAGGCGCTGACCTGCAACGTCTGCACGATCGCC
>CAIPXZ010000241.1 GCA_903869075.1 uncultured Myxococcales bacterium | reverse complement strand
TCGCGCCGGTGGGCGCCAGAACCGCAGTGGATTTGGGCACATGCGGCGCGTGTGGTCAAGCTTTCGTCACCGGAGCCCGGTGGCCGATCGCATCCTGCGCCAGTACACCTGCACGCGCTGCGGCGCCATCACGCTCGTCTGTGGCCCCTGCGACCACGGCCGTGTCTTGTGTGGCGATTGCAGCTCCTTCTCGCGTTTACAGCGCGGTCGCGAGGCCGCCGAGCGCTACCGCCACACCGAGCGTGGCCGGCGCATGGCGTGCCTCCGTCAAAGGCGCTGTCGGGCGCTCAAAAGCCGAATTGTCACGCATGGCTGGTCCATTGCAGTCGCGCCCGAGGTGACATTGCCGGTGCCGACGCGGATGTGCGTCGTGCTGGAGCCTTCCGATGAGAAAACTGCCGTCAAACACTGTGCTTTCTGTGGCTGCTGGGGGCCTCTGGCCACGCGCATCGGCTTTCGGCTACGGCGCGTCACCGAGCGCCATCGGGACCCTCGCCAGCCGGTCTGGAAGGGGGCGCCATGATTTCTGACCAGCTGGCCCACGAAATCCTGCGTCTGTTTGCTGTCGAGAAGTGGAGCCAGGGCGCCATCGCGCGCGAGCTGCGCCTGCACCACAGCGTGGTGGCGCGGGTGCTGAGCCAGACGTCTCCGACACCGCCCAAACCGCAGCACTCCAAGCTCGCGGCGTGGCTGCCGCTCATCGAGGACACGCTGGCGAAGTACCCGACGGCGTGTGCGTCGCGGATCTTCGAGATGGCGGTCGAGCGTGGGCATCGCGGCGCACCGTCGCATTTTCGCGCGTTTGTGGCGCAGTACCGGCCGCGCAAGTCGACCGAGGCCTTCATCCGCCTGCGGACGCTGCCCGGCGAGCAGGGCCAGGTCGACTGGGGGCATTTCGGCAAGGTGAAGGTCGGCCGCGCCGAGCGCAAGCTGGTGGCGTTTGTGATGGTGCTCTCGTACAGCCGGCGGATTTTCCTGCGCTTTGGCTATGACATCGGCATGGCGGGCTTCCTCGATGGGCACCAGCGCGGGCTGGAGCATTTCGGCGGCGTGCCGCGCGTGCTGCTGTACGACAACCTGAAGTCCGCGGTGCTGGAGCGCGTGGGCGTGGCGATCCGCATGCACCCGACGATGCTGAACCTGGCCGGGCATTACGGCTACGAGCCGCGGCCGGTGGGTGTGGCGCGGGGCAATGAAAAGGGTCGCGTGGAGCGGTCGATCCGCTTTATCCGCAACAGCTTTTTCGCCGCTCGTGAGTGGTCGGACCTCGACGACCTGAACGCGCAGGCACTGGCCTGGTGCGACGGTTTGGCCGCGGACAGGCGCTGGCCGGAGGACCACAGTCGGACCGTGAGGGATGCGATTCTGCACGAGCAATCGTCGCTGATGGCGCTGCCGGCGGACCAGTTTCCGTGCGCGGATCGCAAGGAGGTGCACAGCCAGAAAACCCCGTATGTCCGCTATGATCTGAACGACTACTCGGTGCCGTTTCGGCTGGTGCAGCGCACGCTGACGGTGTTTGCCACACCGGGCGAGGTGCGCGTGGTCGACGGCCAGGAGGTCGTGGCGGTGCACGTGCGGAGCTACGACAAGCACGCGCAGATCGAGGATCCGGCGCACCTGGAAGGGCTGCTGGCGCACAAGCACGGCGCCAAGCGCCACCGGGCGCAGGACCGGCTGATTGAGGCCGTGCCGCAGACGCGCGAGCTGCTGGTGCTGCTGGCTGGGCGTGGCGATGGCCTCGGCCGGGCGGTCAGCCAGATGATGCGGCTGCTGGAGCGGTACGGCATGGCGGATTTCACCGAGGCCGTGGCGCTGGCGCACGCGGCGAACACCCCGCATCCGAACAACCTGCGGCTGCTGCTGGAGAAAATCCGCCATCGCCGCGGCTTGCCAGAGCCGATGCTCGCGCCGGTGGTGACCCATCCGCGCCTGCGCGACCTGCACGTGCGTCCGCACGCGCTGACCGACTATGACCGGCTGCTGGCCGGCAAGTCACGAACACCCAAGGAGAATGACCATGACGATTGAAAACGCACCTCTCACTGCCCGCAAGATGACCGACCCGCTGCAGCTGCGCGCGTGGCGCCTCGGGCTGTACGGCCTGTGCCATCACTGGGGTGAAATCACGGATGTTTCGCTGCTCGAGCGCGTGGTCGCGTGGGAGGAGGCCGAGCGGGCCAAACGCAGCCTGGAACGGCGCGTGCGGGATTCGCACATCGGCCGCTTCAAGCCGCTGGCGGACTTTGACTGGAAGTGGCCCAAGCACATCGACCGGACGATTATCGACGACCTGATGGGCCTGGACTTCATGAGGGAAGCCGCGAATCCGATCCTCATCGGCCCGAACGGCGTGGGCAAGACCATGATCGCCAAGAACATCGCGCACCGGGCGCTGCTGGCGGGGCACACGGTGCGGTTTGCCACGGCGAGCGAACTGCTGGGCGAGCTCGCGGCCCAGGACGGCACGGCGGCGCGGACGAGGCGGCTCAAGGCGGCGGCGAGGCTGGATCTGCTGGTCATCGACGAGATCGGCTATCTGTCGTATGACAACCGCTTCGCCGACCTGCTTTTCGAAGTGATTTCCATGCGCTATCAACAACGCGCGACGCTGATTACCACCAACCGGCCGTTTGGCGAGTGGCCCGAGGTGTTTCCCAACGCGGCATGCGTGGTGACGCTGGTCGACCGGCTGACGCACTGCGCGGAGGTCGTACAGGTCGACGCGCCGAGCTACCGGCTACGCGAGGCGGAGCTGCGGGCGCAGGAGAAGGCCGCGGTGCGCGCGGCCAGGACGAAGTGACCGCGCTGGAGGGCGCGCGTTTTGGCGAAACGCCGCGGTTTTGGGAAAGCGGCAACACTTCTGGTAGTTGGAGCTGAAGCCGGGGACCAGCAGGTCGCCGACGCCCAGCACTGAAGCCGTGCCGTGGTAGAAGGGCCCGGTGATGCGGTCGCTGTTCTCGTAGGTCGTGGGGATGAAGTCCTTCTCGTCCTCCATGGCTTGCTCCTATGTTTCGTCGCCGGTCGAAGGTTTCCCACCGTCAAGTGCCCGCCGATTTCGGCCCGCAACAGCGCCCGCCCGCCGTGGACCCGCGATGTTTGTTAGCTGTGCGGTTCCGGCAGAGCTTCGTCCATCAGCTGCTGCACGTGAAGCCGCAGCGTCGGCAGGTCCTGCTCGATGACACCCCAGACCACGGCGTCGTCGACAAACGCGTACGCGTGGGCCAGCACGTTGCGGAACGCGATGATTTGCCTTGCTTCTGGAATCCGCGGTGCCACGTCAGGAAAGACACGCAGCGCCTGCGACAGCGCCTCGCCGATGATCTCAAACTGCCGCTCGACCGCCGATTTCAGCAGCACGTCCGCGCGGTAGTCGTCCAGCGACTTGCCGGCCACAAAGCGCGTCACGTGCTCTGCCGCCTCGTGGATGTCCCACAGGAAGGCGCCAAGGTCACGCTGCGGCGGCATAGACGTCGACCGCCTCGCGCTCGACCCGGGCGCGCACGTAAGGGTTGCGGATGGCCGAGCGTTCGACCAAGTCGATCGGGCAGCCAAAGAGAGCTTCGAGCCCAGCCAACAGGCCAAAGTACGCGGTCTTGTGGGCCACTGGCGCGAGCGGCTCGAACTCCACTGCGAAGTCGCGGTCGCTGGTCGGGGGCGTGGCGTCACCGCGTGCGTACGAGCCAAACAGCGCCAAACGCCGAACGTGGTGGCGATGGCAAAGCTCAGCAAGGTTGTCGGTTTGCACCGCGGTCATCGGGGCCTCGCCACGGCGTAGTGGCCGCTCAGCAGTTTATGGCCGCTGGACGGTGTTGTCCACGCTGGCGTGCGGCTCGACTATCCGTGCGACTTCCCGCTCGGCATTGGCGCGTCGCAGCGCAACTTGAACCCTCCGGCCAAGTCCGCGATGACCGACCATTCGCCTACCGCCCGTGCGTCTTCGGCAAAGCGCTCCTTGCGCAGATCGCTCAACACCTTGAAGAGGTTAGACAATTCGGGCGGCGCGCCGGGGCTGGTCACTGTCTTGCGCAGTTCCACCAGCATTACAGGCTGGCCCCAGGTCGGCGTGGCCATGACGTGGGCGTTCCAGATCGTGATGATGACTTGAAACAAGTTGCTCAGTGTCGCGACCGGCAAGCTCCGCGAGGCGAGCGGGTCGATGACCGGCGCGGCAAAGTCCAATATCGTTGCAGAGATCTTGGGTTCGGGGAGGTGGCCCACAGGACCCTGGCCATTACCGCCACTACGCATCGTCGTCCTCCGCTCGTTCGCCGTCGTCTTTCTCGTCTGGCCTAGCCGGATTCTCTTGTGATTCAGCGCTATTCAGCGGAATCGCGCACCGCGCGGAAGCGGCAACCGGCTCCGCTGCCAGGCGGCCGAAGTCTGCCCGTTCCGGAACCAGTCAACAATTTGGGCCTGAACAAAGTTGGGCCTGAACAAAGCTGGGCGGGATTGCGTCACTTTGCCGCCGCGGCGTACCCTCGCTCGTCTCCGTTTGTGGGTCGCGCGGCAGCGTGCTTCATGTTCATTTGGGACAAGTCCCCGTTGACACCATCCTGGTCAACGGGTAACCGCAGTGCGAAGTGCCGGTCCGACGCGATGCAGATCCGTCAAATATTTGAAAATACAAGACTTTTTTGCAGGTACGGGACGTGTTGGCAGCGAGTCGCACTCCGGAACCAGCAATTGGCTGGCTGAGAACGCGAATCGCCCCGGTGCCGGACCCGTTTCTGCCGCGTTGTTGGCGACTTGACGCGGTACAAGCAAAATTTCGCCAGAATGGGGCGACGAAGTGACGACCAAGGCGGGGATCATGTTCACGGCCGACCAAAATTAGTTTGCAATTACAGGTTGTTGACGGATACGGATCCCGTGGGCCGGTCGCCGCGGCGCATGCGCAGAGCCCGGCGGTGCCCGCGGATCACGCACCGCAACAAACGTGCCCGGACGGCCGCGCGACGCTCGCGGCCCAGCTTCGTGGCTGGCCGGGGACGAGGCCGCGCTCGGCGCCGGCGGGTCGATCCGAGACAGCGCCCTTGTCAGCGAGTTCTCGCGACTGAATCGGAACACGGCTGCTGCGGCGCGCCCGACTCGATTCAGCTGGCGTTCGCCGCCCGCAGCGCGACAACTTCCCCCGGCGCCCCAACCGCCATCCCCGAGAACCGCCCGTGGTCCTCCGCAAACGCCGACGGAGTCAGATGCGCGTACCGCATCGTCATCTGCACCGTCTTGTGCCCGAGCACCTTCTGCAGCTTGAACAAATCGCCGCCCTTCATGACCCAGTGGCTGGCGAACGTGTGCCGCAAGCAGTGGAAGTTGATGCAGTGCCGCTGCCGCTTGACCTCGGACTTCTCGAAGCCGGCGGCGTCCAGGATGCGGTGCAGCCGTTCGGTGAAGATCCGCCCGCAAGGCTGGAGCATGTTGCCGTCACGGTTGCTGAAGACCAGCGTCCCCGGCGTCTTGAGCTTCCATTCGCGCAGGATCGGCAGCAGCACATCCAGAATCGGCACATAGCGCACGTCTTCGGCCTTGGTCGGCCCATCGTAGGACCGCTGCACCGTGATGAGCCGCCGCGGGAAGTTGACGTCGCTCCAGCGTAGCGCCGCCAGCTCGCCCTCGCGCATCCCCGTGTAGATCGCCGTCGCGTACAGCACGTAGGCGTCCTCGCCGTTTTCCTTCGCCGCCGTCAGCAGGGCGACGACCTCCGAATCGGTGCGAAGGTAGCGGAAGTCGGCGCTGATCAGGCGAATCTTCGGCTTCTTGATCCGCGGCGCCTTGAGCAGCCAGCCCAACTCGACCGCAGCATTCAGCAGCGAAATCAGCAGCGTCAGGATGTTGGCGACGGTCTTCTTGCTCAGCTCGGGCAGCTTGACACGGAAGGCGTCCACCTGTTCGATGCCCAGATCCTTGAGCTTCAGCGTGCCGAACGCGGGCCGCAGGTGGCGGTCGATGATGCTCTTGTCGTCGCGGATGTTGCGCTTGTGGATGGCGCGGTTGGCCATCCAGTAGTCGCACATCTCGGCGAACGTGCGGTCAGCCGGCGGCTTGGCGCGCAGGCCCTCCTTGATCTCCGCAGTCTCAGCTTGGCGCTTGCGCACCTCGCTTTGCGCTTCCTTGAAGCTCTCGAAAACGGCCGAACGCCGAACGTCCTCGTGGTCGATCCAGCGTACGCGCCAGTTGTTGCCGTGTTTGACAGGTTTGCTCATGGCCTTTTCCGTTCCCAGACCGTGGTTCTGGGCGAATCAGGCTTCGCTGTCTCCTACAAGATTCCTGCGTTTGGCCGTAGGGCGGCTGGGGCAGAGCCAAAAACGCTCTGTGGCCCAAGCCGTGGCCCAAACGCAAAAACGCGCACTTAGCGCTGAGGCTAAGTACGCGTTTTCTTTGGGTCGCGGGGGTAGGATTTGAACCTACGACCTTCGGGTTATGAGCCCGACGAGCTACCGGGCTGCTCCACCCCGCAGGCAGCACACTAGGCGGGTCCGGCGCGCGTGTCAACCTCGTGACGGACGATTGTCGGCGCTTCAGGTCAGCGCGTCCTCGATTTCCTCCAGCAATTCGTCCGCGTCCTCGCGCGGTCCCTCGTGCTTCTGGGCGATGGCAAGCGCGCGGGTTTTCTCGGCAAATGGCCGCGCGTCGGCGTGCCGACCCAGCTCGCACAGGCACTGCGCCTGCCGCAGGTGCGCCATCATCAAATCGTCCTGCAGCCGCGCCGCGTGGGCGAAGGCGGGCAGGGCGTCAGCAAAGCGTCCGGCGTCGAACAGCGCTTGGCCCAAGGAGAACCACGCGAGCTCGTTCTCGGGATCGTCGTCGGTCATGCTGCGGAAACGGGCGGTGCGGACATCATCGTGCGGGTGGGTCATCTTTTTGCGCCTCACATGCGTTTTCTTGCGCGCTGGCGGAGCTTGGCTACGCTCCCCCAGCCGCCGCCCACTGTAGCGCAGAGCGGCGCGCAGGTCTTGTTTGTGACCGCTGAGGTATTCGTGGCCCGTCCCGCTTCGCCCCGTGCTCGTCGTTCCGAGCTGATTCCCTTGGTTCTCTGCGGACTTCTGTGCGTGCTCGCCTGTGGTGCCTGGTTGCTGCGCAGCCATGCCGCGGCCGCCGCGCCGCCGACCGTGCAGCCCGCCGCGCCCGCTGAGCCAGCGAGCCCGCAGCCGCGCACCGTGGAAGTGCCGCCGCTGGCGCCCGCGGCGCTGCAGAAAATGCTGCCGGGTTCCGACGGCTTGGAGACGCTCGCCGGGCCCGATGGCCAGAAATGGCACACGACGATCGACGCCTCGGTGCAGGCGGCGATCCAGGCGGATCTGGATCGCCAGCACGTCGCCTACGCTGCGGTTGTGCTGATGGACCCGGCGACGGGCGCGATCAAGGCGATCGTCGAGCACCGCGAGCCGGGCGATCCGGTCGGCGAGATCGGCAGCCTGACCGAAGCGACGGTTCCGGCGGCGAGCGTCTTCAAGGTCGTGACCGCCGCGGCGCTGCTGGACGCCGGCCAGACGCCGGACCTGCGCGCGTGCTACCACGGCGGCCTGCACGGTCTGGACCCGAGCCATGTGCATGAATCGCCGCGCGACACGCAGTGCCAGACGCTGACCGAGGCGCTGGCGCACTCGACAAACGCGGCGTTTGCCCGCTTCGCGCTGCGCGACCTGCCCGCGGGCGCGCTCGTGCGCATGGCGGAGCGCCTGGGCTTCAACCACCCGCAGCCCGCGGACCTGCAGCTGGGCGCCTCGCCGATGGTCGATGGCGTGACCGATTTTGAGCGCGCCAAGACCGCGCCGGGCTTCATCGGTTCCAAGCTGAGCCCGCTGCACGGCGTGCTGCTGGCGGCGACGATCGCCAATAACGGCGTGGCCATGCGGCCTTACCTCGTCGATGGCGACGCGCGGCTGCCGGGCGTGAGCCGCGAGCCGACGTCGCTCGGCCAGTGGCTGCCCGCCGACCAGGCGCTGGCGCTGCGGCGGATGATGCGCGAGACGGTGGCGCAAGGCACCGGTCGCCATGCGTTTGGCGTGCGGCCCAAGGCGCTGCGCAACCTGGAGATCGGCGGCAAAACCGGCTCGCTGAACGGCGACGATCCGGCGATTTTCCGCCACATTTCCTGGTTCGTCGGCATGGCGCCCGTCGAGCAACCGCGCGTCGCGATTGCAGTTTTGGCCGTCAACGGCATGCAGTGGAAGGCCAAGGCGCCCGGCCTCGCCCGCGATGCGCTGAACACCTGGTTCACGGCGCATCCGGCGGATTGAGCGCGCCAGACGCTTGACGCCTTGCTGACACGTCGCTACACTGCCCGCCCGCTGCTGCAGCCGTGCGCTGTAGCGTTGGTCAGGTTCAGAGCCTGACACAAGCCGACGAGGTTCTGGCAGTTCGCTGCCGCCAAGTCAGCAGAAGTTTTGGGGTATTCCCAAACGTTTCGGGGATCGTCTAATGGCAGGACCGCAGACTCTGAATCTGCTCATCTAGGTTCGAATCCTAGTCCCCGAACCAGTCCTGGTAACCGCAAGCACGCCCTCCGCGGGCCGCTTGTCCCTGGTTTCCCACACCGCCCCGTTCGTCTAGCGGTCAGGACGCGGCCCTCTCAAGGCTGAAACAGGAGTTCAATTCTCCTACGGGGCACCATTTTTGCAGATGAGCAATCGCGCGCCGACGCCGGTTCAGCCTGTTCACGCGCCATCTGCTGCGCCGGCGGACAGCCTCTGGCGTGACGTCGCGCCGGCCGACTGGAACGACTGGCGGTGGCAGCTGCGCAACCGCCTGCGTACCGCTGACGAGCTCAGCCAGCACTTCACCATCACCCCGGAATTGCGGACTTTTCTCGACGCCGGTCGCGGCTTTGAGGTCGCCGTCACGCCGTATTTCGCGGCGCTGTGTCGGCCTTTTGACCCGACGTGCCCGCTGACGCGCCAGATACTGCCCGACGTCGCCGAGGCGACGGTCCGCGATTTTGAGCGCGCGGACCCGCTGGGCGAAGACCCGCACCGCAAGGCGCCGGGCATCGTGCACAAGTACCCGGATCGCGTGCTGTTGTTGGTGACGGACACCTGCGCGGCGTACTGCCGCTACTGCACCCGCGCGCGCTGGGTCGCGTCGGGCGCGGACACGCTGGGCACGGCGGAGCTGGACGCGGGCATCGCTTACATCGCGCGCACGCCGGCGATCCGCGACGTGCTGATTTCCGGCGGCGACCCGCTGCTGCTGTCGAGCGCCAAGCTCGCGGCGATCCTCGACCGCCTCGCGGCGATTCCGCACCTGCGCTTCATCCGCCTCGGCACGCGCGTGCCGGTGTTCCTGCCGCAGCGCATCGATGCCGCGCTGGTGCACGCCCTGCGGCCGCGGCGAATTCCGCTGTTCATCAACGTGCATTGCAATCATTTCGTGGAGTTGGCGCCGGAGGTGCGCGCGTCGCTCGGCCGGCTGGCCGATGGCGGGATCTCGCTCGGCGGCCAGACGGTGCTGCTGCGCGGCGTGAACGACGACGCGGCGACGCTGCAGGAGACGTTCTACGCGCTGCTCTCGGCGCGCGTGCGGCCGTACTACCTGTTCCACTGCGACCCGATCCGCGGCTCGGCGCACCTGCGCACGTCGGTCGATGCCGGGCTCGCGCTGATGCGGCAGCTGCTGGGTCACACGTCGGGGATGGCGGTGCCCAAGTACGTCATCGATCTGGAAGGCGGTGGTAAGATTCCGCTTTGGCCGGATTTCGTCGAGCATATCGACCGCAGCGTGCTGCACGTGACCAACTTTCGCGGCGAGACCTGGCGCTACGTGAACCACGCCGATTGATTGACAACGCGCGCGGTGGCACGCACAAGGAATGCGCGCGCAGAGCGCCGGGTTGGAGTGCGCGTGAGGCTTTGGCAGGCGATAGGGCTGGCGGGTTGGCTGCTGACGGCGTGCGCTGGCCCGCAGGTCGTCCCGGCGCCGCCGCTGCCGCCGCTGACGGAGCCGCAGGCGCTGGCGCAGCTGCCGCCGCTGGAGCGCCAGGGGCAATACGCCGCGATGCTGGCGCTGGCCAAGCGGGTGCCGGGCGCGCACGCGCCGGAGCTGCAGGCGGCGGAAATTCGCGCGCTGTGGCGGGCGGATCGGCCGCTGGAAGCGACGGCGCAAGAAGATATCTGGCTCGCGCGCCTGCACGCGCAGGTGCCGGCGGACGCGCGCCTGCTGCTGGCGCACGCGCGCTGGCACGCGGGGCGCAAGGCGTGGCCGGCGGCGTGGCGGGTGCTGGCGCCGCTGCAGACCGCGGGCTGTCAGGATGCCGGGACGTGCCAGTTGGCGGCGGGCGTCCTGCACGCGTGGCATCCGCCGGAGCTGGCGGCGTTGGCGCTGCACGCCGCGCCGGCGCAGGCACGGACGGCGTGGCTACTGACGCTGACCGAGCACCTCGCCGACGCCAACTTGCTCGCCGAGGCACGGCAAGTGCTGGATCTGGCGCGGCAAAAGCAGCCAGGTGAACTTGCGCTGTGGGCGGCGTGGCTGGCACCGGATCGCAAAATTCCGACGCCGGAAGCGCGCGCGACCTGGCTGCAAGCCATTGCCGCGCAAGGCTTTGTCGCCGATCAGCTGCTGGAGCTGGCGCAGACCGCGCCGGTGGACCGGTTCACCGCCGCGAAGCTGGCACAGCTGGCGGTCCAGCGCCCAGACGCGACGGAACAGCATTGGCAGCTGCTGGCGATGGCGCTGTTGCGCGCCGATGACGGCGATGGCGTGCAGGCGTTGGCGGCGGCTCACAGCGCGCAGTTCGCTTCGCAGCGCAGTCAGCTTGTGCTGGCGCGGGCGCTGCTGGGCGCCAAACGGCCGGCGCTGGCGCAGCCGCTGGTGGCGGCACTGCCGCCGGGCGATCCGTGGACGCAGCTGCTGCAGTCGGAGATCTTCAGGCAGAATGGCCAGTTGGCCAACGCGGTGGCGCTGCGGACCCAGGCGCTGTCGCTCGCCGCCGATCGTTCCGAGATGGCGCTTGTCGCCGGCCAGTTCCTGCGCCGCACCGGCGAAGCGGCCGACGGCATGTGGCTGATGGCGACGCACCAGCCAGGGATCGGCCAGCTGCCGGCGCTGCGGATCCGCGCCGCCGATGCGTTGAACCTGCCGCTGCGGATGCCACCGCGCGAGCTGACGCAGCGGGTCGTCGCCTACGC
Source organism: uncultured Myxococcales bacterium (assembly GCA_903869075.1). Classification (GTDB taxonomy): domain Bacteria; phylum Myxococcota_A; class UBA9042; order UBA9042; family UBA9042; genus CAIYBN01. Next base: position 858 of record CAIPXZ010000241.1, on the reverse strand, counting down.
CACGGCGCTGACGCACGAGGCGCCGCCGCCGTCCCTGCTGTCGGACGAGTGGCAGCCGCCGCCGGCGCGCGCCCGCGATCAGCTGGCGCGGCAGCTGGAAAACCTGCAGCCGCGTTGGGACGCGTTCGCCGCCGTGCTGCGGATCTTCGCCGAAGCGCGAGTGGCCGAGCCGTGGATGCTGCGCGAGCTGGCGATCAAGGTGCTGCGCGACGACGACGCCGAGCGTTTTGCTGAGCTGGACGGGCGCGCGCGGGCGCTGGCGGCGCAAAACGGCCAGGTACTCGCCGATGACGCGCTGCTCAGGGAGCTGGCGGCGCGGCCGAGCCCGGTGCTGGCGCGGTGGCTGCGCGAGTCGGGCGTGCTCGAGGCGAGCGGTGCGGCGGCGGCGTGGAAGGTCGTCGGCGCGCTGATTCAAGGGCCGTTCGCGTACCTTGGCCGCGTCTGGGCGGAGCGCGCGCTGCTGAACGGCCAGCTGCCGGACCGCGAAGACGCGGACATCCTTGGCCGGCTGACGGCGAGCGGCGGCGCCGACCTGGCGCTGGAGCTGCTGGCGAGCCACACGCCGTTGGAGCCGGTCAAGGAGCTGCGGTGGCAGCTGACCGAAGTCGCGGCGCTGCTGGCGCTGGACCGCGCCGACGACGCCGAGGCGAAGCTGACTGCGCTCGTGCAGCACACCGACCTGCCGGCGCGGCAGCTGCAGGGCGCCGTGAACCTGGCGTTTGACCACGGGCTGTGCCGGGTTGTGATCGCCGCCGTGCCGCGGCTGCTGGGCGACCGCGACGACCTGTACACCGCTCGCACCGGCGTGCAGCGCGGGCTGGACTGCGCGCGGCGCGAGGAGCGCGCGGACTGGATGGA
>CAIPXZ010000240.1 GCA_903869075.1 uncultured Myxococcales bacterium | reverse complement strand
GTACCGATGATGCCACCCAGCACGACCATCATCAGCGGCTCCATCACGGCGGTCATACCCTCGATCGCCTCGTCGACCTCATCGTCGTAGAAGTCCGAGATCTTGGTCAGCATCACGTCCATCGCGCCGGTCGCTTCACCCACCGCGATCATCTGCACCACCATGACCGGAAAGACTTTTGTCTCCAGCAGCGGCGAGGTGACGTTTTTGCCCTCCATGATGCGCGCCCGCGTGTAGTCGAGCGCGCGCTCGACAACGAGGTTGCCTGACGTCTTGCCCACCACCGCCAGCGCGTCCAGGATCGGCACGCCCGCGGTGATCAGCGTGCCCAGCGTGCGGGTAAACCGCGCCACGGCCGACTTGCGGATCACGTTGCCCAGCACGGGCATGTTGAACAGAATCAAATCGCGGATGTACGGGCCATTCTTGGTCTTCATCGCCAGCTTGTACAAAAAGGCGACGCCCGCGCCGCCGGCGATCACAAACGGCATGGCGGCGATGAAGTTGTCGGAGATCTTCACAAGCATCTCGGTGATCGCCGGCAATTCCTTACGACCCATGGACTTGAACGTCGCGGCGAACGTCGGCACCACCTTCCACAGCAGACCGGCGGTGATGCTCAAGGCGATCACGAGCACCGTCAGCGGGTACTTCATCGCGCCTTTGACCTTGGCCTGCGTTTCCGAAGCTTTTTCAATGTATTCAGCGAGTTTATTCATGATGGTATCGAGAATACCGCCCAGCTCGCCGGCCTGCACAAGGTTGATGTACAGCGGCTCAAACACCTTGGGATAGCGCTGCAGCGCCTCCGAGAACGACGTGCCGCCTTCCACCGCCGCCTTCACGCCGAGAATCGTCTTGCGCAACGTGGGGTTCGGCTCCTGGTTGCCGATGAGATCGAGGCACTGCAGCAGCGGCAAACCGGCGTCGATCATCGTCGCCATCTGCCGCGTGAACACGACCAGGCTCTTGATCGGCACACCGTCGGTCAGGCCCGGGATGTTGATTTCAAGGTCTTTTTGCTTCTTCTTGACGCTGATGACGGTGGCAACGCCCATCGTCCGCAGCTTGGCTTGCGCGCCGTCCTTGTTGTCGGCTTCGAGCTCACCGCGTCTGAAGTCGCCATCTGCGGTTTGGCCTTCCCATGCCCAAATAGCCATCGCGTGCCCCCGGTCGTTCAGTCAGCGCGCGTCACGCGCAGACACTCTTCCAGCGTCGTCAGACCCGCCGCCAGCTTGAGCAGCGAAGATCGCCGCAACGTCTGCAAACCGTCTGAAACGGCGACTTTTTTCAGTTCCGATGCCGAGAAGCCCTGCAACACCGCTTCGCGCAAGCCATCGGACATCGGCATGATTTCGTAAATGGCCACGCGGCCCTTGTAGCCGGACTCGCCGCAGGTCTTGCAGCCGACGCCCTTCATGAACGTGGCTTTCTCGAATTCCTCTTCCGTCAAGCCGGCTTCCAGGCAGAGCACCTTGTCGTACTTGAACGGCTGCTTGCACTCCGCGCAGTTGCGCCGCACCAGACGTTGCGCGGCGATCAGGTTCAGCGACGACGTCACCATGAACGGTTCCACGCCCATGTTCAGCAGACGGTTGATCGTCGACGGCGCGTCATTGGTGTGCAGCGTCGAGAGCACCATGTGCCCCGTCAGCGCCGCTTTGATGCCGATTTCCGCCGTTTCAAAGTCGCGAATCTCGCCGACCATCAGCACGTCCGGGTCTTGCCGCAGGAAGGAGCGCAGCACCGACGCGAAGTTCAGGCCGATCGCTTCATTCATCTGGCACTGGTTGATGCCTTCCAGGTTGAATTCCACCGGATCTTCAGCGGTTGAGACGTTTTCAGTGACCTTGTTCAGCTCCGTCAGCGCCGAATACAGCGTCGTCGTCTTGCCCGAACCCGTCGGACCGGTCACGAGCACCATGCCGTACGGCTGGTGAATCGCGTGCTTGAACTTCTTCAGCTCGCCTTCGTCAAAGCCGAGCTTGGTCATGTCCGTCTGCAAATTGCCCTTGTCCAGCAACCGCATGACGATCTTCTCGCCAAACAGGCACGGCAGCACCGAGACGCGGAAGTCGCACTCCTTGCCGCCCGGCAGCTTCAACTTGATACGACCGTCCTGCGGCAAGCGGCGCTCGGCAATGTCCAGCGAGCTCATAATCTTGACGCGCGACAGGATCGCGTTGCGCAGCTTCATCGGCGGCCGCATCATTTCGTGCAGCACACCGTCGATGCGGTAGCGCACGCGGAACGCCTTTTCGTAGCACTCGATGTGAATATCCGAGGCGCCGCGGCGGATCGCGTCCACCAGCACGAGGTTCACGAGGCGCACCACCGGCGCTTCCTCGGACGACTTCTCCATCGCGTTGACGTCGACGACCTCGGCGCCATCGACGACAATATCGACGCCGTCTTCCATGCCCGCCAATTCGCTGGAGATGACCTCTTCCAGCGAACTACGCTCGATCGTCGAGTAGAAGCGAACGCGCGCCTTGGCGATCTCATCCGCCGGCGCCACGACGACTTCGATGTTCAGCCCGGTCAGGAACTTGAGATCGTCGATCGCGTTGTAGTTGCCGGGATCGGTGATCGCCACAACCAGCGTCGAGCCGTGCAGCGCGATCGGCGCCAGCCCGTGACGCTCCGCCACTTCCTTGGGCACCAGCCGCAGCACGTCTTCGCCGACCTCGACGGTCGTCAAATCGATCGACGGCACCTGATATTGCCGCGACAGGAAGTCCACGAGGTGCGCGGAATCGACGTAGCCGAGCGCGTTGAGCGTCGCGCCCAGGTGCTTGCCCGTGCGCTGCGCTTCCGCCGCGGCGTTCTTGAGCTGTTCCACCGACACGAGCCGCTCGCGCAGCAGCATGTCGCCCATCGACTTGGTCGGCGCGGGCAGGTAGCTGGACTGCGGGCGGCGTAGGTTGCGGTCGTCCTCGATGGCCATGACTCTCCGTCTCAGCGCGTCGGGGGAACGCGCATGGGTGGGCGTGCGCCGAATCCCTCCGGTCGCACAGCGGCGTGACACGGCAAAGCCGACACCCGCTAGCTTGCATCCTCCGCTGCGTCCGGCTTGCCGTCAAGCGATTCGCGCTACGGTTTTTGATCCAGCTGGCGCGCCAACGCCGCCCACTGCACAAGCGTCAGCGCCTCAGCGCGGATGCGCTCATCCACGCCAATCGCCTGCAGCGCCGCGCGCACGGTGTCGCCCGGGATGTGCTGCGCGTTGCCCAGCGCGTTCACGAGCGTCTTGCGCCGCAGTGAAAAGCCAGCTGTGACAAGCGCGCTGAAGCGCTCGACGTCCGGCAGCGCAAACCGCGGCGCCGCCAGCGGCTGCAGCACGACGACAGCGCTTTCGACGTTCGGCGCCGGCGTGAACGCGCCGCTGCCGACTTTGAACGCCAGCTTCACGTCGGCAAGCATCTGGATCTTCACGGAGATCTGACCCTGCGCCGGCGTCGACGGCTTGGCCGCGAGGCGATCTGCCACCTCTTTTTGCACCATGAACACCATGCGCGCCGGCTTGGCCGCCAGCACGGCGAACAGGATCGGCAGCGCCGCGTAGTACGGCAGGTTGCCCACCACCACCGGCTGCGGCCCCAGCCGGTCCAGCAGCGTCGGCCAGTCGATGTCGGCCGCGTCCGCCTCGGTCACCCGCACCCGCTCACCAAACCGCTCCGCCAGCAGCGGCGCCATGCGCCGGTCGCGCTCGATCGCGTCCAGATGCCAGTCCGGCGGCAGGCGCGCCAGCAGGTGCTCGGTCAAGTTGCCCGTCCCGGGACCAATCTCCACAAGCCCGGAGCCGGGCGGCGGCTGCGCCAGATCGGCAATCCGATTCAAAACCCCTTGATCGTGCAAGAAATTCTGCCCAAGTGACTTTTTTGCCTCGATCATCCCGCCCGCCGTTTGACGAGGCCGGTGGGCACCGCGTCCAGTTCATGCGGGTCGTCGCGCTGGCCAGCTGCCAACAGCGCCTCGCCGAGCCCCGCGACCATCGCGCCATTGTCGCCGCACCACGCCAGCGGCACCGGCCAAAACTGCAGGCCCTGGCGCGCGCACATCTGCGCCAGCCCGGCGCGCAAGCCGTGGTTTGCCGCCACGCCGCCGGCCAGCACCACGTCGCGCAACCCCTGCTGCAGCGCCGCTTTTTGCGTCACGTGCACAAGCTGCGCCACAACCGCCTGCTGGAACGACGCGCACAGGTCCTGCACCGTCTGCGCATCCAGCGGCCCCTGAGCCTGCAGCGCCTCCATGTGCAGCCGCGCCGCGGTCTTCAGGCCGCTAAACGACATCGCCACGTCCGCGCGCCCGCGCATGCCGCGCGGCAGCTTGAACCGCGCCGGATCGCCCAGTTGCGCCAGCTTGTCGACATTCGGACCGCCCGGATACGCCACGCCCAGCAGCCGCGCGAACTTGTCGTACGCCTCGCCGGCAGCGTCATCCAGCGTGCGGCCCAGCAGCGTCATCTGCCCCGGACCGGCGACGCGGTACAGGCTTGTGTGGCCGCCCGACACCGCCAGCGCCAGGAACGGCGGCGAAAGCGCCACCGGCGGCGCGTCCGGCTGCCGCAACATCGCCGCCCAAACGTGCGCCTGGATGTGGTCCACGCCGACCAGCGGCTTGTTCCAGCACAGCGCCAGCGTCCGCGCCGTCTGCACGCCGACCAACAGCGCGCCGACCAAGCCCGGCTGGTGCGTCACCGCGATGCCGCCCAGCTGCGCGGGTGCCAGGTGCGCGTCGGCCAGCGCCGCTTCAATGCCCGGCAGGATCGACAGCAGGTGGTTGCGCGCCGCCACTTCCGGTACCACGCCGCCAAAGCGCGCGTGCAGCGGCACCTGGCTGGCCACGCGGTTGGCGAGCACCACGCCACCCGCAACGACGCCGATCGCCGTCTCGTCGCAGGAGGTCTCGATACCCAAAATCGCTGCGTTCACGGTGTGTTACCCGCCGGTCGGCGTGGCGTGCTGCGCGCTGGTCGCCGCGGCCGCCGGCGCCGGTGCGCTGGCAAAGACAAAATCGAAAAGCTTCTTGGCGCGTTCGACGTGGCGCGCGTCCGGATGCGCCAGGTACGCCTGCAAGTGCGTGCGGCCGCTGTTGAATTGCCGCGCCTCGATCTCCAGCACGCCCAGCGTCAGCAGTGCTTCGGGCTCGAAATTCGGCCCTTGGATCACCGCTTGCAGCCGCTTGATCGCGTCGTCGTACTGCCCGGCTTCAATCAGGTTCACGGCGCGGCGGTAGTCCTGTCCAGAGCCGCGACGGCCACCTGGCGCCTTGGGCGTCGGCCACGCCACCGCAAACGCCACCGCGACGAGCGCCGCCAGCCCGGCGCCGACCCACGGCCAGCGCAGCCCCGGCTTGGCCGCTTTGGGCTTGTCGTCACCGTGGCCGTCGTCGCCCTTCACCTGCGACGAGATCCGCGCGTCGGCGTCCGCCGTCGGCGTCCAGGCGTACGGCCGCGCCGCCAAACGCGGCGAGTCCGTCTCCGCGCCCGGTCGCGGCGTGGGGCGAAACGGCGCCGTGGTGCCGCCCGACCGCAGTGGCGCGTTGCTCTCCGGCGCGTTCTCATCGGTTTCAGCCATCGCGACGCCAAACCAGCCGGTCACAGCGCCGCGGCGCGCCGCGTTTTCCACCGAGTTGTAGCGCGACGTGTCCAGCACCGACGCGCTGTTGGTCCGCAGCACGCCCGAGGGCATACGCGCGGCCGCACTCGAGCGTGTAGGCAGCGCGGGCGGCGTATCGGTCAGCGGCAGTGCCGGCGGGCTGTCGGACTGCCGCGCCAAGCCGGCGTTGGGCTCATCGAGGCGATACGCCTGGGTCGACGGGTGCGGCCGCTCCGCGTGCTGGCCAGCGCTGTCCGGCAGCAGTACGCCCGTGCGCATCGCCGACGCCAGCGCATCCGCCCGCACCGCCTGCGGTGTCAGCGCCGAGCCGGGATTGGGCGTGTCAATCGACGCCGCCGACGGCGTCATCTCGATCTGCGGCACGACCGCGCCGCGTTTGATGCGGTTCTCCAGCGCCGCGTACGCCTCCAGCTCGTCGTCGCCTTCGCCGGGGATCGCGTCCGCCAGCACAACGCCCGCGGCGATGCGCCGGAACATCGCTTCCGCCACGACCGGCAAAGGCCGGACCCGCTCCCAGCGCACGGTGCACTTGCAATCGGTATACGGCAGGTTCTGCCGCGCCTCGTCCACACGGCGGTTGTACTCCTGCGCCACGGCCAGCAGGCCGATCGACGAGCCAGTCAACGTCGGCGCGCCCGTCCAGGTCTGTGGCTCCACGTGCCACGCGCCGCTGCGCCAGCACGCCAGCCGCTCGAGCACGTGCCGGCCGGTCTCGCCGTCGCATTCCGCGTGTACGAGCTCGCCGTCGACGATCGCCACCTTGCCGGCGCGGCCGTGTGACGTCAGCTCCAGCACCACGTTGCGGCCACCGCCGGCGCGTGGAATGCGATCGACCATGCCCGCCAGCACGTCCAGCAGCCGCATCTGCGTCAGGTCGCCATCGCGCGCAGTCGCCCCCGACGGCGCCCGGCCAGAAGTCTCCGTCGCCGCGGCAAGCGCCACGAGCTCCTCCGCGTTCACCGGCCGCACGGCCACGCCGGCCCAGCCATGTTCACGCGCCTGGCGTTCAGCGGCGTCGCGCTGGCTGCGCAGGACCACGGCGATGTAGCGCGCCGGGACGTTCTGCTCCTGCAATTGGCCAAAAAGTTCAAAGGTTTGCGAAAGATCGCGAAAGGCCGAGACAAGCGCCGGCATGCGCGTCCGTGCCGCGTCCTTCAGCTGCGCCGCCAGCGTCGCGCCATCGCGCACCGCCTGCGCGGCGAGACCCGCATGCACCAAATCCAGCGCCAACATCCCCGCTTCAATCGGATCGTCGGCGATGACAAAAACTTGCTGCGCTTCAACCTGCTCGGCCATGTGCATCACACTGCGCCCATCCGGGCGCGCTTGGGGATCCGCTACTGTGGCAGAGGATCGGCAGCGCGGCAACTTTGCCGTCGGCAAAAACAGCCAAGGCCGCGCTGGTCATCGGCGGACGACCAGCGCGGCCTGCGCTGTGCGGGCCTGGACGGGGCGATGCCCCGCTTGCGCCTGCTGGAACGGGCTGACGGCTTAGAACTTGCCGAGCAGCATGAACGAGATGACCAGCGAGTAGATGACCAGCGATTCGATAATCGCCAGCGACAGCAGCATCGGCGTGAACAGCTTGTCAGCCGCGGCCGGGTTGCGACCGATGCCTTCCAGCGCCGCCGAAGCAGCCTTGCCCTGACCGAGCGCGCCGCCGACGGCAGCGATGCCCAGGCCGAGGCCGATGGCGAGCGCGAGCTCACCCTTCCAGGAATCCGGATTGGCCGGCGCGCCGCCTTCAGCGAACGCCGAGGAAACGAACAGCAACATGGTCGAGGCAAAAGTGATGGCGGCCGCCAACATACGCTTCAGATTCATAACCTTCCTCCAAGTTTACGGCCGCAGCCGTTGCAACAAAGTCTCACACCAAAGGGCCACTGAAAAATCTTTCGAACCGCGAAATCCCACACCTGCCGGGCGCGGACGCCCGGGAATTCCCCGTCAATGTCCGTGCGCCTCATGACCGTGCGCATCGTCATGACCGTGGTCGTGTTTTTCGACCGCCAGCGACAGGTACACCGTCGACAGCAGCACGAACACCATGGTCTGGATGCACACGACCATCAGGCCCAGAAACATCAGCGGAAGCGGCAGGAACGGGACGTGGAAACCCAGAAAGATTTCCAGCACTTTGTGGTCGCCGGTCATGTTGCCGAGCAGACGCAAGGACAGCGAGAGCGGCCGCACCATGTGCGAAATCAGCTCGACGACGACCATCAGCGGCGCCAGCGCCAGCATCGGTCCCATGAAGTGCTTGGCATAGCCGACGACGCCCTGCACGCGGATGCCGGAAATGTGCGTCGCCAGGAACACGGTCAAGCCCATGACAATGTTGGTGTTCAGGTTCGCCGTCGCCGGCGCGCCGCCGGGGATGAGCGCCAGCACGTTCATCGTGAAGATGTAGAACGCCAGCGTGCCGACGATCGGGAAGTGGCGGCGCGCTTCAGCGGCGCCCATCATGCCCTTCATCAGGTTCCACACAGCGCCGATGACGGCTTCGTACAGGAAAAACACGCCGAACTTGCGCGCCGGCAGCACGCCCGCGTCCTCGTCCGCCGCCAGCTGCCGCCGCGTCAGCCACGCGCCAATGAGCACAAGCGCGAACGCGATCGTCGCCATCAGCACCGGCGTCAGCTGACCTTCCTCGGCAAACGGCTTCTTGTCGATGTAGGTCTTCGGGGCAACAGCCTGAATTTTCTGACGAATCGCGTCCTGCTGCGCCGCCGGAACGATCGGCGTCAGCCAGGTGAAAAGCTCGGCGTTCGCGGCGCCATACGGCGGCTCGCCCGGCTCTTCGTGGTGCGCGCCCGGGTGCTCAGCGGCACCTTCATGCTCGGCAGCGGCGGCTTCATGCGCGGCTTCCTCGGCAAAAGCCGGGGCAGCCGTGGCGATCCACGCGAGGGCGAGCAGGGAAGTCAGCAGTTTCTTCACGACAAACTCCCATTGGCCGGGCTGGTCAACTGACCGCCGCGCCGCACCGCTTCCACAACCAGACAGAACGGCGCCAGGGACATGGCGAGGATCAGCGTTACGCCGTCCGGCTGCACCCAGCGGAACACGCCGAGCATCAGCATCGCCAGCACGCCCAGCTTGAACATCAGCATGACGATTGCGGAATTGCGCGTCGCCGGCTCCACGCTCAGCAGCATCCGGGTCGTCAGGAACGCCAGCACGCGGAAGTTGCCGCCGCCCAGCAGCAGGCCCGCGAGCACCGCCGTCCAGTGACCGCGCGCGCCCAGCGGCATTCCGTGCGTCAGCGCGACCGCCGCGACAACGGCCAGCGCGCCCAGCACAAGGTGCATGCGCTCCACCGCCGCAACAAACGCGTTCGCCGCCGGCACAGCCTGCGTCGGCGACGGATCCAGCGTAGTTGGGGCGAGCGGTTGCGACATGGGCTTTGCGGAAAAAACCTGCAGTTTCGTGTGGTTACGTCAAACCCAGCGCTGCCGCCGCGTTCGCGTGGCGCGCTTAGTACCATGACCGCCGCAAAACGGTCAAGGATCGCGGCCCCGGCTGACTGGCAAAACCGCACGCTGCGACCGCCTTGGCCGCGCCGCGCCAGCCCGGATTCACGGCACAATCGTTGACAACCGCCGGGCGCGCCCGCATCGTGACGCCTGCTGGTGCCGCCGTTGGCCCCGGAGCCTGCCATGGCGCTGTCCCTGCCGCGTTTGCGTCGCCCCCTGCCCGTGCCCGCGCACGGTGGCGGTGGCATGCATCCGGGCGCGGCGCTGTTGCTGGAGGTGGCGCATCGCCGGCGGCGGTGGCGGCTGTGGATCGCCGTGGAAGCGGTGCTGCTGGCGCTCGAAGGCTTCCTGGCGTTGGCGGCGATCGTCGCGGCGATCGTGGTGGCGTCCGGCGTGGCGGGTCGGCTGGGACCGCGGCTGCTGGCGGTGGCGGCGGTGCTGGCGGCAGGTGTGGCGACGTGGAACGCGTGGCGGCGGCTGTGGCGATCGCGCGATCTGGCGCGCTGGTCGGCGGATCAGACGTGGCTGGCGGACCGGCGGCTGGAGCGTGCGGAGCAACTGCGCACCGGCATCGAGATCGCCGACAGCGTGGCGCAGAACAGCAGCCAGCAACTGGGCTCGCCGTTGCTGGTTGTGCGCGCGATCGCTCAGGCGGCGGGCGTGCTGCCGGTGCTGGACACGGCGCGGCAACAGCTGCGGCGGCGCGTGGCGCAGTGGGCGCTGCTGTTGGGGCTGACGCTCCTCGGCTGGCTGTGGGCGGTGCTGGCGACGCCGGCGCTGTGGGTGAACCTGTGGCAGCCGGCGCAGGTGCAGCAGGTGCGCGAGGTCGGCACGCTGGTTGTCGATCCGCAGGCCCACGTGGAGCCGCCCGCCTACGCCCGCGCGGTGGTGGACGCGCGCGATGAGGAAGGCAGTGAAGTCGAGGTGTTGCGCGGCAGCCATGTGACCGTCGCGGCGCTGCCGGTGCCGGGTTTCAGCGTCAAATCGGTCGAGGTCGAGACCCAGGTCGGCGGCGGTACGCGGCTGGAGACGCTGCCGACGACGTGGCGCAAGGACGGGCAGCTGCAGTGGGGCCATACGGTGCTGGAATCCCTGCGGTATCGCTACCGCGGCGTGGACCAGGACGGCCTGCCGGTGCGCGAGGCTGGGTATCGCACGCTCAAGACACGCGCGGATCAGGTGCCGACGGTGCAGATCGTCAGTCCGGCCGGCGAGATCGAGGTCAAGGCGGGCCAGACCGTGGCGATCGACGGCGAAGCGGGCGACGACATCGGCCTCGCGGTTGTGCATTTGGTCGTGGCGCGACCGGCGGCGGGCGATGAGCGGCGGCCGATCGCGGTGTCGCCCGGCGCGCTGACGGCGGTGATCCACGAGCAGATCGTCGTCGACCAGCTGCAGCTGCGGCCGGGCGAAGTGGCGGTGGTGCAGCTGGAAGCGGCGGATGACGACCCGCTGGACGGCGAGCGGCGCGGCGCGTCGCAGAAGGTGCGGATTCGCATGTTTTCGCCCGAGCGCCAGCACGCCCGCAACCTGGAAGAGCTGGCGCGGCTGACGACGCTGTGGACGCTGCGGCTGGCGGATCGGCTGGAGAAGGACCCGGCGCTGAGCCAGCTGACGCTGGCGGTGGCGCTGAAGACGCGCGGCGAGCTGGCGGTGGAAGAACAGCGCGGCCTGGACGCGCTCGAGGCGCTGCGGCGGGAGTGGACGGACGACGTTGTCGGCCGCGGGCGCACGTCCGCGGATTTGCTGGAGATTGAGCAGCACCTGCGCGAGACGCTGGGCGACGAGTCGCGGTTTGTCGCCCACGCCGATGGCGACGCGACGGGCTACGCGGCGGTGCAAGGCATGGCCGGGCTGCAGCGGCAGCACGCGCTCGTCATCGCCGCGGAGGAACAGGCGGTGCACGCGCTGGGCGCGGCGGCGGTCATCGAGCACCAGAACGCGCTGACCCGCGATGGTGCCAACCTGGCGGAGACCGAAAAGCAGCTTGTGCAGGCGCTGGAGAAGCTGGCGGACGCCAAGGGCGCGGCGAGCCAGGCGGAGGCCGAGCGGCTGCTGGATCAGGTCGAGCAGCAGCTGCAGCGCATGGCCGAGGCGGCGCAGGCGCAGATGCACGTGGTGCCGCAGGAACACCTGAACGCCGGCGCGGAGCCGACGGGGCTGCAGCGCGATCTCGGCGCGCACCGCAATGCGCTCGCCGACATCCGCAAGCTGCTGCGCGACGGCAAGGCGCGCGAGGCGCTGGACCGGATGCGGCAGATGCAGCAGCAGATGGCCGAGACGATGCAGGACATGTCGGACGACGTCAAAGGCGAGCGGTCGACCGAAGAGCGCGAGATGCAAAAGCTGGTGGGCGACCTGCGCCGCGGCATTTCCCGCGCGCAAGAAGGCGAGGAGCGGGTCCGCGACGAGGTGCGGCCGCTGGCGGAGGAGCAGGATCGGGCGACGGCGGAACACCTGCGCAGCGTCCGCGCCACGCTGATGCCGCAAGTCATTGATCTGCTTGAAGAAGCGCGCGACCAGATCCAGCCACAGCGGATGTCGACGGCGGAGTCGCGCGGCAGCCGCAGCGTCGGCGAGGCACGGCAGGCGCTGCAGACGGCGGCGGGCGGCCTGGAGCGCGGGCAGATCGACGCGGCGCTGCAGGCGCTGATGGAGGCCGAGGACGAGCTGGGCACGGCGCGGCGCGAGCTGGCGGAAGACCCGGACGTGGCGGAGAAGAGCCGCAAGACCGACGATGGGCGGCTGGCGGCGGCGCAGGATCGGGTGCAGAAGGCCTCGGCGCGGCTGCGTGAGGCCCTGCCCTCGCCGCAGGCGATGCTCAAGCCCGGGATGCGCCAGAAGCTGGAGAGCCAGGGCCAGGAGCAGGAGCAGCTGCGGCGCTCGCTGGAGAAGCTGAAAAAGACGCTGGAGGAGAACGCGCAGACGCATCCGGCGCTGCAGCGGCAGGTCGGCGATCGCCTGGAGCACGCCGAGGAGACGATGCGGCAGGCGGGCGAGTCGCTGGGGCAGTCGGATGCGGCGCGGGCGCTGCGGCAGTCGAGCGAGGCGCTGGACGCGCTGCGGCGGGCGGCGTCGATGCTGGACGAGGCGCAGTCGGGTGGCAAGCCTGGGCAAAAAGCCAGTGAAGCCGTGGGGATGAACACGCCGGAGGCGCCGGTCAAGCTGCAAGGCGACGAGCGCGGCGAGGGCAGCGAGCAGTACCGTCAGGAAGTGCTGCGGGCGATGCAGCAGAAAGCGCCCCCGACGTGGTCGGAGCGGCTGCAGAAATACTACAAGGCGATCGCGCGGTGACGCCGGTGCCCTTGGCGACGGCGCAAACGTGGCAGGTGGGCAGGGCGGTCGCAAGCTCGACCTCGTGCACCCGGGACTGAAGTCCCGGGCTATTGTTCGAGATGTCCGCCGGAAGGC
>CAIPXZ010000239.1 GCA_903869075.1 uncultured Myxococcales bacterium | reverse complement strand
CTGGCATCCGCAGTATCCACAGCTGCATCGGCGTCGTTTGCCACGTCCGCGTCGGGCGCGACCTGATCCGGCTGGTCGGTGGCATCGGGCTTGTCCACCGCATCCTGGGCGTCGGCGTCGGCCTTGCCGTCCTTTTCAACGATGTCATTGCCGCCCGCATCCGCGTCCGCCCCGACCTGCACATCGTCCGTTCCAACCGCCACATCGACGCCGCTGCCGGGATTTGTGGCTTTGGCGCCGCACGCCGTCAGCAGGATGGCCAGCACGGCGACGCGCCAGACGCCGGTCGCAGCGCCCGCGACTTGGCCGGTGGTAAAGGCGGAAAAATGGAACGGAAAACGCTCGGTTGGTTGCAATTTATCTGGCATTTTGGCTTGCCTCTCGAATGGGCGATCGCGCGGCGTGTCGACAAAAGTCCGTCGATCGCTCCGCGGGTTTTTACACCTCGACGATCGCTGAATCAAGTTGTCTTCGCGCCTCACGGCGGCGTTTTGTGGCAAAATAAATCGGACTATTTTAGTCCGGTTTGTGGGAGGATGGGTGGGTGAAAATCCCAGCCCGGCGGCATCCGTGGCTGGCCGGGGCGCCGTGACAGCTGCCTTGACGCCGTCCAGCGGCGCCCGCACGCTTGCTTGGCGGGGCGGACATCGCCGGGGTGGTCGGAGAACGGGATGCGATGCGGTTGGCGCGGACACGCAGCGGTCTGGATGCTGGGCGCCGCCGTGGGTTTGCTGACAGCGCGGCCCGCGGCGGCGTACCGGCCGTTCGACTCGACCGACGCCGACGTGGCGGGCCACGGCGAATTCGAGCTTGAACTCGGTCCGATCGGCTATTTCACAAGCCAGGCCGAGCGGTTGCTGATTGCGCCGGCGTTTGTCGGCAACCTCGGCGTGTGGCCGGGCTGGGAACTGGTGCTGGAAGGTCGCGGCCAGGCGCCGCTGGACCACACGGTGGGCGGCGCGCGGGTGGCGCTGGGCGACACGGCGTTCTTTGCCAAGCATGTGCTGCGTGACGGCGTGCTGCAGGACAAGCCGGGTCTGAGCGTCGCTGTCGAATTCGGCCCACTTCTCCCGGGTTTGGGCGCAGATCCGGGCGTGGGCGCGCAGGCCAATTTCATCGCCTCGGAGCGCTGGTCGGCGCTGACGGTGCACCTGGATCTGGCCGGGCGGCTGACGCGCGCGGGTGAGCCGGGCTGGTTTTCCGGTGTGATTCTCGAAGGTCCCGCGGCATGGTCGGCGCGGCCGGTGGCGGAGCTGACTTTTGAGCAAGCGCGCCATGACGGCGCGTACCTCGCGGCGCTGCTGGGCGGGCAATGGCAGGTCGCGGAGCGGGTGACGCTGGACGCGGCGGTGCGGACGGCGCAGACGGCGGTGGGCCAGGCGCTGGAAGTGCGCGCCGGGCTGACGTGGGGCTGGCAGCTCTGGGCGGAGTGACGCGGGCTAAAACGGCTTGCCGACGATGGTTTTGACCACCCACTCCTGCGCCGTGCCGCTGGTCAAGCCGTGGCCGATGGCGGCGTTGAACTCCCACGCCTTGTGGTTTTCCGGCGCGTCCGGCGGCGCGGCGAGGTCAAAAACCGCAAACGCCAGGTGCTCCTGCTGGCCCAGCGGCGACAAACCGGCGCCCAGCAGCCCCAAGCCGGCATAATACTCGACACCGACGGCAAAACCGTGCTGCGTGTTCCAGGACAGCTTGCCGCACGGCTCGAATTCCGGCTTGAAGGCGTCCGGACCCGTCAGCGCGTATCCGACAATCGGGTTGACCGCCGCCGTCCACACGCCGTTGGTCCAGGCGACGATCGGCCGGAATTCGTTCGCCCAGCCGTTGGCCTCAATCTCCGCCGGAACGCGGCCGATCTCCACGTTCAGCCCCAAGTGCACCGGCAAATGCAGCCGCTCCGGCACCACGAATTTCGCCCGCAGCTTCACGCCGGCATAGCGCGCGCCGGCGTCGGGCTGCACAAGGAACTGCAGGTACGCGCCCAACTCGAGCCAGTCGGTCAGGCCCAGCGCCGGCTCAAAAGTCAGTCGTGCCGCTTGATTGGCCGGCACTGCGCCAGGGTAATCGCCGGTGCGGTGGCCGACAATGGTGTAGTTGCCGTGGACCTCCAGGCCAAACTGCCCGGGATCGGCGACGTCGTCGTCGTAGACCTGAATCTCGAAGCGGTCGAGCGCTTGCGCTGGCACTGCCGACACCAGCGCGCCGAGCGCGGCAAAGACCACGCTTGTTCTGAATCTCGCCATGATTGCACACCCGCGGCAGTGGCCGCTCTGCGGTGCTATTGAAAGTGAAAGTCACTTTCAATGTCAAGCACGGATTTGCCGGTGGCGATGCCGCAGGTGCGCTGGTAGACTCGCCGGCCGGGCCAGTGCCCGCAGCACGTGGCCATGCCGTCGACCGTTCCGCCGCTGACTCAGCCGCCTTCGCTCCTGCCGCGCCAGGGCGATCGTCTGGCGAATTGGCAAGTGATTCGAGTGGTTGCCGAGGCTGCGCACATCTGGCTGCAGTTCCGCGATGACGCCGGTACGCCGCTCGAATTCCGCGTGGCGCGGCTGGGTCCGGGCGTACGCCGCGGGCCGTTTGACCTCGACGGCCTGGCGATCACGCACAGCGAGACGCCGCTGAAATACCCGGATCTGGCGCCGCTGGGCCTCGCGCTGCGCGACAAGCTGGCGGCGATCCGCATGCCGGCCAGCCGGATTCCGGACCTCTGGCGGCGGCAGCTGGCGGAGCGCTTCATCGCCGGCTTTGACTGGCGGCTGCGCGTGCGCGCGGATGAGCCGGTGGACGCGCCGCTGGTGGCAGCTCTGGACCCGCACCTGCTGCGCCACGTGACGCTGGTTGTGGCGCCGGGCGGCCAGCCGCAAGCGGAGGCGCTGGCGGGCGAGCTGCGCGGTCGCGGCGTGAATCAGGTGTCGCTGCAGCTGGAGCGCGAGCCGACGCTGCTGCCGCTGGAAGTACCGGTCGATGGCGCGCTGGAAGTGCCGGCGCTGGTTGTGACCGACGCCGAGCCGCCGCAGCTCGTCGCGGGCGGGTCCTGGCAGGAGCGGGCGCGGTCGCACTTGCGCGATCGGCCGCACCTGTCGCTGCGGCTGGACCAGCTGTTGCCGGCGGAGGCGCTGCCGGCGTGGCCGTGCACGCTGCCGTGGACGCGGCTGGAGGTCAGCCAGGGCGGGCAGGTCGGTCCGTGCTGCGTCGAGTATCAGACGGCGCCGGCGCTGGCGCAGCCGCTGCTGGCGACCGCGCTGTGGAACGGTCCGGGAATGCAGGCGTTTCGCCGGGCGATGCTGCCGGGCGTCGGGACGCCGTCGACCTGTCGCGCCAGCTGTCCGATGCTCATCGGGCAGAGTCAGCTGGCGGCGGACGTACGGCTGCGCGGCGGCCCGCTGGCGGCGCTGGACAGCCAGATCGCCGTCGTGGAAGACCTGCTGGCTGGCCGGACCCAGGTGCGTGGCGCGCCGCTGGCGGTGTGTCTGGCGACGACGTCATTTTGCAACTACGACTGCCTGATGTGCCCGTGCGGCGCCGAAGGTAAGCTGAGCGACCAGCTGCCGGCGGCGTTCTATGCCGACTTGCTGACGCTGCTGCCGGGCGTGCAGGTGCTGGACGCCAACGGCGGTGAGCCGCTGGCGTCGCCGACGTTTCGCGAATTCCTCGAGACGCTGGACGTCGCCAAGTTACCGCAGCTGCAGGTGAATTTGGTGACGAATGGCTCGTACTTGACGCCCAAGCAGCTGGACAAGCTGGCGCGCGTGCCGTTTGGCAACCTGACCGTGAGCCTGAACGCGGCGACGGCGGACACCTACCTGCTGGTGAACCGCGGGCTGCCGTACGCGCGGGCGCGGGCGCACCTGGACGACCTGCTGGCGCGGCAGCGCGCCGGGATGCGCGGCGAGGTGACGTACAGCATGGTGATTCTCAAGCAGAATTTTCACGAGATCGAGGCGTTCGCCGAGCTGGCGCTGACCGATGGCGTGCACCTGCGCTACATGCTGCCGTTTCGCAATCGCCACGACAGCAGCTTGCTGACCGACCGCGTGGCAATGCTGGCGGCGCTGACGGCGCTGCAGCGGGTGGCGCAGCGGTTGCTCGGGCTGGGCCGTGGCCGCGAGGCGCGCGATGCGCTGACCAGCGCGCGGATCCTGCTGGGCCGGCTGGACGCGCGGCTGCTGGCGCCGATGTAGCTGACCTAGTTGGCTTTCCAGGTCAACGTGTAACCGCCGCACATGGCCGCGGAGTCGTTGTTTTTGGGGAAGACCTGGACGGTGACAACGCCGCCGTCGTCGCCCAAGCCGCCGAGCGAGCAGGTGTCGTTGTGGCGGACGTGTTCGGGCGTGGTGCCGCTGTTGGTGGAGCAGCAGCCCCACTCGCCGTTGGGACCGCCGGAGACCTGGTAGCCGGCATCGCAGGCGACGACGCCGCTGTCGCTGGCGCCGCTGTTGCAGCGGAACCACACGCAGAGGTCGTAGTCGGCGGCGAGGCCAGTGATGGTGACGTCCGGGTAAATCGAGCAGAAATACTGGTCGCTGGCGCTGTAGTGGAAAAAGTCGATGTCCTGCGACGGGCTCATCGTCGCGTCCAGGCTGCTGGCGCCGTCGCAGTCGCTCTTGCCGGCGATGATCGTGCCGTCGGCGCCGTTGTTGGGCTCGTACTGGTCGTAGATCGGCTGGCCCTTGCAGCTGCCCTTGCTGCAGACGTCCTTTTGCGTACACGTCGAGCCGTCGTTGCACGCGCTGCCGTCGCCGGAAGCCGAGGTCTGGCACTTGCCGGCGGCGCAATAGCTCATGCTGCACGGGTCGTTTGTCGGCGGGCAGATGAGCTCGGTGCCGGTGCACTTGCCTTGGCCGTCGCAGTGGTCGTTCTGCGTGCAGCCGTCGCCGTCGCTGCAGGCTTCGCTGGCGGCGAAGTACTTGAGGACGCAACCGGTGGTCGCTGGGTCGCACACGCCCTGCACGCAGGTGCCGTTCAAGCCGTTGCAGTTGACGGCAGTGCCGACGCACAGCCCGCTGGTGCACTGGTCGTTGAAAGTGCAGCCGTTGTTGTCATCGCACGCCAGGCTGCCGCCCTTGGGGGTGGCGACGCACGCGCCGGCTTTGCAGGCGCCGGTGCCGCAGACGCTGTTCAAGCCGCTGCAGTCCAGCGGCGTGCCGACGCACTTGCTGGCGGTGCACGCGTCGTTCAGCGTGCACGGATCGCCGTCGTCGCACGCGCCGTCCTTGGGCACCGCGCTGCACGTGCCGCCGCTGCAAGTGCCGGTGGTGCAGGCGGTGTCGAAGGGGCTGCAGTCCTTGGGCGTGCCGGAGCAGGCGCCGGCGACGCAGTGGTCGGACGCTGTGCAGACGTCGCCGTCATCGCACGGCCCGGGCTTGGGCGTCACGACGCAGGTGCCGTCGACCTTGCTGCACGCCGCCGTGCCGCAGGTGTTGTTCAAGCCTGAGCAGTCCTTGGGCGAGCCGCCCTGGCACGAGCCGCCGTTGCACTTTTCGCCGACGGTGCACAGGTTGCCGTCCTCGCACGGCTGGCCGGGCGCGGCGCTGAAGATGGACTGGCTGAGCGTCGGCACGCACTGCTTGCACGGGTCGGTCGGGCTACCCTGGCCGGCGCTGTAGCAGACGCCGCCGATTTCGCACTTGGTCGGGTCGATCGCGTGGCCGCAGCCGCCTTGCTTGGTGCAGACGTCGATGGTGCACGGGTCGCCATCGTCCGGGCAGCTCTGGCCGGAAAGCGAGGCGAGGTGGACGCAGACGCCGTTTTGGCAGGTGTCGCTCGTGCACGGCAGGCCGTCGTCCTGGCACGCGGCGCCGATGGCCTTGGCGGGGTGCATGCACGAACCGGTCTGGCAGACGTCGTCGGTGCACGGTTTGCCGTCGTCGGCGCAGGCGGTGCCGGCGACCAAGCTCGTGTGCGCGCATTTGCCGGCGGCGCAGAGGTCGGCGGTGCAGTCGTTGCCGTCGTCCGCGCAGGCGGTTTCGGTCACGTTGGCGGGGTGGCTGCAGGCGCCGTTCTGGCACAGGTCCTGCGTGCAGGCGTTGCCGTCG
>CAIPXZ010000238.1 GCA_903869075.1 uncultured Myxococcales bacterium | reverse complement strand
TCGTCGATGCCGTTGCCGCACACTTCCGGCTGGTTCGGGTGGATCGCCGCGTTTGTGTCGTCGCAGTCGCCCTCGCCCTTGGCGCATGCGACCGGCTTGCCGACGACGACCATGCCGCTGTCGCACCAGCCGTCGCCGTCATCGTCGCAACCTTCATCGGTCACGCCGTTGCAGTTGTTGTCGATGTTGTCGCACAGCTCCGGCACGCCGGGGTGGATCGCCGGGTTCGTGTCGTCGCAGTCCGTGGCGGTCGTCGCGGTCGCGTTGCCGACGGCGGTGCAGACGCACTGGCCGACGCTGCCGATTTTGCCGCTGCCGTCGCCGTCGCCGTCCGGGTAGTAGGTGACGCAGCCGCTGGCGCCGGGTTCGTCGGTCTGGCCGTTGCAGTTGTTGTCGGCGCCGTCGCAGACCTCCGGTCCGGGCGTTGTGGCGGGGCACGGCGTCAGGCCGCTGAGCGTGCACTTGCGCGTGCCGGTGCACGAGCCGTTGGCGTTGCTGACGCTGCACATCGTCTTGGCGCCCGCCGCGGTGGCCGCCGGCGAGCAGCCGCAGACGCCGTCCAGCTTGACGCACTGGTTGCCGGCGCCGACGGAGCCCTGCGATGCCTGGCAGCCAAAGCCCTGCGGGCAGTCGGCGTTGGTGTCGCATTTGGCGCCGCAAAAGCTGCCGGTGCCGCCGTAGGTGACGCAGAGCGCGCCCTTGTCGTCGGCGCATTCGGCGTCGGCTTGGCACGGCCGGCAGAGCTCCGTCCACGCCGGCAGGCAGGCGAGCACGGGGTCGACGCCGCCGGTGTAGGTCGCGCACTTGAAGCCGCTCGGGCAGCATTCGGTGCAGGTGACGGTGCAGATTTTGCCGCCGGGGCCGTCCACGCAGATGCCGCTGTCGCAGTCGGCGTTGGCGACACAGCTGGCGCCGGGCTCGCCCTTGGCGGGCGTGGCGGGGAAGTCGCAGCCGACGGTCGTTTCGCCGCTTGCGGCATCGCCGTCGCCGATCAGCGTCTCGCCGGTGCTGGTCTCGCCGTCGGTGGCGTCGAGGTCGGTGCCCGCGTCGGGCGTGCCGTCGTGCAGGCCTTTGTCGTCGCCCTTGAGCGTGTCGCCGACGTTGCCGCCGCCGATGTCCAGCGCCCAGACGAACGCGTCGCTGCCGTTGCCGCTGCTGGCCGGTGCGCCGCACGCGCTGGCGAGCAGGACGAGGACGCCAAAGACACGCAAGCGCGTCGAGTCGATTCTGGTAACCACCGTCCTCCTGCTGGCGCGGGCCTGACAATTTTCGCGCGCAAGTACCACCCTTGAGTCTGCACATGCCGCCGCGGCCGGTCAATGCCAGTTTTCTCCACCCACGATCGACGGAAATCCCATGTGTTCATGCACTTGTCGATCCGCCCCACCGCCAACGCCTTGCGCGGCGCGCCAGTTTGCCGCGATGTTGCCGGCGGCGTCGCGCTTTCACCGCCCCCGGCAACTTGCTAGTCTCGCGCCGGGCGACGCCGCCCGCAGGCGATCCCGTGGAAATTCGCGTTTGGCAACGTGGCCTCGGCGCCGGCCTCGCGGCGATCGCCGGCGGCGTTGTCGCGGCGCTTTGCGCGTGGCCGGAGCGGTTCATCGTCGACGACGCCTATTTTTACCTCGTCACCGCCCGCAATCTGGCGCTGCACGGCGAGCAGACGTTTTCGCAAGTCTGGCCGACCAACGGCGTGCACCCGCTGTGGCTGTGGCTGCTGGCGGCGTGGTCGTGGCTCGTGGCGCGGGTCGACGCCAGCTGGCTCTTCAACGCCCGCTCGGTGCTGCCGCCGACGCTGCTGCTGGCGACGGCGACGGCGCTGCTGGCGCTGCGGCTTGCCGATCGCCTGGCGTTGCCGCGCTGGCCGGGCGCGGTGCTGCCGGTGGCGTTTGGGCTGGGCCTGCCGCTCTTGGGCACGGAAGCGGCACTCAGCGCGCTGACGCTGGCCTGGGCGCTGCACACCTGGCTGGATGCCCACAGGTCGACGCGCGCGGCGCTGCTGTTCGCGCTTGCAAGCGCCCTGGCAGTGCTGTCTCGGCTGGACAACCTGTTTGTTATCATGGCATTGCATGGCGCGCTGTGGCTGCGGCCGGGGCATCGGCGGGCGCAGCTGTGGGCGCTGCTGCCGCTGGCGGCGTGGCTGGCGGTGAACGCCGCGCAGTTCGGCGCGCTGGTGCCGGTGTCGGGCTTGCTCAAGTCGACCTTTCCGCAGATCTGCGCCAACGGCCTGCAGCGTGACGGCATCAACACCGCGTTTTCTGGCTACAATTTGGTCTTTGGCTGGCTGCCGTTGCTGGCGACGGCGGCGGTGGCGGTGCGGCTGCGGCGGCGCGCGCCGGCGGTGGCGCAGCTTTTGGCGGCGCTGGCGGTGGGCTGCGCGGGACACGCGGCGTACACGGCGCTGTTCACGCACCACGTCGGATCGTGGCTGTGGCACTACACGGTGCCGGTGGTGATGGGCGCGTGGGCGCTGGCGGCGGTGGCGCAGCACCTGGTGGCGATCCGCTGGCGGCCGCTGGCGATCGCGGCGATGACGCTGCTGCCGGCGCTGGCGGTGGCGGGCTACGCGGCGCGGGCGGCCACGCGGGCGCAGACGGGCGACGAGGCGCTGCGCGTGCGCGACTGGCTGCACGACAATCAAGTGACGGACGCGACGCTTTTGGTCAGCGACGCCCAAGGCGCCATCGCGTTCGCCAGCACGAACCGCGTCATCGGCCTGGATTTGTTGACCGCCAATCCGGCGTGTGTGCGCACCGCGCTGGCGGCACCGAACGCGCTTGAATCGCTGCTGCAGCAGGCGCGCGATGCCGGCCATCCCATTGATTTCATTGTGCTGACCAGCGACACCTGGCTGGCCAAGCTGTGGCCGATGGCCGATGGCCGGGCGCTGGAGTTCGCGTTCCTGCAGCCGGGCACGTGCGGCACGCGGACGCGCGCGCGGCTGGCGGTGGCGGCGCCGGTGTGGCAAGCGCCGGGGCTCACGGTCTGGCGGGCGCCGCGCTGAGGAAAACGGCCGTCACGGCGCAGATCCCATGGCGCAAAGCAGCCAATCCGCTATCCTGTGTCCAGGCGGGAAACGGACGGCGCGGGCATGGCACACGAGGTTGAAGGCGGACGGTTGCAGCGCATGGCGCGGCTGGCAGGGCTGGCTGCGCGCACGGGCCGCGATCTCGCGACGGCGCGCGCCAAGCAGGCGTTGGGCACGAGCGACGCGGCGCAAATCGGCGAGGCGCTGCGGCCGACGGCGGAGCGCATGGTCGAGGTGCTGGGCGGCATGAAAGGCGCTGCGACCAAGATGGGCCAGTTCATCAGCCTTGTCGATCAGGAAGTCTTCCCGGCGGAGGCGCGCCAGGCGCTGCAGCGGCTGCTGAACCAGGCGCCCCAGCGGCTGAGCCCGGCGCAGGCGCGCGAAGTCCTGCAAGAGGAGCTGGGTGCCACGCCGGAGGAGCTGTTCGCGCAGTTTGACCCGGAGCCGTTCGCCGCGGCGTCCATGGGCCAGGTACACGGCGCGACGCTGCGCGATGGCCGCGACGTCGTGGTCAAGGTGCAGTTTCCCGGCGTCGACAAGGCGATCGAGGCGGACCTACGCAATGCCGGCACCATGACCGCGGCGCTGTCGCTGGCGGGCGGCATGTTCGACACGCGGCGCTACTTCGACGAGATCGCGATGACGCTGCGGCGCGAGCTGGACTACCGCGAGGAAGCCAAGCAGCTCGCGGAGTTCCGGCGCGTGGCGGCGCCGTGGCCGGAGATCGCCCTGCCCGAGCACGTGCCGGAGACCTCGTCGTCGCGGGTCATTACCCTGACGCGGCTGCG
Organism: uncultured Myxococcales bacterium; assembly: GCA_903869075.1. GTDB lineage: Bacteria > Myxococcota_A > UBA9042 > UBA9042 > UBA9042 > CAIYBN01. The sequence continues at coordinate 544 of CAIPXZ010000238.1, read as the reverse complement.
CGGGCCCACCTTGCTGGAATTCGCCAATGATCCCAAGCAGGACGCCGCGACGCGCTTTCGCGTGGCCAAGCAGCTCGTCATCTCGTCGTGGGGACCGTTCCTCGCGACCGGGCTGATCCACGCCGACCCGCATCCCGGCAACTACATCGTCTGCGAGGACGGCCGGCTGGGCGTGCTGGATTTTGGTGCGACCCGCCAGCTGGAGCCGCATTTCGTCGAGCTGTACTGGCGCATTCTCGCCGCCGGGCTGGCGCACGAACACCTGCCGCTGCGCACGGTGCTGGGCGACGCCGGCTTTGAGCTGCGCGCCGATCCGCAGCAGACCGAAGCGTGGCTGCAAGCGCTGTCGGCGATCGTCGAGCGGCCGGTGCGCGCGTCGCACTATGATTTTGGCGACTGCCAGATCGCCATCGACGTGCGCAAGCTGAGCCAGCAGTACCCGGCGGTGACGCTGCAGTCGCGGCCGCCGGACAACAGCCTGATGTTCTACCGCGCGCTCGTCGGCATCGCCGGCGATCTGCGGCTGCTCAAGGCAGCGGGCGAT
>CAIPXZ010000237.1 GCA_903869075.1 uncultured Myxococcales bacterium | reverse complement strand
GGACCAGACTTTTGACATCGTGATCGGCCATGGCGTGATCCACCACACGATCAAATACCCGGGAATTTTCGAGCACTTGTACCGTGTGATGAAGCCTGGCGCCAGCGCCTATTTTCTCGAAGGCCTCGCCGATTTTCCGCTGTTCAAGCTGTGGTGGACAATCAAGGGCGAAGTGCCGCAGGGCGACGTGCCGATTTACGCCGCTGAAGTGCGGGAAAAAGCGAAAATGTTCTCCAAGGTCGAGGTCATTGGCGACACGTTTCTGCACGCCGGCAAGCTGTTCCTGTGGCGGCCCAATCCCGGGCCGCTGCGCAAGTTCGCGCTGCGGCAATCGCACGCCGCCGACCAGCGCCTGCTGACCGCCGTCCCGGCGCTGCGCAAATGGGGCTCGTTTTCGTACATCGTGCTGACGCGCTGAGGTCAGGCGTTCACAATCGCTGCACCGCCTGCGCCAGCCGCGCCACGGTGCCGTCGACGTCGTGCAGCTTGTCCAGGCCGAACAGACCGAGGCGAAACGTCTTGAAATCCGGTGGCTCGTCGCACATCAGCGGCACGCCGGCGGCGGTCTGCAGGCCGTGCGCTGCCCAAGTCCGCCCACTGTGGAGCCCGTCGTCCCGCGTGTAGCACACGACAACGCCCGGCGCGGCAAACCCGGGCGCCGCCACGCTGGCGAAGCCGTTCGCCGCCAGCAGGTCGCGCACCCGCTGGCCCAGCGCGAACTGCCGCTCCCGCGCTTCGTCCAGCCCCAGCGTCAGCGTCTGCAGCAGGGCGGCGTGAAAAATGACAAGACCGTCAGTCGGCAGCGTCGCGTGGTAGGCAAAGCCGCCATTTTCGTAAGCCTGCATAATCTGCAGCCATTTCTTCAAGTCCAGCGTGAAGCTGGTGCTCGTCGTCTCCGCCAACCGCGCGACCGCGGCGGCGCTCAGCATCACAAGCGCGGCACACGGGGTGGCGCTCCAGCCTTTTTGCGGCGCGCTGAGCAGCACGTCGACGCCGCTGGCGCGCATGTCCACCCACGCCGCGCCCGACGCCACGCAGTCGAGCACGAAAAGGCCGCCGACGGCGTGTACGGCATCGGCAACGGCGCGCAAGTAGGCGTCCGGCAGGAGAATTCCCGACGCTGTCTCGACATGTGGCGCGAACACGACCGCCGGGCGCGCCGCGGCGATTGTCGCTGTCACGTGGGCGATGTCCGCCGGCGCAAAGCTGCCATCGGCCGTGCGTTCGGCCTTGATCACCGTCGGCGCCGTGGCAATGCCGCCGACCTCGAGGATCTGCGTCCAGCGGTAGCTGAACCAGCCGTTGCGCAGGATCAAGCACTTTTGGCCGGTGGCGAACTGCCGGGCGATGGCCTCCATGCCGCAGCTGCCGCCGCCGGGGACAATCGCCACGGCGTCGGCGGCGTAGACCTCGCGCAAGCGGGCGGCGATGTCGCGCATCACGCCCTGAAAACGCGCGGACATGTGGTTGAGCGAGCGGTCGGTGAAGACGACCGAGTATTCAAGCAAGCCGTCCGGATCGATGGCGGGGAAGAGTTGCGACATGGCGGTGCGTCCTGGCGTTGGGCGGTGAAGCGCGGCGGCGCGCGTGGCCAAGCATGGTGGGAGTCCGGGAGGCGCTGTGTCAAGGCGGACGAGCCCCGGCGCTGTGCGGCCTTGACCACGTCCACTGCCCAGCGCACAGTGGCGAGCGGCACAGCGGATGCCTGCGGTTCCCACAATGCCCACGCCTGTTGCGGTCGGCGCCACGCTTGGCGCGTTTGACCTGTCCGTGCTGCTGTTCCTGCAGCTGGCTGTGCTGCTGGCCGTGTGCCGGCTCACCGGCGCGCTGTTCAAGCGGCTGGGGCAATCGCAGGTCGTCAGCGAGATGATCGCCGGTGTGCTGCTCGGTCCATCGGTTTTCGGCGCCGCGTGCCCGGCGCTGAGCGCGCGGCTGTTTCCGCCGGCGTCCAAGCCGATCCTGTTTGCGATCTGCCAGCTTGGCCTTGTGCTTTACATGTTCCTGATGGGCACCGAGTTCGACCTCAGCCTCATCCGCAGCCGCCTCCGCAGCGCCGCGACAATCTCGGCGGCGGGCATCCTCGTGCCGTTTGCGCTCGGCGGGCTCGTGGCGCTGCGTTTTGCCGGCGACCCGACGCTCTTCAACGTCCACGTCACCACGCCGCTCGTCGTGTTGTTCATGGGCGCATCGATGTCCATCACCGCCTTTCCCATGCTCGCCCGCATCCTCTACGAGCAGGGCTTGAGCCGCACCGCGCTCGGCACGCTGGCCATCGCCGCCGGCTCCATGGACGACGCCGCGGCGTGGTGCGTGCTCGCGGTGGTGCTCGCCAGCTTCGCCAACGACCCGCAGTTTGCCGTCGTCGCCATCGGCGGCGGTGTGGCGTACGCCGCGGTCACTTTGCTGGGCATCCGCCGCTTGTTGCAGCCGCTGGGCCGCAAAGTCGAGCGCGAGGGCCGCATGAGCGACGAGATCTTCCTCATCGTGCTCTGCCTCGCCATGCTCGGCGCGTGGTTCACCGATTTCGTCCGCATTTACGCGGTCTTCGGCGCGTTCCTCATGGGCGTCGCCATGCCGCGCGGGCTCTTGCAGCGCGAGCTCCAGCAAAAAATCCTGCCGCTGACGAGCAACTTCCTGCTGCCCGTGTTCTTCGTCTATTCCGGGCTCAACACCAAGATTGGCCTCGTCGATTCCTGGCGGCTGTGGGGCTTGACCGCGCTTGTGCTGGTGGCAGCCGTCGGCGGCAAGTTCGTCGCCTGCACGCTGGCGGCGCGCTTTCACGGCGAGACGTGGCGCGAAGCGCTGGCGATTGGCACGCTGATGAACGCGCGGGGCTTGATGGAGCTGATCCTGCTGAACATCGGCCTGGAGCGCGGCATCATCCAGCCGGCGCTTTTCGCGATTCTGGTGATGATGGCGATCCTGACGACGCTGATGACGACGCCCATCTTCGAGCGCGTGTACGGCAGCCGCTCCGCGCGCGAGGCTGCCGCAGCTGGGACGTAGTCCGCGCCGCCCGCCTGATTGACCCAAGCCAGCGCATCTGCCAGCCTTTGCCTCGGCCCTTTCGCCGCAGGTACCGCATGTCCTCCTTCGCTCCCGCCCAGCCGCACGGTCCGCTCGTTGAGGTCTTCCCCGACGTCTTCCAGGTCACCGGCACCTTTCGCATGAACGCCGCGGTGGCCATCACCCGCAACATGACGGTGCTGCGGTTTGGCACGGAGCTCGCGCTCATCAACTCGGTGCGGCTGGATGACGCCGGGCTGGCGGCGCTGGACGCGCTCGGAACCGTCAAGCACCTGTTCAAGATCGGCGCGTTCCACGGCATCGACGACGCGTTCTACGTCGACCGCTACCACCCGATTTTTTGGGCCACGCCGCACGCGGAGCACGCCCCGGGCTTGACGCACGACCGCGCGCTGGACCACGGCGCGTCACCGCTGCCAGACGTGACCGTGTTCGCGTTTCGCCGCGGCAAGCGCGAGGAAGTGGCGCTGCTGCTGGCGCGCCATGGCGGGCTGTTGATCAGCTGCGATGCGTACCAGAACTGGACGACATTTGCCGGGGCGTCCTTGCTTGGCAAGGTCGCGCTGACGGCGATGGGCTTTGGCCCCACGCACATCGGCGGGCCGTGGACCAAGGCGATGGGTCCGGAAGTGCGCGCGGATTTTGCCGACCTGCTGCAGCTGCCGTTCGATGGCCTGCTGCCGGCGCACGGTACGCCGCTGCGCACGGGCGCCAAGGCGGGGCTGGAAGTGGCGATCCGCAAGCGGTTTGGCTAGGTCAAGCGCCGCGGGCGTACTTCCGGGGACCTTGAGGGTACTTCCTGGTCTGCGGGCGTACTTCCTGGTCTGCGGGCGTACTGTGGACGACCTTGAGCGTTCTTTGTGCTCTGCGGGCGTACTTCCGCGGACATTGAGCGTTGTTTTTGGTCTGCGGGCGTACTTCCGCGGACCTTGAGCGTTCTTCCGGGGACCTTGGGTGTACTTTGTGGCCCGCGGGCGTACTCCCGCGGACCTTGAGCGTTCTTCCGGACACGTTGACTGTACTTCGAACGCCGCGGGTGCACTTCCCGCCGCCGCTACTTCGCTTTGCTGCGGTTCAGCGCCACTGCCTCGCGGATCAGCGCAATGAACGCCGCCTCGTTCACAACCGCGTCGCGCGGGAAGTCAATCGCCCGGCGCGTGTTGCCTGCCAGGCTGGAGTTGAAGAGCTTCTCCGGGTCCGCCAGCGCCGCGCCCTTGGCAAACGTCAACTTGACCACCGCCTTGTAGACCTCGCCCGTGCAGATCAGCCCGGCATCCGACCACACCGGGATGCTCCACTTCCACTCCTCGACGACGTCGGGGTCCGCCTTGTGGATCAGCGCCCGCAGCTGCGCCAGCCGTTCGCCGCGCCAGTCGGTCAGCTCGGCGATGCGGGCGTCAATGAGCTGCTGGGGCGGGGCGTCGGTCGGCGGGGCACATTTTTGCATGGTCGTGGCACCTGGTGGTTGAAAAGGGGCGGTCGCGGCGCCCGCTCGGCAGTGTCGCGGCGGCGGGCAAGCGCGTCAAGCGACGGCAAAGCGCCGCGAAAATACGCCAGCGAAAAAGATGCGACGGCGAGAGACTTTTTTGCGCGAAACTTGTTGACGGCGCTCAATACGCGGCGCATCCTCGCACATACACGACTGCGGAGACCTTTGATGCGCTACACACCTTTGGTGATTCTCGGGATCCTCGCCGGCTGCGGTACAACGCCGGCGGCAACCACGCCGCCGGACGCCAGCGAGGACGCGACAGCTGCCGACACGGCCGCGGATACGAGCCTCGCCGATGGCACCGACGCCGCTGTCGCCGATACCGCCAGCCTTGACGCCGCACCGGATGCGACCGCCGCCGCGGACGTC
>CAIPXZ010000236.1 GCA_903869075.1 uncultured Myxococcales bacterium | reverse complement strand
GCGCCATGAACAGCGCGCCGTTTTCCGCCTGGCCAAAATCGTGGACGCGCACCGTGTTCGGGTGGCGCAGCCGCGCCGTGATCGCCGCCTCGCGAAAGAACCGCCGCTGGTTCTCATCGCCGCCGGTGCCCGGATCGGAAGCCAGCAGCTTGAGCGCCACCGGCTGGCCAGTGCCGGTATGTTCTGCAGCAAAAACAGCGCCATAGCCGCCACGACCCAGCAGCTTGACGATGCGGTAGCGCGACGCCAGCACGTCGCCGGGGCGAAACTGCATCGCGTTCAGATCGATCGACGCCCGCGCGATGGTCGCGGTGCCGTCACGTGGACACAGCGCGTCCGTCGACGCGAGGCCGCAGCGGGGACAATAGCGGTGGGCTTCAGTCGCGGGCATCAAACCTCTTCGCGACTGTTCACCGCGCGGCGCATCGCAGTCAAGGGAAACTTGCGGGTTTTTGCCGGTGCAGCGCGTCGCCGGCTGCTGGCACGATCGCGGCGGCTACCTCAGCGCTTTTTGCCGACCTTGGCCGTGCCAGCGGGCGGCGGGGCAGGCGGCGCGACGGCGGGCGCGGGTGTCGGGTTGCTGCAGCCGAGCTTTTCGCCGGCATCGCACGCCTTTTGCAGCAGGCTCTCGCCGCGCGGCGGATCGGCAGGTAGGTCGCGATCGCCGGCGCGCAACGCGGTCCCGAGCTTGACGCAGGCGACCCAGTTCTTGGCGCTGCACGCCTTGTCCAACAGCCGCCAGCCATTGGCGAACGGCGTTTGCTTGCCCGTGGCGTAGAATTCCGCCGCGCGCATACACGCGGGGCCATGGCCGAGGTCGCACGCGGTCTCGTAGAGTCCGACGGCTTTGTGATCATCGACCGAGGTGCCGCTGCCTTGTTCGTACGCCAATGCCGCGTAATGACAGCCGATGGCGTGGCCTTTCTCGCAGGCGCGGTTGAAAAAAACCAACGCGCGCTGGTGGTCCGGCCGCGCGCCCATGCCGCGATCCGCAGCCAGCCCAAGCAAGAAGCAGCCCGAGCCGGTGCCGAGCGTCTCGCAGGACTTGTTGTACGCCGCGGCGGCCTTGGTATCGGATTGCTCAACGCCGACGCCGCGTTCGTAGATGTTGCCGAGCGATGCGCACGCCGGGCCGTAGTTCATTTCGCACGCGTGCGTCCACAGCTGGGCGGCGCGGTGATCGTCGTGGGCGATGGCCTTGCCTTCGGAGAACAGCCCGGCGAGGTTGCTGCACGCGCGCATCTCGCCGTCGTTGCAGGCCGCCTGGTAGAACTGCGCGGCCTTGACCTGGTCGATGGGCACGCCGTCGCCGGTTTCGTAGAGGATGGCCGCGCGGGTGCAGCTTGCCATGTGGCCGGCCGTGCAAGCGCCGGTGAGCAGGACCGCAGCGCGCGCGCTGTCTTTTTTAACGCCTTCGCCGTGACGGGTCATGTTGCCCAGCTCGCCGCAGGCGTAGACCTGGCCGCCGGAGCAGCCGCGTTCCAACAGCCCGGCGGCGCGGCTGAGATCGGTCGGGACGCCCTCGCCGCGGTAGAGCTTGAGGCCAAGGCGGGCGCACGAAGGCGCGTCGCCCATGTCGCACAGCGACTGCAAGCCAGCGGGAGATTCCGGGTCAGTCGCGACCTGTCCCCCGCCGCAGGCGGCCACACCCAATGCCAGAATCAGCCAACGTTTCACGGGTACCTCGCGCCGCCATCATCGCGCAGCGCGGCGCTGCTGCCAAGCGCAGCCTGTCACAGGTTCACAGCGCGGCCATCGACGGCGAGCGCGGCCTCCTTGACGACTTCCGCGAGCGTCGGGTGGGCGTGACAAGTGCGGGCAATGTCCTCGCTGGACGCGCCAAACGCCATGGCCGCCGCGACCTCGGCGATCAGATCACCGGCGCGCGGGCCAATGATCGCGCAGCCCAGCACCCGATCGGTCGTGGCGTCCGCCAGCAGCTTGACGAAGCCGTCGGTGTGGCCGAGCGCGATGGCGCGACCATTGGCGGCAAACGGAAAACTGCCTTTGCGATAAGCGATTCCGGCCTTTTTCAGGTCTTCCTCGCTCTGGCCGACGGTGGCGATCTCCGGCTCGGTGTAGACCACGCCCGGCACCAGGTTGTAATCCACATGCCCGCAACCTTGGACGATTTGCTCGACGCACGCCACCGCGTCTTCCTCGGCCTTGTGCGCCAGCATCGGCCCATGGATGACGTCGCCGACGGCGTAGATGCCCGGCGCAGTCGTGCGGAAGTGGTCGTCAACTGGGATCTGGCCGCGCGGTTCCAGCGTAATTCCAACAGTCTCCAGCGCAAGACCTGCAGTATTCGGTTTGCGACCGACCGCCAACAGCACATGGCTGCAGCGGATTGGTTCGTTTTCGGCCACGGTCACAACCACATCCGCGCCATCGCGCTGCGCGCCCGTGACCCGCACGCCGAGGCGGAAATCCATGCCCTGGCGCTTGAACAGCTTCTGCGCCGCGTTGGCGACCTCCAGATCCGTGCCGGCGAGGATGCGGTCGGCGTACTCGAGCACCGTCACTTTGGCGCCCAGCCGCAGCCATACGCTGCCCAGCTCCAGGCCAATGACGCCGCCGCCGATGACCACGAGGTGCTCCGGAACCTGGCTCCACGACAGCGCTTCGGTCGAGGTGCCGATGCGGTCGCCGTCCAGCGCCACGCCGTTCAGCGGCGTCACAACCGAGCCGGTCGCGAGGATGATGTGCTTGCCGGTGATCGCCGTCTCCGCGCCGTCCGCCGCCTTCACCACCACGCGTCCGCCGCCGTCCAGCCGGCCGTGGCCCAGGAACCGCGTGATTTTGTTCTTTTTGAACAGCCCGGCGATGCCGCCGGTCAGCTGCGTGACGATTGTCTCCTTGCGCTTGAGCATCGCCGCGAGATCCAACGTCACATTTTCCACCAAGACGCCATGTTTTTTCAGCGTATTCTTGGTCTCCAAAAACTTGTCGCTTGACTCCAGCAGCGCCTTGGACGGGATGCAGCCGACGCGCAGGCACGTGCCGCCGAGGCGCGGTTCGACCTCTACGCACGCCACAGTCTGGCCCAGCTGCGCCGCGCGGATCGCGCCGGTGTAGCCCGCGGGACCGCCGCCGATGAAGATGACGTCAAACGCTTGCAACTCTGCCATTTTGCTTGTCCTTTAGATGTCGAGGAGCAGCCGCTCCGGCGCTTCGAGGCTGCGCTTGAGGCTGACGAGGAAGCTCACCGCCTCGCGGCCATCGATCAGCCGGTGGTCGTAGCTCAGCGCCAGGTACATCATCGGCCGCAGCACGATCTGGCCGTTCAAGCCGATCGGCCGCTCGATGATGTTGTGCATCCCGAGGATCGCCGACTGCGGCGGGTTGAGGATCGGCGTCGACATCATCGAACCGTAGACGCCGCCGTTGGAGATGGAGAACGTGCCGCCGGTCAGTTCGTCGAGCTTGAGCGTGCTGGCCTTGGCGCGCGCGCCGAAGTCCGCGAGACTCTTCTCGATTTGCGCCAGCCCGAGCTTGTCCGCATCGCGCAGGATCGGCACCACGAGGCCCTTGCCGCCGCCGACCGCCACGCCGATGTCGTAAAAGTGCTGGTAGACGATGTCCGTGCCGCGCAACTGCGCATTCACGCCCGGGAATTCCTTGAGCGCGGCGACCGAGGCCTTGATGAAAAAGCTCATGAAGCCGAGCTTGATGCCGTGCTTGGCAACGAACGCTTCCTGATGCTTTTTGCGCAGTTCCTGAATCGCCGTCATGTCGACTTCATTGAACGTCGTCAGGATCGCCGCTGTCTGCTGCGCCTCGACAAGCCGCTGCGCCACGCGCCGCCGCAGCGGCGTCATGGGCACGATTTCCACCGGTCGATCGCCGCTCACTGCCGGTGCCGCTGCCGGCGTGGCCACCGGCTTGACCGCGGCGGGCAGGGCTGGCGCCGGCGGCGCTGCATATACAAGCGGAATCGCCTTGCCTTCCGAGAGCTTGACGGCCTTTTGCGCATCCTCTTTCAGCACGCGCCCGCCCGGACCGGTGCCGCGCGCCACCAGCGCGTCCACGCCCGCTTCCGCCAGCACGCGCCGCGCCGCGGGCATCACGATAGCCTCCGCCGTCGCTGTTGGCGTCGCTTCGGCCGCGGCTGCAACCGGTGCCGCTGTCGGTGCCGCCGTCGGCTGGGCGCCCGGCTCAATCGTCGCCAGGATGTCGCCGATCGCCGCCGTCTCGCCCTTTTGCTTCAGCGGCTGGCCGAGAATCCCCGCGACTGGCGCCGGCACCTCGACGTTCACCTTGTCCGTCTCCAGCGAAACGACGGTCTCGTCCAGCGCGACCCACGTGCCCGGCGCTTTGAGCCACTCGCCGATCACCACTTCCGTGATCGATTCGCCCACCGTCGGCACTTTGATGTTGACAGCCATGAATTGCCCTTCCTGCACAAAAAACTGCTTAAAATCCTGAGCTTTCTACCAATCCGCGGCACTGGCGAGCGCGAACGCGTCTTCCATCAGCCGATCCTGCTCCAGCTTGTGCGCGCCGTGCGAACCAGTCGCCGGACTCGCGCTCTCGGGCCGGGTGATGCCGTGCAGCGTCCACAAACCAAACAGCTTTTTGCCCAGCCGCATGCGCAGGAACACCCACGCGCCCATGTTGCGCGGCTC
>CAIPXZ010000235.1 GCA_903869075.1 uncultured Myxococcales bacterium | reverse complement strand
CCGATCTCCAAGCCCGTCGCGGTCGGCGCGACGTCCAGCGGGTTTTCACCGTTCATCGCGTCCGCGCAGTCGGCATCGCGCGTGGTATCCCGTCGCCACAGCTGGTCCAGCGTGCGGCGCAGGCGGTCCTGCGGTTGCTGCAGCCAGCGCCACACGTCGACTCTGTGCCCCGTGCGCAGATCGTAGGTGCTGTGCGCCACCGACGCGTACGGATGCGCACCACCGCAGTAGCCGCCGTCGGTTTGCTCGACAACCAGCCACGACGGCGTCAGCAGCAGCGGTTTGGCGTCCCGCTCCTGCTGGGCGCCCAAGCGGTTGCCCCGCACGCAGCCGTAATAGTCCGCGATTCTGGCCGGCGTGTCCGGCGCCTCGGCCAGCAGCAGCGCGTTGACTTGGGCAACCGCCGCCGTGCTGCCCAGCAGCCGCATCCCGCCCAGCTTGAGGTCATCGCCGGTGCGGTTCAGCCACTGCAGCGCCTCAAAGCGCCTGCCCTGTAGCGTCGCCGGCGTGACGACCAGCTGCGGCGCAAGTTCACGCGGCGTGTGAAAGGCTGCGGAAGCACACGGTTCCTCGCCTGCCGCCACCGGCAGCGGCGCCAGTTGGATCGGCAGCGCCTTGTCGCCGTGTCGCCACGTCCCGGTCAGGTTCCCGCCGGCGCTTTGCAGCTCCCACACGCCGGTCGGCGCGTTCACGTCGCCTTCCAGCCAGCGCAAGTCCGTGTCCTGACTCAGATTGATCAGCTTGCGGTGCGTGGCATCGAAATACTGGCCGTGGGCGTCCTCGCCGTTGGCCTCCAGACACGCGTACACCGGCATCCCGCCCAGCTGGCCGCGGAACACGCCGATCGGCGGCGCGGCAAAGCCAGCGGTCGGCACCAGCAAGAGCAGCCAAGCAAGCGGCGAGCGGGTGTGCACGGTCGGCCTCGGCGAAACAGCGTTGGCCATCGTCGGCGATCTACGGCAGGCTGTCGAGGGCGCGAACGGCCAGCGTCACATCCCGCGAAACGGCGCGAGGACAAGCGATTGCAGGGTCCTGACCGATTGCGGATTCGCGCTCGTCAGCTCCACGCCCTTGAAGTCGGCGGTCGCTTGCGCGGTGACGTCGGCGACAGCGAACGCGCATAGCGTGGCCTCGCCGTAGCCGTGCACCCGCGCGAACGCCAAGTGGCAGCGCAAATACGCCAGCACCCCGGCAGCGCGCCGCGGCCCGACGTGAATGCAGATGCCGTTCTCGAGCGGTGAGACCGCGTCGCTCAATAGCGTCGGGCAGCTCTGGCGCTCAGCGGGCGAGATCCCCTGGCACGCCGCCTCCTCAAATTTCGCCAGCTCCCCGGCGGCTTGTTCGTGCGCCAGCGCCGCGCGCTCGTGCGCCTGCGCGTCCAACAGGTGCGGCGCGTTGGCGTTGATCAGAACGAGCGCCCCGCGCGGTCCATCCGGCCCGACCGGACCATCCCACCCCTCCTGCGTTAGGTGTGCAGCCTGCATCTCATATTTGTCGCGATCCACCGCTGCTGCTTGACGCTCCTGCGCCGCCCGCATGGTGTGATCTTCCTCAGTCGCTGCTTGGACTTGCACGCCAGGGCTACTACACGCAGGGAGAACCAGGCCGACCAGCACAAAACTCAACCACTTGCACATCCGGCACTCCTCGGGAAAACGCGGTCATCCGCAACGACGCACGGCTCGCCGACGCGGGAGTTCTGCGCACGGACACCAGCCCATGTGCCAAAGCTAGCCCACAGCCCCACGCCGTCAACGCGGGTTTTCTTGTAAGCATCGTTAGGATTGAACAAACCAAGGAAAATGCCCGGCGCGCGGCACCAGCCCCGGCTCCAGCCTCTTGCGATCAGCGGCCTTGACCTCGTTCGGCAGCGCGGCGAGAATTCAAGCGTCTCAACGGCGACCGCGTGAGCGAGGGAGGCACCGATGGGCTGGTGGCAGCGGATCTTCGGCGGCAAGCGGGAATCCAGCGGCGATGGCTTGTACAGCGGCCGCGGCGTGCTCGGTCAGGTCGTTCAGGTCCGCGCGCGCTGGTCGGTCGTGCGCCACGACGGCGCCGGTGCGGTTGTGCGCTACGGCGAGGACACGGCGGGGCGGCTGTGCGTGGAGGCCGAGTCCGGCGACGGCGAGGTCATGGAATACGTGGCGTATTATCTTGCCGACCCGGTGCAAGCGCGGCCGGTTTATGTGCCGAGCGGCGGTTTCTGCCCCGGGCCGCACACGCGCGCGCCCGAGCAGTTTGACCGGGCGATGGCGACGATGCCGATGGTGGCGCTGGCTTTTGCGACGGAACGGCTGGACGTCCCGGTGCCCTGAGGCAAGCGCGGCAGGTTGACCCTGCAGGTCGCGCGGCCCAAACTCCGGCGGGCGCACGCAACGACGCCGCAGGCCAGCCGTGGACACCATCAACCGCAAACCCCGTCGCTTCTTCCGCCGCAGCGGGCTGATGGCGCTCTGCGCCGTCGGGGCAATCGCCAGCACGGCCTCGGCCGCTGAACCGCGCGGCGACGACACGGAGCGCGCCGAGGCCAAAGCCATCGAAGCCAAAGCCTTTTTCAAAGGCGGCCTCTATCCGCAGGCGGCGAACAGCTACCTCCAGGGCTTCGCCATCAGCCACAACTCGGCGACGCTCTACAACGCCGCCCGGGCGTACGAACAAGGCAAGCTGTACGCCGAAGCAATCGCGCTGTTCGAGCAGTACCTGCAGCTGCCGGACGTGCCGCCGGATGGCCAACGCGATGCCCGCGAGCGCATCGCCGCAGCACGGGCGCAGCTCCGCAGTGCGCCGCCGACGGCGGGCAAGAAACCGACAGCGAACGGCCAGGACAAGCCAGCGCAGGCGACTACCGGCGGCGTCACGCAGCGGTGCGGCACCGTCGCGCAGGTCATGGTCCACACGGGCCCTCGGCCGTCGTTCCTCAATTTTGAGCGACCGTTCCCCAAGCAGGCTTTCGCCGCGGTCCTCTCAGCCGCCGTGCGCGACCATCTGCAGAAGCAACGCGGCGACTTGCGCAAGGCGTATGCGGGCAAAATAGTGTGCGTCGAGGGGAAATTCGAGGCGGCGGACGGCGCCCAGCGGGTGGTCCTGGCGAGCTCGGCGGCGGTTTGGCTGCAGGGCGCGCCGGGCAAATAGCGCCGCAACTGCCGTTCCCGCCGGTGACGTCCAGCGCCGCCGCGCAGTGCGGGTCACGAATTTCCTGCGACAAAACGGCGCGGCTGATGCACGCTGAGGCCGGAGGTCAGACGTGAAAATTCAGGGCACAAAAGCGTGGTGCGTGGTCGTTCTCGGTGCAGCTTTCGCCAGTTGCAGCGCGCCTGTAGCGAGCGATGCGGATGCCGGCGTCGCGGACGCGGCCGACGTGGCCGACCAGGCGATTGCGGATGTGCCCGATGACCAGACAACCGCCGACGTGCCGGCCGACACGACGACGACGGCGCCGGGCGCCTCAGTTGTCCAGCACCACGCGCACGCCAACCGCGACGGCTTGTACCTGGCGCCAGAACTGACCCTCGCCAGCGTGGCAACCCTGCACATGGACACGAATTTTGTGGCGCCCGTGGCCGGCCCGACCTACGCCCAGCCGCTGTACCTCGCCGGCGGTCCGGGCGGCAAGGACGTGATCATCGTGGCGACCGAGCAAAATATCGTCTACGCGCTGGACAGCGTCACGGGCAAGCCGGTGTGGCAAACGCCGCCGCTGGCGCCGCCAGTGCCGCTCGTGGCGCTCAAGCAGGATCCGGGCTGCGGCAACATCGACCCGCTGGGCGTGACCGGCACGCCGTTTGCGGACCTGACGACGCGGCGGCTCTTCCTCGACGCGATGACGACGTCAGACGGCGGAAAGACCAAGCATCACAAGGTGTTCGCGCTGGCCGTGGACGACGGCAGCGTTGTCCCCGGCTGGCCTGTCGATCTCGACACCGCGCTCGCCAACGCCACGCCGGCGCCGTTTGTCTCCAAGGCGCAGAACCAGCGCGGGGCGTTGCTGCTGCAGGACGGCATCCTCTACGTGCCGTTCGGCGGCCACGACGGCGACTGCGGCAACTACCGCGGCTGGGTCGTCGGCATCGACGTCGCCCACCCGCAAACCGTCACCGGCTGGGCCACGCCAGGGCTGCTCGGCGGCATCTGGGCGCCCAACGGCGTGTCCTCGGACGGCAGCGGCATCTTCGCCACCAGCGGCAACACGTTGGGCGCGACGAGCTGGGCCGGCGGCGAGGCGGTCCTGCGGTTCACCCGCGGCCCGGTCTTTTCCGGCGCCACGGCTGACTTTTTCTCGCCCGCCAACTGGTTGCAGCTCGACCAGGCCGATCTCGACCTCGGCGGCGCCGCGGCGCTGCTCGTCGACGTCCCCGGCGCCACGCCCAGCAGCCTCGTCATCGCCATGGGCAAGGACCGCAAGGTGTACCTGCTCGACCGCGGCAACCTCGGCGGCATCGGCCACGAACTGCACAGCGAAATCGTCGCCACCAACGAAATCAACGCCGCGCCGACGACGTGGCACACGGACAGCGGCACGTCGATCGCCTTTCGCATCGCCAACGCTGGCACCGGCGTCGCCTGCCCCGGCGGCCGCAAGGGCAACCTCGTGGCGCTGCGCATCGCCGCCGGCGCACCGCCCAGCGTCAGCACCGGCTGGTGTTCGATCGAGACCAACCTTGCCTCGCCCATCACCTCGGTCTCCAGCCCCAGCGGCGCGGACGCGATTGTCTGGAGCATCAGCAACAACCGGCTCATCGCCTACAACGCGGCAAACGGCGAGGAGATCTTCGCCGGCGGCAAGCCGTCCGACGCCATGACAACGGTGCAGTACTTCCAGACGCCCATCGTCGTCGGCGGCCGCGTCTTCGTCGCCGCCAACCAGAAGGTCTACGCGTTCACGCCGTGACGCCGCGCCGCGTACCGCCGCAGCAGCTTCGCCAGCTCCAGCCCGGTCACCGGCACCAGCGCCACCGCCAGCCCGAGCGCGCAATCGCTCCAGGCAAAGCTGCCGAGCTGGAACAGCCGCTGCGTCGCCGGCAGGTACTGGATCGTCAGTTGCAGAAGCACCGACCCGACGACGACGCCCAGCAGCGTCAGGTTACCCGCCGCGCCCACTTCCCAGAACACCTTGGTGTTGCTGCGGGACGCAAATGAGCGGAACAGCTCGGCGAAAACAATCACCGAAAATGCCAAGTTGCGCGCCGCCGGCAGGTCGTGATCCCGCAGCGCCCACACGAAGATGCCGAGCGTCGCCGCGGTCTGCAGCGCGCCAGTCAGGGCAATCGTGAACCACTCGGGCCGACCCAGCATCGGCTCGTCGGCGCGGCGCGGCGGCTGGTTCATCACGTCCGGGTCCGTCGGGTCCATCACCAATGCCAGCGCCGGAAAGCCATCGGTGACCAAGTTGATCCACAGCAGGTGCAGCGGCAAAAGCGGCAACGGCAGGCCGAAAATCGCCGCGCACAGCATCACCGCCAGCTCACCGGCGTTGCCGGAAAGCAGGTAGACGAGCGCCTTGCGGATGTTGTCAAAGATGCCGCGGCCTTCGCGGATGGCCTCGACAATGCTGGCGAAGTTGTCGTCGGTCAGCACCATGTCGGCGGCCTCGCGTGTGACCTCGGTGCCGGTCTGGCCCATGCAGATGCCGATGTGGGCTTCGCGCAGCGCCGGCGCGTCGTTTACGCCGTCGCCGGT
>CAIPXZ010000234.1 GCA_903869075.1 uncultured Myxococcales bacterium | reverse complement strand
GGAAAGACAAAGCCGCCAACGAACCCGCATCGGCAAAGACCTTGAAGAGGCCAACGCTGGACCAAACTGTCTGCAAACGCGCAAAAGCCCCGCTAGTCGGGGCTTTTGTGTTTTTGGCCCACGCCCGCTGCGCCGCGCCGGGCCGTGGGTTTGACTTCCCGCGCGCGCATGCCGATACAGGTAGCCAGCCCGCACGCGCGGGCGCGTGAGCCGACCGTGCGCCGCCTGCTGCACCACCTGCTGCGTCTGAGCCTTGGCGTGCTGCTCACGGGCAGCGCGACGCTGGCGCTTGCGGAGCCCAGCCAGCCCGCCGGCGCGGTGCTGACGCCGGACGTCGGGCCGCGGGTGGAAGCGGCTTTTGCCCGCGCCGAGCCAAATTTTTACTTGCAAGACGCCCAGTTACAGCCGCGCTCGGTGCGCGCGCGGGTGTGCCGTCCGGACAAGCGCTGCCTGGACCTGCTGCTCACGCCGCCGGACGCGCCGTGTGTCGGCCAGCGCCTGACGGCCTGGTGCGTGCAGTTTCCGGCTGGCCCGCCGCCGGACGCCGCCGTGCTGTACCGCGCGCTGGAAGGCAATTCGCTCTGGCAGTCCGCGCCGCACCAGGCGCTGACGCCGTTGCCGGGTCCGCCGTGGCTCGCGCTGCTGGGCGGCTTCTTCGCGCCGCTGCTGGCGTTGGCGCTGCTCATCCAGGCGGTGCTGGGCCGGATGCCGATGGCGTGGCGGCGTGAGCGCATCTGGCTGTTTTTCCTGCTATTTTCCCTGCTGGACGCGGCCTGGCTGGTGCTCCGGTTGCGTGCGTACCTGCCGACCGACGGCGCGGCGATCTGGGGCCTGCCGCTACCAGCGTGGCTGGCGATTTGGTGGCTGGCGCCGCTGCTGGTGGGCGGCGTTCCGGGGCTGATTGTGCGCTGGGGCTGGGGCAAACGGGCGACGGGCGTGGTGTCGGCCTGGCTGCCGCTGGTGCTGGGGCCGGTGTCCGGCGTGGCGCTGGCGGTGCGCAGCGGTCGGGTTGGCGCGATGGACGGCGCGGCGATGGGGCTGCTGGCGACGCTCACCTGGCTGGCGCTGACCCACGCGCGGTTCGCGCGGCCCCTGCCGTGGCTGGTGTCGCTGGTGACGCTGGGCACCGGCTTGCTCGGCTTGGAGCTGTTCACGCGCCTCGGGCTGCCGCCGCCACCAGTCGTCGAGTACGAGCCGCTGTCGCTGTTCAGCCGCGCCTCGCCGCGGCCCGATGGCCTGCCGGTCGCGGCCGGCAACCTGCTCGTGCACTGCGCGCTGCACGCCAGCATCGGCGACGAGACTGAACGCTGCCTGCGTCTCGGCCAGCCGCCGCACGACAGGCCATGGGTGCTGCACTTGGGCGATTCGATGGTTTTTGGCTCGGGCGTGCCAGCGGATCGGGCGCTGCCGGCGCAGCTGGCGCGGCTCTTGCCGGCCGTGGGGCACCTGAACGCGGGCGTGCCGGGCACGTCGATCGACACCGAGTTGGCGTTCCTGCAGCGCGCGCTGACGTTGGGCCGGCCGGCGCTGGTGGTGCTGTACGTGATGCCGGGCAATGACGCCGACGAGGTCGCGGCGCCGACCGAGAGCTGCGATGGCCAACCGCCGCTGCAGCTGGACGGCCTGACGCCGCGGCTGCGCTGCCCGGAGGCGATCTGGCCGGCGCGGCCGTGGCACGCGGTGCTGCTGCACAGCCGGTTGCCGCTGCCGATCGCCGCGCTGGCGGAGCGCTCGTGGCTGGTGCGGCATCTGACCTGGCTGCAGCTGCGGGCGATCGAGCCGCCGCGCGCCCACGACCGTGCGCCGCCGGCCGATACCGGGCTTTACCTGCGCTATCTGCAGGCGATGCAAGCGGTTCTGGGCGCGGCGCATGTGACGCTGCAGGTCGTGATCATGCCGTTGCGCCGCACGCAATACCGCGAGTTCGCCGAGCCGCGGCGCGCCCAGCTGCTGCGGGTGCTGCGCGACGCCGGCTTGCAGCCGCTGGACACGCAGACGCTCATCGACCGGGCGGTGACGCGCGAAGGCGAGCCAGCGCTGTTCATCGACACGCCGCGCGGCGATATCCACTTGAACCCGCATGGCCTCGGCCAGCTCGCGGCTTTTCTGGCGCCGCAGCTCGCGCTGCCGGCAGCCGTCACCCCAACGCAATAGGTCGTCATGCCCGTCATCGAACAAGTCCGTGGTCCTTGTGTGGAATCCGTGCATCCGTGGTCGGCCGTGGCGCTGGCGCACGGGCAAATCGTGCGGCAATGGGGCGAGCCGGTGGCGACGACGTGGCGCTCGGCGGCCAAGCCGGTGCAGCTGGACGTGTCGCTGAGCGTGCTGGCGGACCCGCCGGTGCCGGAGCCGTGGCTGGCGCTGGGCGCGGCGTCCCACAGCGGTGAGGTCGTGCACACCGACATGGCCGCGGCGATCCTCCAGCATTTTCACCTGCAGCCGAGCGACTTGCGCTGCGGCGCGCACCCGCCGGTGTACACGCCGCGGGCGGAGGCAATCCTGAGGCAAAACGGCCAGTTCACGGACCTGCACAACAACTGCTCGGGCAAGCATTCCTTCATGGTCGCCGCGGCGCAGCATGCCGGCTGGCCGCTGGACTACCGCCCGGAGACGCACCCGCTGCAGCAGCGCATTCGCGAACGGGTCACCGAACTCTGCCAGCACACGCCGGAGCTGGCGGTGGATGGCTGCGGCGTGCCGACGTTTTCCCTGCCGTTGGCGGCGATCGCCCGGGCGTGGAGCGAGATCGCCGCGGCGATGCACGCGGGCACTTCGCGGCTGGGGCGCATCGGCCTGGCGATGGCGGCGCATCCGGAGCTGACGTCGGGCACCGATCGCCTGGATCTGGCGGTGGTGCAGCGGGCGCGGCTGCCGCTGACGGTCAAGGTGGGCGCGGGCGGCGTGTTCTGCATGGCGCTGCCAGATGTGCAGGTGGGCGTGGCCATCAAGATCCATTCGGGCGTGGCGGAGGCCTTGCCGGTCGCCATCGACGCCGTGCTGACGGCGCTGTGGCCGGCGGGCTGGCCGGCGGAAGCGGCATGGTCGCAGCTGGAAGTGCGCAACGTGGTGGGCCGGTTGGTCGGCGGCTGGCAAGCGCGCGCGGTTTGAGTCAAGCTTGCGGGCAGGAGAGCCGGAAATGACGTCAGAACGCCGCCAAATGCCCCGCTACCCGTGCCACTTGCGGGCATCGCTGATGCTCGACGGCCAACTTTTTGAGGCGATGTGTACGGACATCGGCCCCGGCGGCGCGTATCTGGCCACCGGCGTGATGGCGGCGCCGGGTACGCGCATCAGCATTGCGCTGGCCACGCCGAACGGCACGAGCATGATCGCCGTGCCGGCGGAGGTCATGTACACCGTCCACCGCAGCGCGACGCGGCGCACGGGCGTGGCGGTGCGCTGGCTGGAGATGACGCCGGCGCTGAGCCGGGCGATCCACGCGATCGAGGCGGTGGCGGAGCGCGAGCTGGGTCCGCCGCTGGCCGCAGCGCAGGCGATCACGAGCCCGATGCCGGCTGCAGCGCCATCGGACGCCGCCAGCGCCAGCACCGCCCGGTATCAAGCCGCGCCGCCGCGGCGAGCGGACATGCCGATCACCCAGCGCACGCGCAAAAAGACCTGAGGATCATGGCGATTTGCTCCACATTGGCCCGTTGGGGGTGCTTGGCAGCCGTAGTCGGCGCGACGGCCTGTACCGACGCCGCCGCGCCGGTTGGCGACGATGCCGTCGCTGCGGACGCCGCGGTCGATGCCGCCGCGGACGCGACATCCGCGGATGCGGCGGCCGATGCACCGGCAGAAATTTCCGCGACGACTTGCCCCGGCGGCGCCGGCTGCGACTGCCAGCAGGACGCCGACTGCGACGACGGCGACCCTTGCACCGCCAACCAGACCTGCGCCAACGGCGCCTGCACCGCCGGCACCGCGGTCTGCGACGACGGCAGCCCCTGCACAACCGACGCCTGCGACGCCACCGGCGCCTGCAGCCACAGTCCGGCGAGCGGCGGCTGCGAAGACGGCGACCCGTGCACAATCGCCGACACCTGCGCCGCAGGCACCTGTACCGCCGGCAAGCCGCGCACCTGCGACGACAGCAACGCCTGTACGCAGGACGTTTGCCAGACCGGCATCGGCTGCGTGTACCTGGCCACCGCCGCGACATGTGTCGACGAAAATGCCTGTGCTTTCGCCGGTGTGTGCGCACTCGGCCACTGCGTGGACGGCAAGGCCAAGCCGTGCGATGACGGCAGCCCGTGCACCTGGGACACCTGCATGCCCGAGACCGGCTGCACATCCTGGGCGGTACCGCTGACAAGCGACTGCACCGACACCGTCCACGGCGGCCGCTGCTGGAAGGCGATCGTCGCGCCGCTGACCTGGGCCGACGCGCGCGTTGCGTGCCACGCGTGGGGCGGCGAGCTGGCCGCTGCGCGGTCCCTGCCCGACAACACTTTTGTCCGCGACCTGGCGACGGCGACCTGCGGCGCCAAAACCGCGTGGCTGGGCTTGTCCGACCACGCGCAGGAAGGCCACTGGCACTGGAGCGACGCCGTCCACGGCGGTTTTGCCAACTGGGCCGACGGCGAGCCCAACAACGCCGGCGGCTCCGCGACAAACGACGGCGAAGACTTTGGCGCGATGGGCGCCGACGGCACCTGGAACGACGTCAGCGGCGCGACGGTGGAGCCGTGCCTCGTGTGCGCGCGACCGCTGGCCATCGGCTGCGACGCCGCGACGGGCTGCACAACCGGCGCGCGCTGCCAAGCTGGCGCGTGCTTGCCAGCCACCGCCACCGCCAGCTGCGACGACGGCAACGCCTGCACCGCCGACGCGTGCGCACCCGGCCAAGGCTGCGGCCACACAGCGCTCGATGGCGTCGCGTGCGGCGCCGGCACGTGCACGGCGGGCGTCTGCCTCGCCGCCGAAGTGACGCCCATCGCCGCGTCTTGCGCCGCCATCGCCGCCGCCGCCAGCGTCACGCCCAGCGACGGCGTGTACTGGCTGGACCCCGACGGCGCCGGACCGCTGCCACCGTTCCAGGCCTGGTGCGACCTGCACGCCGACGGCGGCGGCTGGACCTTGGCGATGAAGATCGACGGCGCCGACCCGCAATTCGCCTACGGCGGCGACGCGTGGCTCAAGCCCAAGGCCTTTGGCAGCGGCGGTCTGGACGGCAAAGCGGCGGTGCTGCCGAGCGCGTGGGCGCTGCCGATCACCGCGATTCGCGTGGGCTTTTGGCAAAACAATGCCTGGCGCTGGCTGACGCTGCCGGTGACGGCGTCGGCGCTGCAGGCCGTGTTCATCGCCAACCAGCCGGTGCCGACGACCGCCGGGCTGCCGGCGTGGGAGGCGTTGCTGGCGGACGGGTCGCTGCAGTCGCATTGCCAGCTGGAGGGCTTCAACATCGTGACCGCGAGCACGTCCTTGCGCATCGGCATCCAGGGCAACAACGAAAATGATTGCGGCACGGTCGACTCCTGGATCGGCGTCGGCGCCGCTTCGAACGTGTGCGGCATGACGGACAAGCCGGTCGCGGGCGACGTGGCGTGCTACGGCGCGGACAACGGCAACCGGACGACCCAGGTCGCCGCCGCGATTCTGGTGCGTTGAATAAACGCGGATATCGCCAAAGACTTTTGCCGAAAGCTGGCGAAATTGGTCGGGCCGTCGCGCTTTTTGGAATTGATTTACGCGGCCGATCAGGGTAAGCTGTGAAGGTCTGTGCTGCGTCCCTTGCAATTCTGGTCCGAGGCTAATTCCATGAACATGAATACGAACTTGACGATCCGGTCGCTCTGTTGTCGCCCGCTGTTGGCCCTGACGCTTGCGATCGCGTTGGTGGGCTGCGGCGATGCCGCGAGCAATCCGCCCGACGACGTCGCCGCCGATGACAGCACGGACGACGTGCAGGTTGGCGACATTGCAATCGATGTGCCGGACACGATCGGCAAGCCGGACGTCAAGACAGACATCGTGCCGGACGACACCAAGGACACAGCGGACGCCCCGGACAGCAAGGACGCGATCGATACCGCGGACACGACGGACACCGCGGATACCGCAGACACAGCGGACACCCAGGACGTCGCCGATGCCGGCGATGTGCAGACGCCCGACAGCAGCGACGGCGACACGACCATCGGCCCGGACGTCGGCTGCTTGGTCGATAGCGACTGCGACGACAGCAACCCGTGCACCGACAACAAGTGCGACCTGAGCAAGGGCTGCACGTACCCGAACAACACCGCCGCCTGCGACGACGGCAACGCCTGCACCGCGACCAAGTGCCTGGACGGCGCGTGCGCCGTGGAAGGCACCGTGGACTGCGCCGACGGCAACGTCTGCACCGACGATTCCTGCGACAAGACGAGCGGTTGCGTCCACCTCGCCAACGCTGCGACCTGCGACGACGGCGACGTCTGCACCACCGGCGACGTCTGCGCCAACTCGACCTGCACCGCCGGCGCCGCCGCGACGTGCGACGACGGCAACGCCTGCACCGCCGACTCCTGCACGCCCGGCACCGGCTGCGTGCACACCGCCCAGGACGGCAACTGCGACGACGGCAACGCCTGCACCACCGGCGAAGCCTGTGTCACCGGCCTCTGCACCGCGGTGACCGCGACTGACTGCGGCGACAACAACCCCTGCACCGCCGAAGGCTGCGACCCGACGACCGGCTGCTTCAAGCTGAACTTGGACGGCAAGGCCTGCGACGACGGCCAGGCGTGCAGCACCAACGACGCGTGCCTCAACGGCAATTGCATCGGCGCGACCAGCGGCTGCGGCGACAACAACCCCTGCACCGACGACACCTGCAACGACGTGACCGGCTGCGTGCACCTGCCCAACGCCGTGACCTGCGACGACGGCAACCCCTGCACGCTGGCCGACGCCTGCACCGCCAGCGCCTGCACCGGCAACGGCACAAGCAAGTGCGACGACGGCAACCCGTGCACCGTGGACCTGTGCGACGCGGTCAGCGGCTGCACCAACACCGCCTTCACCGGCGCGTGCGACGACGGCGACGCCTGCACCAACAACGACACCTGCGCCACCGGCAGCTGCGTCGGCACGGCGATCGTCTGCGCGGACAACAACGTGTGCACGTCGGTCACCTGCGACTCCAAGACCGGCTGCAAGACGACGGCGCTCACCGGCGGCTGCTCCGACGGCAACGCCTGCACCGCCAACGACAGCTGCCAGAACGGCACCTGCACCGCCGGCACGACCGCCAACTGCGACGACGGCAACGCCTGCACCGCGGACAGCTGCGACACGGCGATCGGCTGCGTCCACGCCGAGACCGTCGTCAACTGCGACGACAGCAACGCCTGCACGCTGAACGACAAGTGCGCCGGCCCGCTGTGCACGCCCGGCACCGCGCTGAACTGCGACGACAGCAACCCCTGCACCACCGACAGCTGCGACCCGCTCAAGGGCTGCGTCAACACCAACGCCGACGGCCTCGCCTGCAACGACGGCAAAGCCTGCAGCACCAACGACAAGTGCACCGGCGGCACGTGCCTCGGCACCGTGGTCGGCTGCGATGACAACAACCCGTGCACGGACAACACCTGCAGCGACGTCGGCGGCGGCTGCGCGTTCCCGCCAAACAGCCTGCCGTGCAACGACGGCAGTGCCTGCACAACTGGCGACACGTGCGGCGGCGGCACCTGCAGCGTCTCGACGGCGGTGGCCTGTGACGACAAAAACCCGTGCACGACCGAGGTTTGCGACCCGACCGCCGGCTGCAAGTACACGAAGCTCGACGGCACCGCGTGCGATGACGGCAACGCCTGCACGACCAACGACAAGTGCGCCGTGGGCGCGTGCGCCTCGACGCCGGTCAGCTGCGATGACTCCAACGTCTGCACGCTGGACAGCTGCGACCCCAAGACCGGCTGCGTCAACACGCCGATCAGCAGCACCTGCGACGACAAGGACGCCTGCACGAACAACGACAGCTGCGTCGCCGGCACCTGCAAGGGCCAGCCGAACTCGCCGTGCAACGACCAGAACGGCTGCACGACGGACACCTGCGACAAGACCAAGGGCTGCGTCTTCACCAACAACAGCGCGCCCTGCGACGACAAGAGCGCCTGCACGACAAACGACGCCTGCAGCGGCGGCGCGTGCGTCGGCGGCGCGGCGCCCAACTGCAACGACAACAACGCCTGCACGGCGGACAGCTGCGACCCGGTCATCGGCTGCGTGAACACCAACACCAACGGCATCGCCTGCGATGACGGCCAGGTGTGCAGCGTCAACGACAAGTGCAACGGCGGCGTCTGCTCCGGCAGCGTCAACGGCTGCGACGACGGCAATGTCTGCACCAACGACACCTGCGCCGACGGCAGCGGCTGCGTCCACCTCGCCAACACGGCCGCGTGTGACGACGGCAACGCCTGCACAACCGTCGACACCTGCGCGGCGTCCACCTGCGTGGGCGGCGTGGCGCCGAACTGCGACGACGGCAAGGTCTGCACCGCCGACGCCTGCGACACGGCCACCGGCTGCGTCCACCAGAACAAGGTCAGCGCCTGCAACGACGGCGACCCGTGCACCACCGGCGACGTCTGCGCCGCCGGCCTCTGCACCTCGACCGGCGTGAACGCGTGCGACGACGGCAACCCGTGCAGCATCGACAGCTGCACCACGAACGTCGGCTGCGTCCACAGCAACGCGCTGCCGGCGACCGCCTGCAACGACGGCAACGCCTGCACAATCAGCGACACGTGCGTCGGGCAGACCTGCACCGGCTCGGCCAAGGCCTGCAACGACGGCAACCCGTGCACCGCCGACGGCTGCGACCCCGCGACCGGCTGCACAACGCCCGCCGGCAACGACGGCCAGGCCTGCACCGACAACAACGCCTGCACCAACGCCGACGCCTGCGCCAACGGCGTCTGCAAAGGCAACGCGTTCACCTGCAACGACGGCAACCCGTGCACCGATGACAGCTGCGACGTCGTCGCCGGCTGCCAGACCAAGAACAACACCGCCACCTGCAACGACGGCGTGGCCTGCACGCACAACGACAAGTGCGGCGGCGGCGCCTGCGCCGGCACCCCGACGGTCGCCGACTGCAACGACGGCAACCCGTGCACGGTGGACAGCTGCGACCCGGTCGCCGGCTGCACCAACGTCGCCGGCAACAACGGTGCCACGTGCGACGACGGCAACGCCTGCACCCAGGCGGACAGCTGCGCTGCCGGTGCATGCGTCGGCGCGAACCCGGTCGTTTGCAACGCGCTGGACCAGTGCCACGACGCCGGCACCTGCAACCCGACCAGCGGCAGTTGCAGCAACCCGGCCAAGGCCGATGGCTTCGCCTGCACCGATGGCAACGCCTGCACCCAGGCCGACACCTGCCAGACCGGCGTCTGCATCGGCGCCAGCCCGGTCGTCTGCGGCGCCGCCGACCAGTGCCACACCGCCGGCACCTGCGACCCGACCAGCGGCACGTGCAGCAACCCGGTCAAGGCCGACGGCGCCAGCTGCAGTGACAGCAACGCCTGCACGCAGTCGGACACTTGCCAGGCGGGCTTCTGCATCGGCGCCGCGCCGGTCGTCTGCACCGCGCAGGACCAGTGCCACACCGCCGGCAGCTGTGACCCGAGCAACGGCACGTGCAGCAACCCGGCCAAGGCCAACGGCACGACGTGCGACGACAACAACGCCTGCACGCAGTCGGACACCTGCCAGACCGGCACCTGCACCGGCGCCAGCCCGGTGACGTGCCAGGCGCCCGATCAGTGCCACACCGCCGGCACCTGCGACCCGAGCAACGGCACCTGCAGCAACCCGGCCAAGGCCAACGGCGCGAGCTGCGATGACGGCAACGCCTGCAGCCAGACCGATACCTGTCAGACCGGCACATGCGTGGGCAACAACCCGGTGACCTGCATCGCGCTCGACCAGTGCCATGACGTCGGCACCTGCGACTCGGCCAACGGCACGTGCAGCAACCCGAGCAAAGCGAACGGCGCGACTTGCAACGATGGCAACGCCTGCACGCAGTCCGACACTTGCCAGGGCGGCGAATGCGCTGGCGCGAACCCGGTCGTCTGCTCGGCGCTGGACCAGTGCCATGACGTCGGCACCTGCGACCCGACGAGCGGCTTCTGCAGCCAGCCCGCGCTTGCCGACGGCACCGGTTGCACGGACGGCAATGCCTGCACGCAAATCGACACCTGCGTGACCGGCGTCTGCGTGGGCACCACACCGGTAGTCTGCACGGCGGCGGATCAGTGCCATGACGCTGGCGTTTGCGACCCGTTCGCCGGCACATGCAGCAATCCGAACAAGAGCAACGGCTCGACCTGCAGCGACGGCAATGCGTGCACCCAGACCGACACCTGCCAGGCCGGAACGTGCACGGGCAGCAACCCGGTGACGTGCTCGGCGCTCGACCAGTGCCACGACATCGGCACCTGCGACCCCAGCAACGGCACGTGCAGCAACCCGAACAAGACCAACGGCGCGACGTGCACGGACGGCAACGCGTGCACGCAGTCCGACACCTGTCAGGGCGGCACATGCACGGGTGCCAACCCGGTCGTGTGCTCGGCCCAGGACCAGTGCCATGTCGCCGGCACATGCGACACCTCGAGTGGTGCGTGCAGCAACCCCAGCAAGGCTGACGGGTCCAGCTGCGCCGACGGCAACGCCTGCACGCAGAGCGACGTGTGTGAAGCCGGCGCGTGCGTGGGCACCAACCCGGTCGTTTGCTCCGCGCTCGACCAGTGCCACGACATTGGCACCTGCGCGCCCGCGACCGGCAGCTGCAGCAATCCCAACAAGGCCAACGGCACGAGCTGCACGGACAACAACGCCTGCACGCAGACCGACACATGCCAGGCCGGAACGTGCACGGGCAGCAACCCGGTGACGTGCTCGGCGCTCGACCAGTG